>JADFYM010000201.1 GCA_015233035.1 Magnetococcales bacterium
GGAAAAAATCACGTCGTTCATCGCGTATTTTAACAAGGCGATGTCGAAACCGTTCCGTTGGACCTACCAGGGCAAACCCCTTGCGGTCTGAAGGAGGGTTCCGAATTTCCGCTGTGCACCACTACCTTTGTCCTGGACGCGCAAGGCCTGGTGCTGGCCGATGGCACGGAGACCAATACCAGTCGGGGAGAACGGCTGGACGATCCCTTTGTCGATCGTCTCCTGACCTCCCCCGGCTGGCTGGTTGAGCGGGGCGACCTGTTGTTCAAACTGGGGCGGCCCATCACCCTGGACGGAGCAAAAACACTGGGTTGGGTCTATTTGCAACTTTCCCTGGCAGAACTCAATCAAAATCTTTTCCAGCAACTGCAAAAGACCATCCTGATCGCACTCGTTTGTGTCCTGCTCAGTTTTGTGGTCGCCTGGTGGTTTGCCACCCGTTTTACCACCCCCATCCTCGCGTTGATCCAGGCCGCCGACCAGATCCGGGCTGGCGATGCCGATGTGGCCATTCCCATCGCCGGGCATGATGAGATTCGCATTCTTTCCCGTTCGCTGGAGGACATGTTGTACCGCCTGAGCCTCTCCGAGCAGGCGTTGCGCGAAATGAACAGTTCGCTGGATCAGAAGGTTCAGGAACGTACCCAGGAGTTGCAACAGGCCCGGCAGCGGGCGGATGCGGCCAACCAGGCCAAGAGTGATTTTTTGGCCGTCATGAGCCATGAAATCCGTACCCCCATGAATGTGGTGCTGGGCATGTCGGATATGCTGAAGGAGACCAACCTGGATGCCGAACAACGCCATCTGGTCCAGACCATGCACCGTTCGGGCAAGGCATTGATGGGGGTGATCAACGATGTGCTGGATTTTTCCCGCATCGAATCGGGACGCTGCACCCTCTCCGAACGCCCCTTTCCTCCCCGCCAGGTCGTGGAGGAGACCGCCTATTTGATGCGGATGGTGGCCGAAGAGAAGGGACTTGTTCTGGTGGAGGAGGTGACCTCGGATGTGCCCGATGTCGTACTGGGGGATGATGGGCGGGTTTGTCAGGTCTTGATCAATCTGCTCGGCAACGCCATCAAATTTACCCAGCAGGGGCAGATATCGCTCCGCCTGACCGTATCGCCTGACCAGGCGGACACCTTGCTGTTCCAGGTGACGGATACCGGCATTGGGATTGCTCCCGAGCATCAGGCTGGCATCTTTGAGCCGTTCACCCAGGCCGATTCAGGCATTATCCGCCGTTATGGAGGCACGGGTCTGGGTCTGGCCATCTCGCGCCAGTTGGTGGAACTTCTGGGGGGTCGGATCGGGGTGAAAAGCCAATTGGGGCGCGGCAGCACCTTTTTTTTCACGTTGCCGGGGTATCCGGTACAGGCATTGCCTTTGACCATGGCACCTGTGGTTCCGCCGGTTGCGGCTCCCGCCCGGCCGCTCCGCATTCTGATCGCGGAAGATTCTCCCGACACCCAATTGCTGTTGCAGCTTTATCTCAAAAAGACGCCGCATCGCTGGGTCATTGTTCAGGATGGCCTGGAAGCGGTGGCGCGGGTCAAAGAAGAGCCCTTCGATCTGCTGTTGACGGATATTCAGATGCCCAACATGGATGGATATGCCGCCACCCGTCTCATTCGCCAATGGGAGCAGGAGGCGGGGCGGCATCCCCTGACCATTCTGGCTCTGAGTGCCCACGCCTCCTCGGACAAGAGAGAAGAGAGTCTGGCCGCCGGGTGTGACGGCCATCTGACCAAGCCGATCAATAAACGGGCGTTCCTGGAGGCCATCCAGCGGGTGGCAGAAACGGTCGGGAAGCAGGAGGCGTTGGGGGGATAGCGTTTGGTTGGTGGAGCGGCGGACCGGTGACTGCGTCGTGCGGTCTGCTATCCCTGGGCGGTTGCCCAGGGGGCCTGGATTGCCATGAGGTGCGCCAGCCCCGGATTGGGGGTCGGCGGCGCATCCAGCAGTTGGGTAAACGGACGGAACCTGTCGGCATCCAGGCTGAAAAAAACCTGGTCAAGCAGGACTGCCCGCGCTTTGTCGCAGGCGGCCTCCAGCATAAAGTCTGAGCGGGTTTTGCCGAGCAATTGCGCCGCGTAGTCGATGAGATCGCGCTGCTCGGCCAAAGCGCGCAGATTGATGGCAGCGTCACGCATGTCAGGTCTCCTTGAGTGTATATACTGCGCACGGTCACAATTGACACGTATCGTCATTCCCGCGCAGGCGGGAATCCAGGAGGTCCAACAAGCCCAATGGATTCCCGCTTGCGCGGGAATGACGGAACAGGAAATGCCACTTATGACCGCGTGCAGTATAGGTGTCGCAATCCTGGGATCGCGGGCGTCTCGCCCGCCTTTTCTCCCCATTCGGCAAGATCCCAGCATGGTACCCAACATATGCCACCCAAGGCACACAAAAAAAGCCTTCAAACAGTTTTGTTGAAGGCTTTTTTTGTCCAGCTTGTTCTGTTACCCGACAGGAAGCTCATATCCGTGGGGTACGCACTGTTTGTTCCGTGTGACCGGCAGTGCGATTGTCCACCATGGGTCGCACGGATGGGGGTGTGCCATGATGCGACAATTCATCCTGTACGCCATCCTGGAGCTGCTCGAACGGCTCTGGGATGTGATCGTCGATCCACTTTTCAGGGTCTAAACGGCGGCCATGCCGGGCGGGACAACCCGGCGTGGCTCTCCTACATGCTTACAAATTCCTCGCCACCAAGTCAAGCAAAAACTTTCTGCCACTTTGCCCCATTTGTCCACCATGGGTCGCACGGATGGGGGTAATTTAAAAAGACCCAAACGCATCCTTCGCCTGGGCCATTTTCAGATCAACTCCACCGGATTTGCGGGGGGGGAGCAGCCAGCACCTTGGGTGCCTGTTTGGCCACACCGGCAACCTGTGACAGCTTGGCCGTCGGTGCCCTGGGGGTCGGTTTCTGCCGGAAAGGTTGTCCCCCCCCTCCAGATGGTGTCCCGGTCACTTTTTCGCGGTATAGCGGCCCGCCACATTGTGCAGGACCATCCACTCCGCCAGGGAACGTTTCGGTAAAATTTTCAACAACTCGGCAGCGGTGGCTTCCGCATCCTGCGCAGTGGCCGCCAGCTCTTTGGCCTTGCTGTCAAACAGGAGAATATACGCCTTCATCTCTTGCAGATCTTTTTTGGTCGAGAGTGGACCGTGGCCGGGGACAATCTGCTCCATCTCCATGGCCAACAGGTTGTCCAGGGTCTTGACCCAGCCGTCCAGGTCGCCATCCACCAGGTTGGGGTGAAAGTCGGTGAATAAAATATCGCCGCTGAAGAGCAACTTTTTGGCGGGCAGATAAACCACCAGACTGCCCACCGTATGGGAGGGGGCAAAACGGAGCAATTGCACCGTCTCATCGCCCAGATCGATGGTCATGCGCTCGCTGAAGGCCAGCGTGGGAACGGCAATCTCCGTGCCCGCCATATCTTCCGGTTTCAAGCCATAGTTGCTGGCCTTTTGCAAAATCGCGGCTCCCTGGGTGGCGAGCAGGGTCCGGTCGGCCTCATGGGCGATGATCGTGGCTCCCTGTTTGGCAAAGACGCTGTTGCCCAAGGCATGATCCAGATGGGTGTGGGTGTTGACCACATACCGAATGGGCTTGTCCGTCACCGCCCGAATATCGGCCAAAAATCGTTCCCCCTCCTTGGCCGAGATCAGCGTGTCCACCACCAACACCCCGTCCCGACCGATCACGATACCGGCATTGGCGGCAAAACTGTGGGTCGGTGCGGCATCCTGGCTCCCCACATAAGCATAGACATTATCCGCCAGTCTGGTCAGTGCGGCAAAGGCTGGCTGGACGATCAACAGCGTCAGGATAAGAGTAAACAAAGAGAGTAGTTTTTTCATGAGTGGTTTCCTGAAAAACAAGTAATAGTTATGATTTATCGCAACTGGCCGGGTCATGACGAGGGCCTTGATCATCGTTTCGGCCATTTCAGTCAGAACCCTGGATTCCCGCTTTCGCGGGAATGACGAGCGAATTTCGTATCACACCCATTTCCGTCATGCCCGCGAAGGCGGGCATCCAGGAGAGTTCGTGGACGCAACGACGATCAAGGCCTTCTGTCTGCTGGCAGACGGCCATGCAGGCCGTCTGCTGGCAGACAAACCACTGGGTGGTCTCTCTGGGTGGGTTATTTTTTTCCTGCCCGGCGGAAATAATCCAACACGGCGTGGATGGGGACAAAACCGCGCAAGGTGCCCCGGTTGCTGACGACCGGCAGCGCGAGCAATTTGTGTTTTTGCATCAGTTCGGCGGCCTCGTTGATGGTGCCATCCGAGGCAATTTTGACCAGTTGCTGCTGCGCATTGAGTTTGCCGATGGGCAGGGCGTGGAGTGCCTTGTCCCGAGGGGTCGGGGTGCCGCTGTCGTAAAAGGGCCCCATGACCTGATGGATATCACTCTGACTGAGCACCCGGATCAACACCCCTTTGCGTTCTATGCCAATATAACGGTATCCGTCCTGGGTGATGGCGGTGATGCCGCGCATCACCTTTTCCTCTTCTTTCAGTGTAAAGGGGGTTTCCGTCATGACCAGTCGCACACTGCCCACCACCTGGGGTGCGAGCAACTCACCTGGTGCGGTGTAGGGCAACGCTTCATCCTCTTCCTCTTCAACGTCGGCATCGGCACCCGCCATCTCCTTTTTGGAACCGGGAATGGGTGTCCTCAGGATGGACTCGGCCAATTTGCGCGACAGCAGCCAATAGGCCATGCTGTTGCCAAACGCAGCCACCTGGATCTCGACACTGGCCACCAGATAAGTGGCTTCCATATCCAGCGTGGGGGGCAGCTTGCCCGCATCGGTATATTTGCTGGAGTCCAGGAAGAGATGGGCTCCACCCGCCACTTTTTCTTCCAACCGGCGATTGAGGGCCGTGATGATCTGCGTGGATACCTCCCGGAACCCCTCGTGCGTCTCCTCATCATAGGCCCGACTGCTCACCTTTTCCTGGATGACGGCCTCGTTTGTCATCATCATCATGCCGGCCAGGGCAATGGAGGTGGTGACATCAAACACCAGATGCAGACCGCCCAGGCCAGACGAATCCTCCTCCGCATAGGCGACGCTGCGGTCTGTGGCAAACAAGGGCACCACATCGTCACGCCCACGCATCAGGGTGACGTCGCTGAATGTACACTCCACCGGAGCGGTGGCCAGCAGATTGAGATCTTCTGACAAACTCTGAAAATAGTCCAGGAAGAATGGCCTGGCTTTTTCGACGATAGATTCAGGCGTTTCCATTCAATTTTGCTCGCTCAATTCCAGAATTTGGGCATCCATCCGCTTTTCACCAAGTTTGAAGCGGTTCCCTTTGTGTGTAGAAGAGAGATCCAACCTCCTCTATATCGTCCATCGATAGACAACATCCGCACAATTGCCTGCTTCATTGTAGGCCAGTTTGGTGCAGAGAGAACGGACCAGGGCAATGCCCCGGCCGCCATGCCCCGTGTTGCCTTCCAACGAGGAATGGACCCGACGATGGTCAAATCCGGGCCCCCCATCCTCCACGCGAATGTGCATTTCACCCCCAATTCTGTTTTGCTTTTCATCGAATTGGGGAATATGGGTCAGGTCCAGACGAATAAAGCCATGATCCAATGCGGCCAGACGTTCCTCCCGCTGGCTGTAATAGCGCAAAAAGCCTTCGGGTGTGCGTTTGGTGCCGGTGTCGAGTCCCAACAAACCATGGTCCAGGGCGTTGGAAAACAACTCCGCCAACGTGGTATAAATCCGCTCCCGATGCCCGGTGGGTGCTTGCAAGTTCATGACCGAGTTGACAATGGCCGGCAGCGGATCCACCGTTTGCAGCAATTGCGGGCCAAAAAAGAAGGACAAGCTCCAGTTGGTCGGCGGCACCTTCTTGCGGGCATGGCTGAGCTGGTCACTGACCGGCTCGCCCGCGCGGGCGCAGTTGATCTCCAACACGGAAATATCGTCCGTTTGTTGGGCATCGCCCCGAAAATGTTCCAGAGTGGCCAGGATGGTATCAAACAGCTTGTCCGGCGGAATGGCACCGTCAAAATGGCGTTCCAGGCGTTCGCTGCCAAACATTTCCTCGTCATCCCGGGTGGCCTCCGTCAGGCCGTCCGAGTAGAGAAACACCCGGGTCTCCTTGCGCAACTCAAAAATGCTCACCTTGCGATCATCCGGGGTGAACGCACGAATCCCCAACGGCAGATGGTTGGAGGCAATCCGTTGTTGCAACTGGCCTTGGCCATCCACCAGAAGCAAATCCGGCAACCCCCCATTCCAGACCGTCAGGCTCTGTTGGCGAAAATCCACCTCCAACAGACAGGCCGCGCAAAACATGCGGGTGGGCATGACGGCGAGCAGCTTGGCATTCATCTCCTCCGCCAGGTCACCAATGGAATAACCCTGCGCGGTCATGCCATAAAAGATCTCCGACAACGGCATGGCTCCAACCGCCGCCGAGAGGCCATGACCGGTAAAGTCACCCAGCATGACATGCAACCCGCCCGCCGGATTATAACTGGCCACCAGGAGATCGCCATTGAACTGGGACATGGGGGCCGACATGTGGCGGAGACAGGGCGCATCGAGCAGGTTGCCAGCCCGCACAATGTTGGCAAAAAGATGCTGGCTGATATCCAGCTCCTGCTGCACCCGCTCCTGATGTTGTTCCAGTTGCTCCTTCTGGGCATGCAACTCCGTGTGCAGACGCCGAATGCGCTCCATGGCCTCAATCTTGGCCTGGAGGAGGGTGCGGTTGAACGGCTTGGTCAGGAAATCATCTCCCCCTGACTCAATGCACTGGACCAGCCCCTCCTCATCCGTGACCGCCGTCAGGAAGATGACCGGTACAAACCGATCCGAGCTGATCCGTTTGATTTCCCGTGCCGCCTCATAGCCATTCATGCGCGGCATGCGGATGTCCATCAAAACCAGTTCCGGTCGTTCGTTGGCAAAAAGCTCCACCCCCGCCTGGCCATCCTCTGCGGAGAGCACCTGATGCCCCTCCCGGCTCAGGAGACGGTTGAGAATCGTGCTGTTGATACGATCATCATCGACGATCAGGATTTTCATTTCCCGTTGACTATTCCATTATTTGATACGGGTTACGTGATTTTGAACAGACGTTGAAAATTGGCCGTTTCCAGAATTTTGCGAATTTCCGGGCGGGCATTGGCAATTTCAATGTCCGCTTCGTTGGTGCCAGCCTCTTCGCGCAGCAGGAGCAACATGCCCAGCGCGGAGGAGTCGATGTATTCCGTGCCGGTCAGGTCGATGACAAAGCGGCGGCTGCGGCTTTTGTCCATCGTTTCTTCCTGATAGGCGGCACGAAACTGAGAGTGCATCTCAAAATTGAAACGGCCTTTGATGCTGATGGTGGTTTCATGATCAGCGCGTGCAATGGAAATGGTACCAGACATATTGATTACCCCTTTTAAAACACCAGTCGGATGGATCAGAGACAATGCCGTACAAGGATAACTGTTAAAATTGAGATGTCAACGCCGTTTTAACAGACCCTGCATCGATCGGCAGGGGGAGAGCGGGACGGGACCGGGCGGATGATGCCTGAAAATGCCCTTTTTGCCCCCCTCACTGGATGGCTGTTTTCCTGTTTTTTCAACCAGTTGACAGATAAATTTGATTTTTTACTGGGTGGGCGCATTTTTTTGTACCATTTCCTGATACAATTTGCTACATTCACTGGGCGTGGTTGGTGGACGTTGTGCTGCTGTCGTGTCGCCATTCTGTCGTGGGACCACCCTGCATCGTTGCGGGTGAGGCGTCTCCCTTTTGTTCGTGCCCGGTGGGCCCAATGCCGGGGTGGTGGGTTTCTTTGCTGGATCCGTGTGCAAAGCGGGTCGGTCGCGTCCGATCTTGTGCGGATGGTCTGGGTGAGACACGAAAAGCCGAAACACCTTTATTGAGAGGTTGAACATTCTATGAAAAAGTCAATGGCTTCGGAGGTTGTCAGCGATCCGGTGTGTGACAATAATGATACGCATCTGTGGATGGCTGTCATGGATCGGGCCGTGCGTGATCTGGTGGCCCTGGAACGGTATCGTCAGGATCCGGCGATCATGGAGGATCCCGTTTTTCGTTATGATTACCGCACG
>JADFYM010000202.1 GCA_015233035.1 Magnetococcales bacterium
GGGGGAGGGGCGGTTCTCCGCCCCCTCCCCCAGCCAGGCAGCCCTTGCCGGGGGAGGTGAACCATGAAAAAACGCATTCTATGGTCTGGTTTGTTCCTCCTGGGGATACTCCTTCTGTGGCGTTTTCTGCTTGGGTCGGATCCCTCCACCACGCCGGTCCCCCCTGCGCCTTTACGCATCGCCCTGGACTCCTGGCCGGGTTATGCCCATGCCTTCCTGGCGGAACAGAAGGGCCTGTTCGCCAAACAGGGCGTGGTGGTGCAGTTGAAGCTGGAAAAAGGACCGTCCGACTCGCTGGTGGACTACAAGAATGGCGATGTGGATGGCGTCATGGGGGTTTTTTCCGATGCCATCATCCTCCATGCCGAGGGCTATCCCTCGCGGGTGGTCTATGTCACCGACTATTCACAAGCCGGTGATGTCATCATTGGCCGACCGGAATATGCCACCCTGGCCGATCTCAAGGGCCATACGGTCGGTTTTGACGGCGTCGGTTCTTTTTCCCATCTTTTCGTGACCAAAGCCCTGGAGAGCCAGGGGGTGGACGAGACCACGGTGCAGTTTGAACGGGTCCGGGCCATGGATGTGCTCCAGGCTCTGGAGACCGGGCGCATCGATGCGGGTCATACCTGGCAACCCGTTTCCTCCCAGGCCCTGGCCAAGGGCTATAAAATTCTTGCCCAGGCAGGAGATTTCCCAGGCATTATCACGGATACCCTGTTCGTGGATGCCAAAACAGCCACCCAACGATCTGCCGAGGTGCAGGCGGTCATCCGGGCGTTGCTGGAGGCCAAACACTATCTGGCCGACCACCCGGAGGAGTCTCTGGCCCGGATGGCCAAGGCGACCGACATGTCTGTTGACGAGATGGCTTGCGGCCTGCGTGAGATCCGGCAGGCCAGCCTGCCAGACAACCGCACCGCCTTCACCCGTTCGGAGGATCCCTATTCCCTGGCCAGAATCAGCACCTTTATCGTGCATTTTTTGTTGCAGCGGGGCGAGTTGCAACGCTTTCCCAATCTGGCTGCTTTGATTGATGGCCGTTTTATTCAGGCCATCCAGCGCGAGCAACAACCATGAGATTTTCGATCAAATTAATCCTGTTGTCCGTTGGTCTGGTGATCATGACCGGCGTGGGTATCGCCTATTTTGTCCATCTGCTCATGCTGGATTATTGGGAACAGGATGCCAAGGGAGATCTGTTGCGCCAGACCGTGGCCTATATGCGGGGCGTGGATATGTTGCTTTTTGATCGGTTGGGAGATCTCCGGGCCCTGGCCCTGGATCCCCTGTTCTGCGCCGCGCAGGTCTCCCCCGCCGCACTCAGGGGTCGCCTTGTCCTCTATCGCAACACCTATAAAATTTATACCAATATTTCTTATTTTGACAAGGAGGGGGTACGTCTGGCCAACAGTTCGGGTCTGGGGATCGGCCAACGGTATACCGCCACCTTTTTTCTCGCCCGGCAGTGGGAGCGGGTCATGCGGGGGGAGGCCGTTGTGGGGGCAAGCCATTCCGCGCTCCTGGACAAGGATGTCCTCTCTTTTGCCCAGGCGATTTCGTGCGGTCCTGACCATACCCCCCAGGGCGTGCTGATCACCACCATTGCCCTGGAGCGGTTGCACAGTCTGTTCGATGATATTGGCACCCTGCAAAAGGCCAGTTCGGTCGAGATTGATCTGGTGGACCGGGACCATCGCCTGCTCTATTCCAACCACAACCGCAAAGGCATTCTGCAACCCTATCAGCCCGCCCAATGGCAGCATGAGCTGGATAAACCCTATCCTATTACGACCGATGCGGACAGAATCTATGTCTCCATCAGCGCGCAGGGATTTCTCGATTACAAGGGGGAGGGGTGGTCGTTGCTGGTCTCCATGACCAGGGCGGAGGCGTTGGCCGGGGCCGCCCCCTTGCACGCGCGCATTCTGGCCATCTCTCTGTTGTGTGTGGGTTTGGCCATTCTGGTGGCCTTTTGGCTGGCCCGCTATTTTACCCGGCCCATTCACGCCCTGGTTGAGACGGTTCTGGCGGTGACGGCGGGCAACCTGGCCCGTTGCGCCCGGCGCAGCCAGGCGAGACTGGTGCAGCGGCCAGCGCATCCCACGCGGGATGAGTTGGCCATCCTGACCTATGCCTTCGATCAAATGATTGTCGACGCCCATGCCTATCAGGCGCAATTGCGCGAACATCGCGACCATCTGGAAGAGACGGTGCGGATGCGCACCGCCGAACTGGAGCAGGCGCGGGATGCCGCCGAGATGGCCAATCAGGCCAAAACAACCTTTCTGGCCACCATGAGCCATGAGATCCGCACCCCCATGAACGGGGTGCTGGGGATGGCCGATCTGGTGCTGCGCACCCCCCTGACGGCACAGCAGCGGCATTATGTGGAGATAATCCACCGCTCCGGGCGCACCTTGCTGCGGATTATCAACGATATTCTGGATCTGTCCAAGATGCAGGCCGGTCGGCTGGTCATGGATATCATTCAATTTGATCTGGGCGAGGTCATGCAGGATGTCCTGGGTGTCCTGGTCGATCGGGCCACGGCCAAAGGTCTGCGCCTTGAATTCAAACGGGCCGAGGCGGTTCCCGTCCATCTGTTGGGGGATCCCTTCCGCCTCAATCAGATACTCTGCAATCTGGTGGGCAATGCCGTCAAATTTACCGATGCGGGATCCGTCGAGGTGCGGGTGGAGGTCCTGGAACAGCGGGATGCGGATGTGCTGTTGCGGTTTCAGGTGACCGACACGGGGCCGGGTATTGCGCCCGCTTTTCAGAGCCGGTTGTTTCGGGAATTTTCCCAGGAGGATCCCTCTTTTTCACGCAAATTTGGTGGCACCGGGCTGGGATTGGCCATTACCCGGCGACTGGTGCTCATCATGGATGGCCAACTGGGGGTGGAGAGTGTGCCCGGTCAGGGATCGACCTTTTGGTGTACGATCCGTTTTGGTCGGCAACAGCCGGGCGATCGCCGGGAGATGGCCGCCTGGCAGGCGGTGCAACGCCACAACATGCCGGACAACCGCCATTTTGCGGGTCGCATCCTGCTGGTGGAAGACAACCTGGTCAATCAGGAGGTGGCGGTGGCCACCCTGGAGCTGTTTGGTTGTTGCGTCACGGTCGCTGGCAATGGGCGTGAGGCACTGGACGCCGTCTGGGCGGCCACGCCGCCCTTCGATATGATCTTCATGGATTGTGAAATGCCCGTGTTGAACGGGTTTGAGACCACCCTTCGCCTGCGCCAATGGGAGACGGAGGGCGGGCGTCCGCGCACCCCCATCATTGCCTTGACCGCCCACGTGTTGCAGCAGTATCGGCAGCAGTGCCAGGCCGCCGGGATGGATGACTATCTGGCCAAGCCATTCAGCCAGGCGGATATGGGAGCCCTGTTGCAGCGGTGGCTGCCGCGCGCCAACGGTGATGTGGCGGCGGAGGCCCCCGCCGAGGCTCTTTCTTCGGGTGTACGGGCGGGATTTTGCCCGATCCCGTCGCCGGGCGCGTCACCAACCCGTGAAGAGGAGGCGGGAGATGGGGTATCCTCGGTACCGGTTTTGGACCAAACGGTTGTCGACCGCATTTTGGCCTTGAACCGGTCGGGTGGCACCGGTCTGCTGGCCAAAATGGTGGCACACTATCTGGTCCGGACGCCTGAGTTGTTGGCCGCAGTGGCACAGGCCGTGGAACAGGAAGAGTGCGAAGGGGTCCGGGTGGCGGCGCATACCCTGAAATCTTCCAGCCTCACCATGGGAGCCGCCCGCCTGGCGGAACTGGGACGGGCCATGGAGAGGGACCATGCCGATCTGGTCCAGGTGCGGCACCATTTGCAGACCTCCCAAAGCCTGTTCGATGCCGTCAAACAGGCCTTGGGAGAGTTGTTGAGTCGACAAGGTTGATTGGTATAAAAAAAAGGGTCTGTCCCGCGCAATGAACAGGAGATGGGCATGAATGAATTGATCGAAGAACTGGCAAATCCAGTGGTATTGATCGTGGATGACGAGTTTTTGCAACGGCTGCCCATGCGGGAGGCCCTGGAGCAGGCCAGCTTTCGTGTGCTGGAAGCGGAGGATGGACGGCAGGCCTGGGCGTTCATCCAGCGGGAGCGTCCTGACCTGGTGCTTTCCGACGTGGTGATGCCCCGGATGGATGGCTTTTCCTTGTGTGAGACCATCCGCCATCAGGATGAGTTGGCCCATCTGCCCGTGGTATTGGCGACTTCTCTGGATGATGTGGCCTCCATTGAGCGGGCCTATCAGGCCGGAGCAACGGATTTTATCACCAAACCCATTCACTGGGGCCTGATCGGGCATCGGGTGCGCTATATTCTGCGCAGTGCCCGCACTGCCCAGGCCCTGGCCGACCGGGAGTCGGCCTTGTTGCGGGCCCGGTTGGAGATTGTCCGGCGTTTGGGTTGGGCGGCCGAATATCGGGACAACGAGACCGGCCAACACATACTGCGCATGAGTCAATATGCCGTCTTGCTGGGACGGGCCATCGGCCTGTCCGCCCACGACCAGGAGTTGCTGCTCAACGCCGCGCCCATGCACGATGTGGGCAAGATCGGCATTCCCGACAGCATCCTGCTGAAACCGGGCAAACTGACCACCGATGAGTTTTCCGTCATGCAAACCCACACCGTGTTGGGCGGCAAACTGTTGGATGAGGAACCCTCTCTGTTGCTGCGCACGGCCTATCTCATTGCCCTTGCGCACCACGAACGGTGGGATGGCAAGGGGTATCCGTTTGGGTTGGAGCAGGATGACATTCCCCTCATGGGTCGTATTTGCAGCCTGGCGGATGTGTTTGACGCCCTGACTTCCAAGCGGCCCTACAAGGAGGCCTGGAGCGTGGCGCAAGCGGTGGAGGAGATCTCGCGGTGTTCAGGCACAGCCTTTGATCCCCGTCTGGTGCAGGCATTTCTGGACATTCTGCCGGAGATCGTGCAGGTCAAGGAGGCCCATGCCGACACGGAGCAGACCGGCTCGGAGTCGTTGGCCCAGTCTCTTCTTCTCAGGTAACATAGCCCATGACGACCATTTTGATTGTGGATGATGATCCGGGCACGCGCCTGTTTCTGGAGGAACTGCTCCATCGGGAGGGGTACCGTGTCATTCTGGCGGCGGATGGCCAGGAGGCGTTGGCGCGTCTGGACGAGGGGGATTGTGACCTGGTGCTGATGGATATTCGCATGCCGGTGCTGGATGGATATCAGACGACCCGGCAGTTCAGGGCCAGACAACAGGCATGGTTTGTGCCGGTCATTTTTCTGACCTCGGTGCAGACTGACCAGGAGTTGGCCCGGTGTCTGGAGTGTGGCGGCGATGATTTTCTCACCAAGCCGCCCAATCCGGTCATCCTGAGAGCGCGGATCAAAGCCTGGTTGCAACGGGCTGATCTGGCCAACCGGTTGGCCAAGAATCGGCAGGATATGGAGGATGTCATTCTCAAAATGCGCCAGGACGACCAGTTTGATGCCCGTGGGTTGCGTGTCCTGATGACGCCTTTGGAAAAAACCAATGGGGATATGGTTCTCTCCGCCTGCCGTTCGGACGGGGTGCAATATCTCATGGTGGGGGATTTTACCGGGCATGGTCTGGCCGCCGCCATTTGTGGTCCTTTGGTGACCGATACGTTCTACCGGCAGACCAGGCGCGATCTGCCCTTGCAGCATATCATCAACCAGATCAATGAGACCATTTTTCGCCGGTTGCCGGTCAACATGTTTCTGGCCGCCGCCTTTCTGGAGTTGGACCGGGAGAAAGGGGAGATGTTTGTCTGGAATGCCGCGTTGCCGGCAGTGACGGTGGTGCGTGATGGTCGGTTGGCCGAGCAGATTCCTTCCGGCCTGCCCCCATTGGGTATCTCGCCACAACTGCCCACCAGCAAGCCGTGCGCGCACCGTGTCCTAGCCAGGGATGACCGGATTTATCTGTTTACGGACGGCAGTGTGGAGACCCAATCCGTCGCCGGTGAATTTTTCGGTGAGGAACGGATGGTGCGTTTTCTGGAGACCTTGTCTCCTGCCGAGACGGAACTGGATGCCTTGCTGACGGAATTGGCGCAGTTTCGGGCCGGAAAGGAACAAACCGACGACATTACCGTGGTGGAGGTGAAATGGGCGTGATATAAAAAAGGTGGGTTCGGGGGGTGTTTACCGTTCCCCGGCAATGGCCAACAGCGCATTCTGGTTGTGTCTATCCCTGCTGCCGCATGAAAGGAGAAACCATGTTTGTGGTGGAAGAGTTCAATGATCGGGTGGTTGTGCGTTTGCCCGAAGAGTTTAATTTCAAGTACCATAAAGAGTTTCGGGAATGTTATCGTCATCGTTCCCCCACCCTGACCTACGAACTCGATTTTCGTGCAGTGGCCCATTTTGACAGTGCGGCCTTGGGTATGCTGCTCCTGATGCGGAGCCATTGCGGGGATAAAAAGGCAGCGATTCATCTGATCAACTGCAGCCCCAGGATCAAGAAAATGTTGGACACAGTCTCTTTTGGTCTCTATTTCCACATTGAGTAATAGCCGCACCTATGGGGGGTGTCATGATCACAGTCACAGAACCGACTTTCCGGGTTACCGTGCACTTGCCAGCCGAATTCAACTTCAGAATGCACCAGGCATTTCGGGAGTGTTATTGCCATCGGGATCCGGGGCAAGCCTACGAAATCGATTTTCAGGATGTGACCACGTTTGACAGTTCGGCCCTGGGCATGTTGCTGCTGATGCGGAGCCATTGCGGGGACGACAAAGCGGACATTATATTGACCAATTGCAGCCCCAGAATTAAAAAAATTCTGGCAATGGCCATGTTTGGTGACTATTTCAGCATTGCCTGATCTGAGGATGCGATCCGTCCAGCCGATGATCGCCTGCCCAACGGGGACAAACGCACCCCTTTGGCCCACTCGGCGCATTTTTCTTTCCAAACCGCCCCCGGTGCGATACAGTATGGGTCTATCCACCCAGGAGGAGTAACCGCCATGAGTACAGTCATTACCTTTGACACGCTGGCCTTCGTGAAAAAACTGGAAGCGTCCGGTGTTCCATCCGCCCAGGCAGAGTCCCAGGTAGAGGCTCTATCCGATGCTTTCCAGAAGGTGGAAGAGTCCCGAATGCGGGCATTGGCTACCAAGGGAGACCTGGAAGCCGCCAAGGTGGACATCATCAAATGGGTTGTGACCACTGGTATTGTCATCATGGGTGGCATGGCCGCCATCAATCGGCTGGTTCCCCCGCCTGCCCCTGTCTATTATCAACCCTCCGCCCAGGAGTGGCACCAGTCTGCTCCATCTCCTGCGCTGCCAGCCCCACCCCCTGCACACTGAATCCTGCCGATTCGGCGCGTTTTTCCGCCTGGGGTCAGCGGTACACCTCGCGCCGGTGGCCAATCTTGATGAACCAGGACAACCAGTCGATCATCTTCGATGGTATAAATGATGCGGTAGTCTCCCGCACGAATGCGCCAGGATTCTGAGGAACCCCGCATTTTCTTTGCACCAGGAGGACGGGGGATGTTGGCCAGTTGGGCAATGGCATCCCCCACCCGCTACCAGTCGGAAGCGGCCAGGGCATCCAATTGCTTCTGTACTCTGGCTGGAATGATGACCCTATACGGCATGTTTGGCATCCAGTCCGGCCTTGACCGTTTCCCATGGAATGCCAACTTCTCCACTCTCTTTGAACTCGCGGTAGAGACGGTCGGCATCCATGGCATCCTGCCGGTCCTCCCACTCTTCCAGGAAACGGTCCAGAGCCTCCTGCACCAACTCTTTCAGGGACCGTCCGGTCTCCCTGGAGACCGATTGGAACATCTCTTCTGTGTCGGATGGCAATTCAATGGCCAGCATGGTTCGATCTCCTGTATCCGCCCTGGCGTACCGGGGTGACATGATTATCTCTTCTATCCAGCAATCGTACAGCAATCCGTTGGAATGAAACAAGAGGTTTGTGCACGGTAAATTTGTTCTCGGCCAGGGAAGCTACGAAACGGTAGCGCGACAGGTGTTTTGCGTCATACGGAGGTAGTCAAATACCAACCGCACACTCATAGTCAGTTGCCGCATCTTCTGAGCTACA
>JADFYM010000203.1 GCA_015233035.1 Magnetococcales bacterium
CATCGGAGAAGCATATGGCCGGCAGGGATTTGGGACGACAAGAACCGACGCCATCCCTGAGGCACTACAAAAAAGCTGCTTGACGGGCGAAAAACCTGTCAAGCGGGAAAAAACTTGAACATCGAGTATTCATATCCCGGTTTTGTTCAATGCGCCGCAATTGGATGATTTGTCGGCATTTTTTGCTGCCATGGAGCGGGTGGCCGGGCGCAAGATTTTTCTGCATTGTGCCCAGAACAAGCGGGTACCCGTCTTTGTCGCGCTGTACCGGGTTCTCCAACAGGGTTGGGACCAGGACGCCGCCATCCGGGCGATGCGCACCGTGTGGCAGCCCGATGCGACCTGGGAGGCGTTTATGGCGCACACTTTGTGCGCAGGTGAAATGTTCACTGGCCGTTAACCTGGGTTTGACGCAAACGGCGTCGGCGTGATGACGCCCAGGGCAATCGCATTGAAATTTTTTTGATGCTCAATCCTGGGATCGCGGGCGTCTCGCCCGCTTTGCTTTCCCATGGCAAGCGTGACGCCACACTCCTGCCCTGCTGGCGCAAATTTGCCATGCGCTTGCCCTTTAATTACTCCATTCTTGACTTTTCCGGCTGTCGGACTATACTCGATTCATGGTAAGAATGACCATGCGTTGCTCCCGGTGAGGAAGAGGAGAATGTGACCATGCACTGCGCCATCTGTCGACACGGGGAAACCTTGGCAGGAGAGACAACGGTTACCCTGGAGCGTGCCAGGACGATTGTGGTGATTCGGGAGGTGCCTGCGGACGTCTGTGAACAATGCGGCGAATATTATCTGGATGAAAAGGCGACCGCTCGGGTGTTCGCGCTCGCAGAGGAGGCCGTCCAACGTCATGCGGAAGTGGAAATTTTGCGCTATGCGGCATAATGCACGGGATCTGGTTTTTCACGCTCCACCATCTCTCGCAGTTTGTCCTTGTCGTGCTGTTGGACTATGCCCGACTCCTGCCGACGGTAGCCCCCAAAGCGCATCGGACACGACCTGTTCCCTGTCTTCTGCCTGTGGCGTTGCGTGTACATCCCGGCGATAAATGGTTACTCCCACCCGGCGAATGTGTTCCAGTAAGGGTGGATAACGGATGGCATCGCAGGCTTTGACATCAAATTGATAGGGCATGGGCAACATATCCAAGGCATCCGCAACGGCTTCTGCCAGGAGCTCATCCGCTACACCGACCAATGCCAAATCAACGTCCGAGTGTGGGCGGTAATTGCCTTTGGCACGGGAACCAAAAACGATGACTTCACTGATATCGGGAACATGGCGGAAGACAGTATGCATCAGTGCCATTTCACGCGGGTTCATGCCCGTCTCATTCATGGTTCCACCATGCGCACCAGGAAGAACTCATGCAGGCGATCAAACGCCGCAAAATAACGCGCCGCCACCTCCCGGAGTGCTGCGTCGAACATCCTGAAATCATACCTGTGGGACAACAGGTTGCGGTGTTGCAGGATATCTATCCAAAGTTGCGCATCCTCCAGAATCCCGACGGTGAAGGCTTCCTTGATGACCTTGCGCGGCGATGCCTCCTGGATGACGATTCCCTGTTCCTCCAGATAGTCTTTCAGGGTTTTCCATGCCAGTTCAAAAGCGAACTCAAAACGCTGGATTGCCCCCTCTTTTTCCAGTTGGGACAGAGAGTCCACGCCTCGTTCCTGGACCTCCCGCAAAAGAACGAAGGCACGATCAAAATTGTCAAACCTCTGTTTCCAACGGATATCCTGCATCGCTATTCCTCGGTACTTTCTGCTTCATTCATCTTCCTGTAGCCACATTGTAATCACCCACATCCGTGAGAATCAAGCCCCCTGCTCAATCGCCAACGCAACCCGCTCCCACTCGGCCAGACTCTGCTCCAACTCCGCCGTAATCTGTTTTTCTCGTTCCACCATCTCCCGCAGTTTGTCCTTGTCGGTCGTCTGGTAGAGATCCGGGTCGGCCAGGGCGGTCCCCAGGGTGGCCTGCTCGGTCTCCAGTTGGTGAATGCGGTTTTCCAACTGTTTGGCCTGTTGGCGGTACTGCCGCAAATCCGCACTCGCCTGTCCACGGTCCCGACTGGCCTGCCGTTTCTGTTCGCGATTGTTTTTGCGCGGCTCTGCACCGGTGGCAGGGGCATTGTTGCGCGCCTGCGTCACCCGTTCCAGATAGCTCTCCAACTCTTCCTCCAGTGGGGTGACGCGCCCACCGGAGACGACCAGAAAACGGGTGCAGACCGTCTGCATCAGATCCCGGTCGTGGGTGACCAGAATGAGTGCCCCCTTGTAGCTCTCCAACGCCTCCCCCAGGGCCGCCCGTGACTCCATGTCCAGATGGTTGGTGGGTTCGTCCAGCAGCAACAGGTTGGCCGCCGAAAGAAACAGGCGCACCAGGGCCACACGCGCCCGCTCGCCGCCGGAAAGCACCTTGATCTGCTTGAACACCTCGGTCCCGGAAAATAAAAAACTGCCCAGCAAGGTGCGCAGGGCACCCTCGCCCATCCCCTTGGGCAACACCGCACCCGCCTCTGCCAGCAAGGTGGCCTCCGGGTTGAGGGCATCCAGGGCGTGTTGGGTAAAATAGGCCGGCTGGACCCGCTCCCCCAACTGCAATTGGCCCCCATCGACCGGCAAAACCCCCGCCAGCAGTTTCAGCAGCGTGGTCTTGCCCGCCCCGTTGGGGCCCAACAGGCCAATCTTTTCGCCCCGCAAACACTCAAAATTGACCCCGGACAAGACCGGAACCCCGCCGAACCCCTTGTGCACGTCGCGCACCATGACCATCTTGAGCGCAGAACGGCTGGGTTCGGGCAGCCGAATGCGGGGAGCCTCCGTCTTGTTGGCCAGTGGGTCCAGCATCTCCATCTTTTGCAACTGCTTGACCCGGCTTTGCACCTGCTTGGCCTTGGTGGCCTTGGCCCGAAAGCGGTTGATAAAACGGGTGATGGCCTCCACCCGCTTGCCCTGTTGGAGAAGCTGTTTTTCCCGCTGTTCGAGCAGGGCCGCCTTTTGTTCCACATAGGCATCAAACGGCCCCTGGAAACGGCTGAGTTCGCCACCATCCAACTCCACCGTCACCTGGGTCACCCGATTGAGAAACCCCCGATCATGGGAGACCGCCACAAAAGTTTGC
Source organism: Magnetococcales bacterium (assembly GCA_015233035.1). Lineage (GTDB taxonomy): Bacteria > Pseudomonadota > Magnetococcia > Magnetococcales > Magnetaquicoccaceae > Magnetaquicoccus. Next base: position 3,142 of record JADFYM010000203.1, read on the forward strand.
GGAATGCGGCGCAGATAGTTTTCAAACCAGGCGACCGATTCCATGTCCAGATGGTTGGTCGGTTCGTCGAGCAAAAAGAGATCGGGCTTGGCAAAGAGCAATTGGGCCAGGGCCACCCGCATCCGCCAACCACCGGAAAAGGCATTCAGGGGCTGGTCCAGGGCCGCCCGACTGAACCCCAGCCCCATCAAAATGGCACTGGCGCGGGATTCGGCATCATACGAGCCGATCTCTTCCAGGCGATGGTCGATGGCTCCCCACGCGCTGACCCGCTGGTGGTGTTCGGCCTCGGTTTGTCCAGGCAGATCGTCCAGATGCTGCTGCATCTGCTGCTGTTGTTCCCGCAGTTCGGTCAGTTCCCGGTCGCCACGGAGGGTCTCTTGCAGGATGGAACGGTCGGACGGCTCCATCTCCTGGCGCAAGGTGCCGATGCGCAGGGCCTCGTGACGACCCACCACACCCGCATCCACCTCTTCCAAACCTTCAATAATGCGCAAAAGAGTGGTCTTGCCCGCGCCATTGGGACCGATCAGGCCGATTTTTTCATTGGCATGAATGGCCAGACCGGTCTGGTTCAGGACGGTTTGCGCGCCGAAGCTTTTGCTGATATTTTCAAGTAAAATCATTGTTCTGTCTGCACCAAAGCCTGATCCAGATCGGCGATGATGTCCGCGACATCCTCCAGGCCGACGGAGAGGCGCACCAAGCCATCGGTGACTCCGGCGGCGGCGCGCATTTCGGGGGCGAGCCGGCCGTGGGTGGTGGTGGCCGGGTGGGTGACCAGGGTGCGAACATCGCCCAGATTGGCGGTAATGGTGGCCAGTTGCAGGCTGTCGATAAAACGGTGGGCCTGGGCACGGGAGCCGAGATCCAGGCAGACAATGGCTCCGAAGCGGCGCATCTGGCGGGCGGCCAGGGCGTGTTGTGGATGGCTCGGCAGGCCGGGATAATGGACCACCATGGGGGGGTGCAGCCGTTCGGTCAGGTAGGTGGCGATGTGCGCGGCATTGTCGCACTGTCTTTCCATGCGCAGGGGCAGGGTTTCCAACCCTTTGAACAGCACCCAGGCATTGAAGGGGGAGAGCACCGGTCCAGCGTTGCGCAGGTAGGGGTAGACCTTTTCCATCAGCAAGGCACGGTTGCCGACGATGGCCCCGCCCAGGACGCGCCCCTGGCCATCCAGATATTTGGTGCCTGAATGGACCACCACCTGGGCCCCCAAATCCAGGGGACGTTGCAGACAGGGGGTGCAGAAGACATTGTCCACGGCCAGAATAATGCCGTGTTCGGCGGCCAGTTGGGCCAGGGCCGCGAGATCGGCCAACTCCAGGGTGGGATTGGCCGGGGTTTCCAGGAAAAAGAGACGGGTTTGGGGGGTGATGGCTCGCCGCCAGGCGTCCAGGTCGGCGAGGGGCACATGGCTGGTTTGGATGGCCATGCGGGCCAGGAGGGTGGTGGCGATGGTGGTGGTGGAGCCAAACACCGACCGGCTGAGGACCAGATGGTCGCCCGCCGAGAGCAGGGTCAGAAACAGGGTGGTGATGGCCGCCATCCCGGAGGCGGTGGCCAGGGCCTTTTCGCCATTTTCCAGGGCGGCGATGCGTTCCTCGAAGGCGGCGACGGACGGATTGGTAAAACGGCTATAGACATTGCCGGCTTCGCTGCCTGCAAAGGTGGCCTGGGCCTGGGCCGCCGATTCAAACACAAAGCTGGAGGTCAGAAACACGGACGGGCTGTTTTCCCGTTCTGCGGTCAGGTGACGACCGGTATGGAGTGCCTGGGTGGCCATTCCCCGACCAGGGAGCGGCGCGTCGGTTGGGTTGTGCATGTCGGTCTCTTTCATTTTGATGGAGTAGTGGTCTTCAGCAATTGACAAGGTTGCCTGAACTCTGGTAGCAATGCCAGAAGAAAAAAGGGGCATGGTCCGCTTCGACAGGCCCGCGTGGCGGAATAGGTAGACGCCGCGGACTTAAAATCCGCTGACCGCAAGGTCGTCCCGGTTCAACTCCGGGCGTGGGCACCAAATTGACTTCCAGGACATTCCAGAGAGTTCTACAAAGCCAGAAAGAATCAACGCTTTCTGGCTTTTTTGTGTCTAGCAGGTTCCAGGGAATTCCATTGACTGCTACCAACATTGTTGGTATATCTGATGGTACGTTGACTGTTGGCGGAAGGCTGTACCAACTGAAGGCTAAAAACCGGCACCACCGTTGAGGTTAGCGGCGAGCGGGACGCTGAACAAAATCCAGGAGTTGAACCCGGCTTCCAGGACTTTTTTGCTGTATCCACCTTGACGCTGGCGGCTTGAAAGACGCTGAAAAACACGATTGGATATTGATAAAATGTGCCGTAATTTCCGTAATTGCCGTAAACAAATTGATTTTAAAGGTGAATTTCGGTTACGGCACCCGTAATCCTGCCGTAATTGCCGTAATCTTACTGATTTTAAAGGAGTATTTGCGAATGTTGACCGACACCGCAATCAAAAACACGAAACCCGGCACCACGCCAATCAAGAAAAGCGACGGCGGCGGGCTGTTCCTGCTGTTCAATCCGAACGGTTCACGCCTTTGGCGGTTGGCGTATCGTTTTGGCGGCAAGCAAAAGCTGCTGGCATTGGGCCAGTACCCGGACGTTCCGCTTAAGCTGGCGCGTGAACGGCGCGACGAGGCACGGCGGTTGCTGGCGGAAGGCGTTGACCCTGGCGAGCACCGGAAGGTTACAAAGACCATGGATGCGAGCCGCACGGCGGATTCTTTCGAGGCCGTTACCCGCGAGTGGTTCGCAAAAAACCGGGCCAAGTGGAAAGAAACCCACGCCGATGACATTATCCGGCGGTTCGAGCGTGATGTTTTCCCATGGGTGGGCGCACGACCAATTCAGGAGATTAACGCACCGGTACTGCTGGCCGTCTTGCGGCGTATCGAGGAGAGAGGGACCATTGAGACGGCGCACCGGGCGAAACAGAATTGCGGGCAAGTGTTCCGGTATGCCATTGCAACCGGGCGCGTTGACCGTGACCCATCCGCCGACTTGAGAGGCGCACTTTCTCCCGTTGTGGCAACACACCGGGCGAGCATTACGGACCCTGGAGAAATCGGCGCATTGTTGCGGGCCATTGACAGCTACCAGGGCACCTTTGTTGCACGGTGTGCGCTGAAACTGGCACCCATGCTGTTCGTGAGACCGGGTGAGCTACGCAAGGCGGAATGGTCTGAAATTGACCTGGAGGCGGGCTTGTGGCGGATACCCGCTGAGAAAATGAAAATGAAAGAGGCGCACCTTGTCCCTCTGGCGAAACAAGCGGTTGCCGTGCTGCTGGAACTCCACCCGTTGACGGGGGCGGGCAAGTACGTTTTTCCGAGTGTGCGGACCAATGACAGGCCAATGAGCGAAAACACCGTGCTTTCGGCGTTGCGGCGTATGGGCTACAGCACCGACGAAATGTGCGGGCATGGATTCAGGGCAATGGCATCAACCCGGCTGAATGAGCAAGGTTTCAATCGGGATTGGATTGAACGCCAGTTGGCACACTCTGAGCGGGACGGTGTGCGAGCCGCCTATAATCACGCTGAGCACTTGCCCGAACGGCGGAAAATGATGCAAGTCTGGGCGGATTATCTTGACATGTTGGCGGGGAAGAACGTGATTCAATTAAAGAAATCGGCGTCAAGCTGACCGCCAAAACGAATTGCCTGGATAGGGAATCGCGACCCGACAAGGCCGGACCTTTCACCGGCTTTCCAGGCAATCCACATGAAAGGATTTTGCCTTGAAAGGGGGCAGATATGAGCAACACCGACCTACTCGCCAAAATTGCACCGCACACCCTATCCTTGGAGGAGTCTGCGGCGCGGCGACTTCTGCCAGAGGTACTGGATCTGCGCGAAATCCTGGAACTGTGGCAATACAGTGTCGGTGCCACGGAAAAGGCGATTGTTTTCAAGCGGATTATCATTCCCGCAATCGTCAACAACACCCTCAAAATTCGCAGACTGCACGCTTTCAACGCTGACGTACCGCTGCCAGAATTGCCGGTTGCCGAGGATCACACCATAAGCGAAGTTGCCGCATGTTTGGCATGTCGAACCGGGCGACTGATCGAAAACAGGCGTGTTGCATTATTGATTGGCGGCAATGAATGGACCCAGGGCAGAATATCGGACCATGCGGCACGCACCCTGCTACAAGAGGTTGCACCGCCTTTCCCGTCCGCACTGGAGGAGGTTCTGGCGCACCCTGGGCTTGAGCCGTCCAGTATCGGTATTCACCGTGACGACTTCCGTTTCTGGCTGGAATCGGTCGAGGAATGGCCGATTGACATGAGAAACCCGCTGTTTGGATGGATAGACACGCCAGAGGCGGGCACTGGCACCACACCACCACCGGCAAACAAACCCACCAAACCACCCACTATGCAAGCCATGGCGTTTGCTCAATTCTTGGCACACGTCGTCAACCATGGAAAATACACACCGGAGAACCTCCCGTTCAACGCGGTAACTCTGGTGGACGTGTATAATGACACTGTTGCCAAGAAATACCATGTAACGGTAAAAGACGTGATTGGATTCGTTCACCGGAACAGGCCGCTATTGTGTGAGAAAGTTGGCGTGACACATATTGCGTTTTCAAAGAACACGCAGAACAGCGACATTGCGACAGAAATAAAAAATTTGATTCAAGAACACCATTTCACACCAACAAGTTAGAACCTTTCACACAATATGCGCAATATGTGAAACGCAATATGCGCAAGGGGCACAAAATTCCAAACATCTGCGATCTAACCTAGACTGGGGTGTCCAAAAACGGCCTCCACGGTCCAAATTTATTGCCCAGGATCTGGGCCTCGTCAGCAGATACCTCACTGCCCCCC
>JADFYM010000204.1 GCA_015233035.1 Magnetococcales bacterium
ACTATGCTGAAAATCCGGTCAATGTCCCAAAATATTGAATGGGGGGCAGTGAGGTATCTGCTGACGAGGCCCAGATCCTGGGCAATAAATTTGGACCGTGGAGGCCGTTTTTGGACACCCCACCCTTGATGGCATCCCCGGCATCGGGATTGGCCGCCAGGAAATTCACAATCTCGGCACGCTCCGTGTCCGACATTCCTGTCGCTTTTGCGTCGCGGAGATAGAACTCTGTTTCGATTACGGTTTGCATGGTGTTGCTATACGTTAATAACGTATAGCTGTCAATGACGGCCTGTTGGCCTGCCATGACACGGAAAACCGGCACACCAATCCCATTCTGTATGGCATGGAGAGGATGACTTGTGCGGGCGGATCTGATACGCTTTCCCCATGAGTGAAATTGCCCAACCCCATGACCGATTTTTGAAATTGCTGCTTTCCGACCCGGAAAAAGCGGGCGCGCTCCTGCGCGAACGTCTGCCGAAGGAGATCGCCGAACTCCTGAGTCCAGAACCACCGGAGTTGGTGGAGGGATCTTTCGTCGATGCGGAACTGCGTGGCCACCTGACCGACCGTCTTTTCCGGATGCGCACCCTCCATGGGCGCATGGCCCTGCTTTATATTCTGATCGACCACAAGAGCCATCCAGACCGGTTCGTCAGCTTTCAACTGTTGCGATACAAAACAGAGGTATGGAACCAGTGGGTGCGGGAAAACCCAGGATGGAAATTGCTGCCCTGCATCGTACCCTTTGTGTTTTACCATGGCGAGGATGAATGGCGCATCCCGAATGAATTTATGGCCATAGTAGACGCAGAGGAAGGCTGGCGTCCCTTTCTGCTGAACTTTCATTTTCCGGTCTTCGACCTGGGCAAGGTATCGGATCATAGGCTTTCCCGGCACCCCAAACTGCGGGCATGGCTGGCAGTGGCCAAATATGCCACCCGGCCCGGCAAGCAGTTGCGGGTGAAAGGATATCTGATTCGACTGCTGGCCGAAACAGGTGAAGACTTTCATGTGATCATGCGGTACATTGTGGAAACTTATGGCAGTTATGACGAACCAATCGTGCGGGAGATCATCCGCGCCGTGCATCCAGAGGAGGAGAATACCATGATGTCTCAGTTTGCGCAGGATATTATTGCCAAAGGAAAACCGGAATGGGAACAAAGAGGCATCCAGATCGGCGAGCAAAGGGGCCGCCAGGAGGAAGGTGCATCCATCCTGACGCGCCTGCTGCAACGCCGCTTTGGTAACTTGCCCCCCTGGGCCAGCGAAAAAATAGCCCAGGCCGAGCCGCCTGCGTTGGAAGAATGGAGTCTCCGGATCCTGGATGCCCCAACACTGGAAAGTGTACTCGCAGACCTTTCATAATGGGATGGTCCGCCCCGCGTCCTGACGACACCCCGTCGCGCCACGCCAAACAACCCTCTGCGCAGAAAGCGGCATGGCAATGGTGACTTGTGCGGATGGATCTGATACCCTGTTCTCACGGGTGAAACTCTGTGCGTGACCGGATGGCGTCCAGATTGGTCGTGAGGTAAGGAGATGATGAAGGTCGAAACGGAGAGGATCGAACATAAAACGGGACAACGAGGCACGGACGAAGCCTTTGTCAAGCTGATGACCTTGAGCGGCGATGCCTTGCTCAAACTCCTGGGAATGGATGCACAAACAGCGGCAACATACCAGTTCCGCGCCACAGTTTTGAAAGAAAAACGCCTGGCCCCGGATATCGAAGGATGGTCTTTGACCTCCGAGGATCAACCGCGCGTTTTGTTGGAATTTCAGGGATACGAGGATCCTTATATCCGTTACCGGTTGGCCGCCAAAGTGTTCGCGAGTTGCGCCCAAAATGGTTATCATGGCCCGGTTTTGGCTGGGATCATCTATACAAACGAGTCGTACAGGAAAGTGGCTCTGCCACTGACACCCTTTGAGAAGCGGTCTGGATGCCGGTTTGATGACTGTTTTGTGGAAGTGGTGCTTGCTGAGTTTTCTGCAGAGCAGTTGAAAGAAATTGATCCCCGTCTGCTGATTCTGGCCCCATTGACCATGCAAGCGAATATTGATCCAGAGACATTAAAAAGCAAAGGACGCGGATGGCAAGATGAAATAAACCATAGTTTTCCAGAAAAGTCGCGTCACGCAGCCATTGAGATTATGGGCTTGTTTGCTGTGGCACACTTTCGCTCGTTCAACGTAAAGGAGATCATGCAAATGTTAAATCTTGATCCGAACCCAGACTGGGTATTCACGAGGGTGTATAACGATGGCCGCCAGGAAGGCCGCCAGGAAGGCCGCCAGGAAGAGGGCGCATCGATATTGATGCGCCTGTTGCAACGCCGTTTTGGCGATTTGCCCCCCTGGGCCAGTGAAAAGATCGCCAAAGCCGATCCGCCTTCCTTGGAAAGGTGGACATTGCGCATCCTGGATGCCCCAACGCTGGAAAGTGTGCTCGCGGACCTGTCGTAATGGGATCCATCCCACAGTGCCCAGTGTGCCACGGCAGCGAATGCCCAAGCAATTCTCTGCGCAAAACCCGGCAGGGTCAAACACCGGTACGCCGACCATGGCAACCGGTTGGAAAATCAGACGGTCCATTCCGGATGACCCCTTGCACACCGGCGGGAAAATTGCGCACTATACTCGGCTGCAATCATCGGTCTTGATTCTGCCCGGCGGCGGCACCAGGGGCGTTGCCCCCGGACCCCCTTGATAGTGGGTGCGCCACCCGGATCGGAATCACCCTCATCCGCCATTGGGTTTACCGTGGAAATTATGTCAACACAACACAGCGTGCAACGCCTCCTGGAATCGGTCCGCCAACGCATCGTTGGCCAGGAACGCCTGATCCAAAGACTGTTTACCGCCCTGCTGGCCGATGGCCATCTCCTGGTGGAAGGCGCACCGGGATTGGCCAAAACCCGCGCCATCCAGGTATTGAGCAGCGGCATGGAAGGCAGCTTCTGCCGCATCCAGTTCACCCCCGATCTGCTGCCCGCCGATCTGACCGGGACCGAAGTCTTTCATCCCCAGGATGGCTCCTTCACCTTTCACAAAGGCCCCCTGTTCCACCATCTGATCCTGGCCGACGAAATCAATCGCGCCCCGGCCAAGGTGCAATCCGCCCTGCTGGAGGCCATGGGCGAACGGCAAATTTCAGTGGGTTCCAAGACCTATCTCCTGCCGGATCTCTTCCTGGTCATGGCCACCCAGAACCCGATCGAACAGGAAGGTACCCACCCCCTGCCGGAGGCACAACTGGATCGGTTTTTGTTGCTGGTACGCATCGGCTATCCCAACGCCAGCGAGGAAAAGGCCATCCTGCGCCTGGTACGGGGTGAGGCACAGCACAAACAACGCGGCCCGGCCCCGATCCCGGAACGGATGTCACAAACAGAACTGTTTACCGCCCGGCAAGAGGTGTTGGAGGTCCACCTGGCTGAAAATGTGGAAGAATATCTCCTGCGCCTGGTGCTGGCCACCCGCAACCCCGGCAAATATGGCCAGGATCTGGCGTCGGTGTTGCAGTATGGGGCCAGTCCCCGCGCCACCATTGCCCTGGACCGCTGCGCCCGGGCCAATGCCTGGCTCCTGGGCCGGGATTTTGTCACCCCCGACGATGTGAAAGAGTTGCTCCCGGATGTCTTGCGCCACCGCATTCAACTCACCTATGAAGCGGAAGCCAGCGGCCTGACGATTGATCGCTTTGTGGATCTCATTCTGGCGCGGGTACCCGCTCCATGAACGGTGCCACCCCCCTGACCGGGACCAGCCGACCCCACGCCCCCCTGCGCACGGCGGGTCCCGATCCGGTGCCCGGCGGTTGGGCCACCCGGATTGTCGTCTCTTCACTCCTCGGTCTGCGCCATGCGGCCCTCGGGTTGCCCCTGGATCCGGTGCGTGCCCGATCCGGGCTGAGTGGCCCCACCCGCTCTGTTTTCAAGGGACGCGGGATCGAGTTTGCCGAAAGTCGCCCCTACCAGCCAGGGGATGAGGTGCGCCACATGGATTGGCGCGTCACCGCCCGTACCGGCACCCCCCATACCAAAATTTTTCACGAAGACCGGGAACGGGCCACGCTGGTCTGGGTCGATCTGCGTTCGGCCCTTTTTTTTGCCACCCGAGGGATGTACAAGGCGGTTTTGGCCGCCCGCGGGGCCGCCCTGGTGGCCTGGGGAGCCGCCTTGCAGGGCGATCCCCTGGGCGGCTTGTTGTTCACCGACCACCGCCATCGGGAGATACGACCCACGCGAGGCGACCAGGCGGTCTTGCAACTGATCGGCCTGCTGGCGGCCTGTGCAGCGGATGCCAGTGAGACCGGGTCGGAGAGCGGCGGCACGCTGGAAGAGTCCCTGGTCCGTCTGCGTCGCGTCACACGACCGGGCAGTCGATTGTTTTTGTTCAGCGATTTTATCCAACTGGGCGAGCGGGAAAAGGTACACCTGGCCCAATTGGCCCGGCGCAACACTCTGGTATTGCTGTTTTTGCACGATCCCCTGGAACGTCTGTTGCCCCCGCCGGGGTGGTATCCGGTCAGCGATGGGGTCCACCAGTTTGTCCTGGACAGTCACTCTGCTGGCCGACGACGACAATACCAGGAACAGTTTCAGCACCGGCGGGAGGCGTTGGCACAATTTTGCCACCAGCATGGTATCTGTTTTCTCGCCTGTTCCACCGAAGAAGACTCGGTCGCCGTGCTGCAACGCGGCCTCGGCATCACCTTGCACACCAAGACACCCCATTATGACCCCACCCACCCAACCACTTGAACTCAGAGATATTCATCTCCCGGATCCCATCTCCTGGTGGCCACCCGCACCGGGTTGGTGGTGGGTGCTGGGTCTGCTGGGCGGCATGGTGCTCCTGGGTGGGCTGTTGTGGCGACGGGCACGACGCAACCGGCTGCGCAAGACGGCATTGGCCGAGTTGGACCGCCTGGTGGCCGCCTATGCGACGCATCAGGATGACCACCGTCTGACCGGTGAACTCTCCGCCCTGCTGCGTCGGGTCTGTCTTGCACCCTTGTGGCCTGCGGCAGCGACGGTGCAGGAGGTGGCGGGGCTGACCGGGGTGGCGTGGTTGCACTTTCTGGATCAAACCCTGCCGGACCAGCCGTTTACCCAAGGGCCGGGTCGTTGGCTGGTCTCCCTGCCCTTTCAACGTCTCTCGCCCGCTCTGCCGGAAGAAGAGAGAACCGCCTTGATCGCCTTGTGCCGTGTCTGGTTGCAGATTTACACGGTGCCGAAGCGGCGTGCCAGTCTCAAGGGGGTCCGGGGGGGATTATCCCCCCCGGTGGGGTCCAGGGGCAACGCCCCTGGTGGGGCCGGGGGCGAAGCCCCCAAAACGGCATCGCCCCTGCCAATCCCGCCCGGTTGAACAACCACCCACTTGACGTCCCGGAAAGGCCATGCCCAACACGCCCTCCCCCCACCAGAGCCGACACCCCATCCTGGAGGTATTGGCCGTCTTCTCCCGCCTTGGGCTGACCTCTTTTGGTGGTCCGGTGGCCCATATTGGCTATTTCCGGGCCGAGTTTGTTGGCCGCAGAAAATGGCTGGACGAAACCGCCTATGCCGATCTGGTGGCGATGTGCCAGTTTTTGCCTGGCCCGGCCAGCAGCCAGGTCGGCATGGGGTTGGGGCTGATGCGGGCGGGTCTGCCCGGTGCCGTCATGGCCTGGATCGGCTTTACCATGCCATCGGCCATGGCCATGATTCTTTTCGCGTTTGGCGTGACCCATCTGGACCTGGCAACCCATGGCGGCTGGCTGCACGGGCTGAAGGTGGTGGCGGTGGCCGTCGTGGCCCAGGCGGTCTGGGGCATGGCGCAGAGCCTCTGCCCGGATCGCAACCGGGCGACGGTAGCCATCCTGGCCGCCATTCTGGTGGTGACATGGCCCACGACCCTGGGGCAGATGGGAGCCATTGTGGCTGGCGGCCTGTTTGGCTGGCAATTTTTGCGTCTCCCCGATGCAAAACCGGGCCACGCGCTCTGCACGAGCCATTCGCGCCGCACCGGCGCGCTGTTTCTGGCGATGTTTGTCCTGCTGCTGCTGTTGTTGCCCTTTCTGGCGACGCTCACCTCGGCGGGCTGGTTGCAGGTGGCGGACCGTTTTTACCGTGCCGGTTCCCTGGTCTTCGGCGGCGGTCATGTGGTCCTGCCCCTGTTGCAGACCGAGGTGGTGGCATCGGGCTGGCTGGACCAGGAATTGTTCATGGCGGGGTATGGAGCCGCCCAGGCGGTGCCTGGACCGTTGTTCACCTTTGCGGCCTATCTGGGCACCACCATCCAGGTCGGGCCTGCCGGTTGGAGCGGCGGCCTGTTGGCTTTGACCACCATTTTCCTGCCTTCTTTTTTCCTGGTGGCGGGAATGCTGCCGTTCTGGGACACCTTCCGGCGGCTGCCCGCCGCGCAAGCCATTCTGCGCGGGGTCAATGCGGCGGTGGTGGGACTGCTCCTGGCCGCCCTCTATCATCCGGTGTGGACCAGTGGCATTCTGTCGGCGATGGACTTTGGCATTGCCCTGGCCGCTTTTGGGTTGCTGCTGTTCTGGAAACTGCCCCCCTGGCTGGTGGTGCTCCTGGCGGGTGCGACTGCGGGGGTATTGGCTGGGTGATTTTTTCCCCATTGCCAAGCGCATTATTCCAATTCCAATACCACAACCAACACGGAATACGTGATTTTGCAAACGCCATTTCCTCGCAGATGGAAGCCAGGGGATACCTGCGAAACCAGGCTCCCACTTGCGCGGGGATGACGGAAACTACGCATAAAATATAATTATTGCAGTTCCAGGAAACGCATCTCCCTGGCGGGAGCCGGGGCAGAGCCCGAAACATGATATATCTTTTTGTTAAACCATCGAAGATAAGATAAAATTACACATATAATTTAGTGGAATGTATCGTGCAGTAGAGACTCTGCCCCCGCACCCTGCCAGGGAGTGGAGATCCCCTCTGGACCCCGTCCCTCCTACAACCGTTTTGGTCTGCCTCGGCAGCGCACTGGTGTATCATGGCGTGCGTTTAGGATGGGGTTTGGATGTGGGTTATGAGCCTGCTGCGGACAGTCATTTTTGTTTTTCCATGTTTTTCATGCGTGAAAGACACCTGTTCGGGCGGGTTTTGGACACTATAAAATGATTATATTTCAAAATGTTACACACTTTTATTAAAATAAAAACCATAAAAACCAGATCTAAGAAATTTTTTATTGACCTTTTGAGCATCCATCTGCTAGCATCAATCGAAACTTATGGGCTGTGCAATCAGGCGGGGTTGCATTTCCTGGCGGATGAAAAACCGTCCTGGCAGGTTGCCCTGCATCATGTTTGTGGTGTCTGTAGTACTGCTTGTCCTTTTTTTACGTCATACGATCAACCTTTACGAATGAATCAGGAAATTAAAATGAACCATTTCAACAAGAATCTTCCGCATGGTGTTTCGTATGATTGCACGATCAAGCTACCCGATGATGAGAATACTGGTGACAATCTTATAACCGCTCTGGCGTGGTCACCAGACGGCAGGCATGTTGTAGCGGCCTCCTATAGCGGGGAAACATTTATTTTTGCAGCAAGCGAGGCAGGATTTTCCGAGAAAAAAACCATCAAGATTGCACAAGATAATGTTGAGAATATTGCCTTCTCATGCGACAGTCGATGGATCTTTATGCCTTCCATAGACAGGACGCTGTATTATTGTAGCGTTTCCGAAGAGTCGAAACCAGAAGAATTGGATATTGGTTGTTCGTTTGAGATGTGGGATATAAGCTCCTCAAAAAGCAGACCTCTGTTCTGTGTCGTGGATTGGGGTGTCCAAAAACGGCCTCCACGGTCCAAATTTATTGCCCAGGATCTGGGCCTCGTCAGCAGATACCTCACTGCCCCCCATTCAATATTTTGGGACATTGACCGGATTTTCAGCATAGTCCCT
>JADFYM010000205.1 GCA_015233035.1 Magnetococcales bacterium
CCAGCAAGCTGTAGTCACGAAACCAGCACCGTATCGATCACTTGTTGCGAACCCAAGAGGGAAGATTCACAAGACAAAGACGCTTGATCGAAGTGGATAGGGCTTAACCGAAGTGGATACCTAGTTTCTGCAAAATCCACTTGATTCCTTCGTAGCATGATTTTGGCATGGTTGGGAAGGCTTTCCCCTCTTGTCAAGCCGTTTTTCTGCCGACCTGCGAAAGAAATATTCGCCAACGCAACAAATTTGCTTGATTCATGCAGGGGAAGGTAATAAGATACCGAGTGCTTGTTGCACGTGGCCTTGATCATCGTTTCGGCCACGAACCATCCTGGATTCCCGCCTTCGCGGGCATGACGGGAATGGGTATAACACGACATTCGCTCGTCATTCCCTCGAAAGCGGGAATCCAGAGCTTGCCGACTCAAATGGCCGAAACGATGATCAAGGCCTTGCGCGTCTCATAAAAACAAAAACCTGAAAAAAAACGGCCATAAACGGCCATAAATGATGGTGGTACCTTCACCGATACCAATCTTTTCCGTAGCGGCTTTGCCGCGTTTGAGAACTAGGCATGAGTCATCCGAACAAACCAAAGCCACTGACGGGGCCTGTTGTCAATTCCCATACCGAATGGGATTCTCTTGAAGAGGTTATCGTCGGACGTGTGGATAATGCTGCCTTGTCGGAGTGGGATCTCTTTTTTCGTGCCACTATGCCTGACGATGAGTTTCATGCCATGTCGGCCAGTTTGCAACTCCTGCCAGATCGCTGCTTCCCAGACCAACGGATAATGGCCGCTAAACTCTGCCTGGATCGTCTGGTCAACATTTTGGAAGAGGAGGGAGTCGTTGTTCAAAGGCCTGAGATTCTTTCTTATCAGAAACCGTTTTCCACCCCGGATTGGTGCATCAGAACAGCTTTTAGTGCCGCTAATCCGAGGGATGTCTTTTTGGTTATTGGAGATATGATCATTGAGACGCCCATGTCTGATCGGTCCCGCTACTTTGAGGCCTGGGCATATAGATCCCTCCTCAAGAAATATTTCTCAGCTGGGGCCCGTTGGGTTGCCGCGCCCAAACCCCAACTTTTGGACGAATTGTACGACATGGAAGCTCGTAAGCATGGAAAACAATTCGTTATTACGGAATTTGAACCCTGTTTTGATGCGGCCGATTTTGTTCGCTGCGGAAATGACATTATCGGGCAACTAAGCAACGTAACCAATCGGAGCGGGGTCGAGTGGCTGCAGCGACATCTAGGGAATCCCTATCGTGTCCATTTAATTGAGAATAAAGACTGTCATGCGATTCACATCGATACAACACTTTTACCTCTGGGACCTGGCAGGTGTTTGGTCAACCCGGATTACGTCGACCTGGAAAAGCTTCCATCGGTATTAAAATCCTGGGAACTCTTGATTGCTCCGCAACCGGTTCCTATGCCGTTGGAAAAACGTGGTTGTGTGAGCAATTGGATCAGCATCAACATACTCCAGATTGATGAAAAAAGGATCCTTGTAGAAAAGATGCAGACGCCCCTGATCAAAAAACTCAAAGACTGGGGCTTCGAGCCGATCCCTATTGATTTTTCAGAATACTACCCTTTTGGAGGCGGATTGCATTGTTCCACATTAGACATACGGCGTCGAGGGAAACAAAGAACGGTCTAAGAGATAATCACATTTAACTTTCAACTAGAGAGGAGTTTAAGTATGTTTCAACCTCGCGATCATGCCAATGCCACTGTACGCAACCATAGTTTTGCTGCGGCTGGTTTTGGTCTTATCCCAGTTGTTGGGGCTGACATGGTTGCTGTCGGCGGAGCCCAACTTAACATGATTCACAGTTTGACCAAGATCTACGGTGTACCCTTTTCTCAAGAACGGGCCCGGGCGATCATATCGGCACTGTTGGGTGGAGTTTTGCCTTATGCCATTGAAAGCAGCACTCTCGGTTCCGCCGTGAAATCCATTCCTCTTGTCGGGTCCGTGTTGGGAATGGCTGTTATGCCTGGTTTGTCAGCAGTAACCACCCTCATCATAGGTCGAATTTTTGTGCGACATTTCGAGGCAGGTGGTACCCTGTTGGATATGGATCAGAATAAAATGCGTGAATATTATCGGCAACAATTCGAACAAGCTAAAGAGGATGTTGAGCAGGTAATGGCATAACGCGGCCTTGATCATCGTTTCGGCCAGTGGGGGCTTTGCCCCTGGACCCGAAAATTATTAAAAAAAGGGTGGGGAGGGGCGGTTAACCGCCCCTCCCCCTAGAGATGGCCGAAACGATGATCAAAGCCCATAACGCTAAGGTGAGTTCAAGACCTTGATCGAAATTATTTATTTGAGTTTGAGTATCTTGGTCGGTTTGTTAGCTATCGGTCGGTGGGGTGGTTTCCTGCTTTATTTTGCTCTGTCGCTACTGTTGACTCCCCCCGGTGGATTGCTGTGTCTGATACTGCTCACTGCGCGGACCAAAAAGAGGGCTAAAGCCTGATGTCTTTTTTTGTCACCATAAAAAGCTGTAAGAAAGACCGACAAAGGTTTTTTGTTTTTTTTGTTTCGTTCATTTTGCTGCTAGTTGCCGGATGGGCAGCTCCTGTTCAGGCAGAAACGTGGCAGGTTGCTTCTGACGATAACCTGCCACCTTATAATTTCTCCCTCAGGGGAAAGCGGGTTGGTTTGAATGTGGAAATCGTCGAGGCGATTCTCAAAAGTATTGGTGTGACACCGTTGCATCGCGCTCTTAGTTGGACGGAGGTGCTGGCCTCCCTGGAAAATGATGATATTGATATTGCTTTTCATCTTGTTGGTACCAAGGAACGCTTTGCCCGTTACCATATGATCGGGCCTCTTCGCATAGGCACTACCGTTTTCATGGCACGCAAGGAAGATACCATCCATTTTCAACAATTGGAAGATCTGAAAGGGTTGGTAATCGGTGTCGTGAGAGGGTTCGCCTACACTGAAGAGTTCGACAAGGCGGATTTTCTCGACAAACTTCCAGCCAGCAGCAATCTGACCAATATCCGTCGATTACTCCTGGGGCGCGTCGATCTGGTAGTTGGTGATATGAATATGCTTCAATATTTGGCAACCCAAGATGGTCGTATGAAAGATCTGCAATTTCTTCCCAAGGAACTCGGAAGGGTTCCTCGTTACTTGGCCATGCCAAAGTCTCGCAGCAGTAAAGCCGAGCGTGTTCAGGAAGCATTTACAAAACTTGAACAGCAGGGTGTGATTAAAAAAATAATCCAGTCTTGGCTACATGATGAGTAATTGAAAAATGTATTTAACTAGATTGTTGCGTCTTGATCAACGCCATCAAATCAACAAGTTATTGTTTTTTGGTTCCATATCTTCTATAACCAGTGTGATAAGTCTGACTAGCATTAGCTGGGGAATGCATAACATTCCTGCTGGAGAGTCTTTAGATGTTCCTTTTGGTTTGTTTTGTGTTTCTGTGATTGTTAATTTTACATATAACAAAAAATTTATTGTTTTTATTTTGAACTCCAGCTTTGACGCCATGACATCATGGCGTCAGGAATGGATCAGACGATTGGCCATGGGATCCTATCAAACTCTGCAAAACATCAGTGCTGACCATTCTCCAGAAATGGCAGAGCGTTATTTACAATTGATTGCAACTGTTTTGCCAAATATTTCTGTTGCAGCCAATATGTTTTTTGTAGCGGTGTCAGCCTATATTTATTTTTTGAGTGTTTCGCCTCAGGCAGGCTTGATTATCATGATCACTCTGATAGGTATGAATTTATTTTATATACGTCAGCTGCGAACAACTCGTTCCGTTCTGGCCGAGGCCAAAACCATAGAGTCACAAATGGCTCACGATCTAAACGATATATTGCAAGGCAATGCTGAAATCAAATTAGGTAAGGCCAAACGAGACCAAATAATTACCTTTCTTAATGCAGTTAATGACAACTGGCATCAGCGTAGACACCAATATGGTGTCAATTTTGGTAATGAATTTTCCTTTATTACGATATCCATGATCCTGATTGCTGCAATGACGATTTTTGTTTTGCCTAAATTTCATATTCTACCCATAAATGAATTGCCAAACATATTGGCCGTTTTACTGTTTCTGATCAGACCGATGGCAAAGTTTCTCAATGCGGTTCCTGACTTTTTAGCCGCAGAAGATGCGGCGAGACGATTGATCGATTTCAATGATTGGCTTCCAGAGTCTGAATTCACTCCTTCCAATTTTGGCTATGCGCCCAGACATATTCACTGGATCGAATTGGATGGTGTCACTTTTGTGTACCAATCCTACGATGGTCAATCCCCTTTTTCTGTTGGTCCCTTTTCCTTTCGTATTCGTGCTGGTAGCGTATTCGGTATTTTTGGTCCGAATGGCTCAGGTAAATCAACGTTATTACTTCTTGTTCCGTTATTGCTTACGCCGTTAACAGGGGTAGTAAAATTGGATGGGCATGTTATTACCAGTGAACGTCTTGAGAACTACCGCGATCTATTTGGCTCTATTTTTCAAAACCATCATGTTTTTTTGCGATTACCGGAAGGAGACAGTTTTGATGATGAGCTTTTCTGCGATATGTTGACTCTTTTGGAGATATCCACTCTCATTACTATCACTTCTGATCGACGGATTCAATATCATCTTTCCAAGGGGCAGGAACGTCGACTGGCCTTGGCTGTAGCTGTAGCGGAAGGTCGTCAGATTCTTATTCTGGATGAGTGGACAGCTGATCAGGACCAGCTATTTCGTTCTCGTTTCAGAAATGAATTGTTGGCAAAATTGCGTGCATTAGGACGTACTGTGATTTTCGTTTCTCATGACGAACAGGCGTTTGAGCTCTGTGATGATTACCTCGTTTTACAAAACGGTCGTGTCTCTAGACTACATTCTGCATCAGGAATATAAATAGTGAGTAAATTTAATACTGAGACAAAGCAACAAAATGTCAATCGTGTATTCGATTTATGGCCTGATG
This sequence comes from Magnetococcales bacterium, assembly GCA_015233035.1. Lineage (GTDB taxonomy): Bacteria > Pseudomonadota > Magnetococcia > Magnetococcales > Magnetaquicoccaceae > Magnetaquicoccus. The sequence continues at coordinate 4,987 of JADFYM010000205.1, forward strand.
CGCGGCGCGATATGTACATTGTGCTGTTGGTTTTTATGCTGGCTTTTCTTTATTTTTTGCCATCAATTGTGATCTTCATACCTGCTGGTCATGGTGGTGTATTATGGAAACGTTTTGGTGGTGGTACGCAGATGGGACCGGCATTACCTGAAGGAGCGCATATCATTTTTCCTTGGGATAAAATAGAAATTTATAGTTTGCGTTTACAAGAAGATACCAGATTTTATTCTGCTATTGCCAACGATGGTTTGCCAGTCAATGTCGAATTGACAATGCGTTACCGACCCTTCGAAGAGAAATTATCTGAGCTACATAAAAATATTGGACCGAAATATCTTGACATTCTTTTAACTCCCGAGTTGGGTTCGGTATCACGTGAGATCGTGTCTCGTTTCAAGGCTGATGAACTGTACGCGCAGCGTCGATTGCGAATCCAGGTTGAGACTTTTGAACAATTATCAGACCGTATCATGTATGGAAAGTTGGCAGGTGACGGACCTGATGTCAAACTAGAACGTCACAAGCCTAAAGGATATGTGCTCATCCATGACATATTGATTCGGGACATCACATTGCCAGTTTATATTGTAAATGCCATTGAACGTAAGATTGAGCAAGACCAAGCCGCACAGGAGTATCAATTTCGCCTGCAGAAAGAGACCTTTGAAAGTCAACGTAAACAAATCGAAGCTCAGGGTATTCGTGCCTTTCAAGAAACTGTTCAGGCAGGTCTTACTGATAACTATTTGCGGTGGCGAGGCATTGAGGCTACCCTAGAGTTGACCTATTCACCCAACAGCAAAGTCGTGGTGATTGGTAATGCTTCCAATGGTTCTTTGCCTCTCATCATGGATACTAGCGGACCGATTGCGTCAGCAACTCCACCGCCTGGTAGCAAGAAAACCCATGTAGAGCCTTCATCTTCCTCATTTATCAACCGTCCTCCACGAGTCCAGCAACGAGTTGCAGAGGAGCTACCGGTTAAACCTTCATCGTCTGAGCCCCTTCAGGCTAATTCATCATCAACAGGAATAAAAACCAATCCTAAAGATCAAGACAGTTCGCTTACCGAAGGAGATTATCTTGCACGGTTAAAGGAGATTTCTAACACCGTGGTACACTTTATGAGGAACGATCCAGCTAAAAACACGGTCAGTCCTCCACCTTGATCAAATCCGATCCCTGCATTTGATTATCTCTTCGAATTGTGGGCCTTGATCATCGTTTCGGCCACTGGCACCTATTATCGCGATTCAGGAAGGGGTGCCATCAAGGCGCAAAAAGCGTAGGCTCGGCTTGGCAAGTTTCCGCTTGCCACGTCACCCAGCACAGGAGAGACACCGAGCCATGACCCATTCAACCACAGATAAAGAGCCGAAGACAACCAAAAATCGTCAATGGAACCGCAAGGAGGTCACTTCGAATCTGGTCCAGTTCGAGGAGATTCGTTCCAAGAAAAGCCAACGTCAGGCGACCAAGGAGTTGGGCATCCCACGCACCTCCCTCCAGTATTGGCTGAAGCGGCTGGACCAATTGAATGCTTCTCCGGTGGTCAAGGCGTTTTTTGAGAGTCCTGAAGGTTTGGCTTTTTTGCACCGTTTGGTGATGGCCGCCAGGATCGTTATCTTGACGTTTGCAAATGGAAGTATCAGGACGGTATGCTGTTTTCTTGAATTGAGTGGCTTGGATGCCTTCGTGGCCCCATCGTTTGGAGCGCAACAAAAGGCTGCTGTCGCCATGGAGGAGGAGACGCTGGTGTTTGGTCAAGAAGAACGCGCTCGTTTGTCACCCATCATGGAGCCAAAAAAGGTGACGGTCTGCGAAGATGAGACGTTCCATCCCGAAATTTGCTTGGTGGCGGTCGGCCTTGATCTGGGGTGTCCAAAAAGGCACCTTTCGGCCTGATTTTTTTGCCCGGTTTTTGGCACCATAAAAATCACCGTATCTTGTTATTTTACAGCACGTTTTCTGCGTTTTGCAGGGTCCACTTTCCGGGCACATGATTTTGGCCAATTTGGACACCCCAGCCTTGATCATCCTTTCGGCCATTACCACCCTCAGGCAGCAAGAAGCCATTTTTGCTGTGTCCGCTTGGGACGCCGCTTCGCAGGTCTCGCTGGCAGGTCGAGTCGAGCCAGCAAATGCTCAAACAAGTCTTTCGGTTTGTTCCCAAAAAAACGCTCCGCCGCCGTCGTTCCATCCGAACGTTTGATGCAATAGTTATTGGTCACCGTCGCCGCCTGCAGTTGCCGAAGGCTGATGTTGTGTTGGCTGTGGTGGCGGAGGGCCAATTGTCCGTTTCTCCCTTCCACACAGGAGCTGGAACGCTGGAAGAATCCGGCACATTCTTTTGCAATTACCTCGAGATGCCGGATCTGATCCTTTTCCAAGGTGGACAACGGGCCATCTGGCTCTCGCAGTGGCAGCAGGAGTTTTTCTGAAACCTCCAGAATGGCTTTTCGATCAACGGCCTTCTTGGTCTTTCCAGCGGCGTATCTGAGGTAGAACGCGGGGATCAGATTTTGCATCATGGCCAGTTCAATGTCCTGCGGCAGATCCAATTCCTTCAAAGATATCGATACCATGCTCCAGAAGAAAGAGATGGTTTCCACCATGGATGGCAGCAATCTGCGAGCCTTCTCAATGTGCTGGATCGCCCGGTCTGACAGCGGAGCTTGCCGCGCAATAGTATCCAAATCCGCGAAGGACTTCTCAAGGAGTTGTTCCACGTGTTCAGCTTGACGGGGGACCCCTGTGCTCAGGTCAAACGGGTGATATGCGCTTCCGATTTCCCCCAAGATTTCCTTGGCACGTTCTTTGTTAATGGCCATTTAAACTGACCCACCTACGGCCAACAATTTTGACCCACCTGATGGGGCATCAGGGGCTAAATTACGGTAATCTACCCGCCATCACAGAATAATCTTGTTGGCGGGAGGAAAAAT
>JADFYM010000206.1 GCA_015233035.1 Magnetococcales bacterium
AGGGAGTATAGCTCAGACAGGGATCAAGGGGGGAAAGCAAAGTAACCCATCGGCCAGCGAGACGATAGGAGTAGATGGAGGAGCCAGAGTTAAACCACAGCTACGGCGCAGCCGTTCAGTCCAACGGTTGCTGGTGGCCACGGACTGCCTCAGCGAAGGAATCAATCTGCAAAACCTGTTCAATGCCGTCGTCCACTATGACCTGACCTGGAATCCCACCCGCCATGAGCAACGGGAGGGCCGGGTAGACCGGTTCGGCCAGCCCTCTCCCAAGATTCGCGTTCTCATGTATTACGGAGAGAACAATCCCGTCGATGGTGCGGTCCTCCAGGTGATCCTGCGCAAGGCCGAACGCATCCGCAAGGAGTTGGGAGTCTCCGTGCCCATGCCCTCGGACAGCAACAAGGTGATGGATGCCATTATGCAAACGGTTTTGTTGAAAGAAGGCAACTTGGTTCGTGGCCAAAAGCAACTCTTTCTCCCGTTCGATGACCTGGACCAGGAAGTGGAGATGGCCTGGGAGAGTGCCAAGGAGAAGGCCAAACAGAGCCAAGCCATCTTTGCCCAACGGCGTTTGAAACCCGACGAGGTGTTGCCCGAATGGGAAAAGGCCGTCCAGGTGCTGGGGGGTGAAGCCGATGTGGCCCGCTTTGTTCAGAGGACAGCGGAGCGTCTGGGTGCCCCTCTGGAAGCGGTCCGCAATCACTTCCGCTTTCCGCTTCAGCATCTTGTACCCCAGTTGCGGGAACGTTTGGCTGCCGTCGATCTGTTGGACAATACCCGCATCACCTTTACCCACCCGGCCCCATCGGGTGTCACGTACATCCACCGTGCTCATCCCCTGGTGGCCACTCTGGCGGAATATGTGACTGAACGTGCCCTGGACGAAGAGGAACCGGAATTGGCCGCCCGCTGCGGGGCCATCTTTACCCATGGGGTCAAGATCCGCACCACGGTCTTTCTGCTCCGCCTGCGCAGCCAGTTGATCATCGAACGGCGTGAGGGAAACCGTCTGGTTCACACCAAAACCTTGCTCTCCGAGGAATGTCTGGGGGTGGCGGTGGAGGGTTCCAGCAGTCCCAGAATATTGCCGGAGCAGGATGCTCTGTCGCTGATGCAGTTGGAACCCGCCCGCAATATGGACCCTGGCCAGCAGACTCAGATGATCGAAATGGCCAAACAGGGAGTGGAGCCATTGCAACCAGACTTCAGTCAAATTGCCCGTGTACGCGCCAATGAACTCCTGGCTGACCATCGGCGGGTGCGGGACGCCAGTGAAGCCAGGGGCAGTTATGAAGTCAAAGCGTGCCTGCCCGTGGATGTAATTGGCATCTATGTCCTGGCCCCCGCCGTGGCTTTTTGAGATGATGGACGGTACACGGACAATCGAATAGAGTCAGTCAGGTTAGACAATACCGACAGGGAGACTTTTCATGAGAACATGGCCATTGCAGCAAGCCAAGGCGCAATTCAGCGAGGTGATTCGCAAGGCCGCCGCCGAGGGACCACAAGAGATCACGGTGCATGGTCAACAGACGGCGGTGGTATTGAGCCGGGAGGATTACACTCGATTGACACACCAGCGGGTTTCGTTTGTGGACTTCATGCGGGCCTCGCCCCTGCTGGGTGAGGCACTGGATCTGGAGCGGGACCGATCACCGGATCGTGAGGTCGTACTGTGAGCTACCTGTTGGACACCAATGTCATCTCGGAAACCATACGCAACACTCCCGATGCCGCCGTCATCCGATGGTTGCGACAGGTACCCGACGATCATCTCTATGTCAGCGTGTTGTCCCTGGGTGAGATGCGCAAAGGGATCGAACGAATGCCTCCCGGTACCCGGCGGGAACGTCTGCGTCTATGGCTGGAGTACGACCTGGCGGCATGGTTTGCGGATCGGGTATTGCCTGTCGATCAAGCCGTTGCAGATCGATGGGGACGTCTCCTGGGCGCGGCAGACCGCTCTCTTCCCGCCATAGACAGTCTGCTGGCGGCCACGGCTCTGCACCATGAATTGCGGTTGGCAACACGCAATGTCCACGATTTCAGTTTGCCCGGTCTGGAAGTCATCAACCCCTGGACTTGGCCATGAGAAAAAACCCGGACCACGGCTGCACCGCTCTCAGGGTTGAAGGCAACATTCTGCCACCGGAGTTTCTCCAGAAGGTGGCGGCTCTGGCCGCACCCGATCAGAGCAATGCCGATTATGGCATCTCCAAATCTCTCAACATCCGGGATGAGATTGGACGCTACTGGCGCATTGGTCTGGACCTGTGGTCCACCTATGCGGATCGTCGGGAAATGATGGACAGGGGGACGGCCAAGATCGGGGTTCAGGGATGGCTGGAACCCTTCCTGTTTCAGGTGTTGGGCTATCTGGATCTGGACCGCTCCCCGTCTGTCATCCTGGGGGAACGGCAATTTCCCCTGTCTCACCGGGCTTGCGGCGGCTCCATCCCCATTCTGCTGACCACGCAGGAATTTGACATGGACAAGGGGGATCCGCGTTTTGGCGATGAAGGCCGTAAACGCCCGCCCCATGCTCTGATCCAGGAGTATCTCAATGCCGAGGAGGCATGTTTGTGGGGTTTAGTGGCCAATGGCGAAAAAATTCGGCTGTTGCGGGACAACCCCAGCCTGACCCGGACGGCCTATGTGGAGGCTGACCTGGAGCGCATCTTCCAGGAACAGCTTTATTCCGACTTTGCCGCCTTCTGGTTGGTCTTTCACGAAAGTCGGGTCAGATCCCACAGCGACAAACCCACCGACTGTTTTCTGGAGTCCTGGCGCAAGCAGGCCCAGGAGACCGGCGAACGCGCCCTGGCCAATCTGCGCCAGGGGGTGACCACCGCCCTGCGGGAGTTGGGTAACGGTTTTCTGCAACACCGTTCCAATCAGGCATTACGCCAAGCCCTGACTGGCGGTGAAATCAAAGACATCGAATTTTTCCAGGAGTTGCTGCGTCTGGTCTATCGCCTGCTGTTTCTTTTCAAGGCCGAAGAGCGCAACCTGCTCCATGCCACCGACGCCGATGCAGAGGCCATTCGGCTTTACAAGGATGGCTATGCCCTGGCGCGACTCCGGGACAAGGCTCTGAAAAAACGTCACTACGATCGGCATTCTGATCTTTGGCAGGGGCTGTGTGTCACCTTTCGGGGATTGGCATCAGGTGCCATCCCTCTGGCCTTGCCCGCCCTGGGTGGCCTGTTCGACGCCGACCAATGCCCCCGACTGGATGCGGCCCAGATTGACAATGCCCGCCTGCTGACGACCATCCGTGCCCTGAGCTTTTTCCAATCCGACCAAAAGACCACCTCCCGCATCAACTATCGCGACATGGGGACCGAGGAGTTGGGTTCGGTCTATGAAAGCCTGCTGGAACTGCATCCGCGCATCGATGTTCATGCCTCGCCCTGGCAGTTCGGTTTCGTGGGGGACGAACTGGAGGAGAAGAGCGGCACAGGTTCGGAGCGCAAGCTCACCGGCAGCTATTATACCCCACCCAGCCTGGTCAACGAGTTGATCAAATCGGCCCTGGAGCCGGTGCTGGAACGGGCAGTGCGAGACAATCCCACCGATCCGGTGGAAGCCATTTTGAATCTCAAGGTCTGTGATCCGGCGTGTGGCAGTGGTCACTTTTTGCTGGCCGCCGCCCGGCGACTGGCAGCAGAAATATCCCGATTGCAGGCGGGTTTCGATACCCCTGGCGAGCAGCAACGACAACATGCCCTGCGGGAGGTGGTACGCCACTGCATTTATGGCGTGGACAAAAATCCCCTGGCGGTGGAGTTGTGCAAGACTGCCTTGTGGGTTGAGGCCCTGGAACCGGGTAAGCCATTGACCTTCCTGGATCATCGCATCAAGTGCGGTGACTCCCTGGTGGGAGCCACGCCGGTGGCCATAGAGGCGGGCATTCCCGATGCGGCGTTTGAGCCGGTCACCGGAGACGACAAGAAGGTTTGTGCTGCACTGAAAAAACGCAACAAGTTTCAGAAGACAGGCAATGTCAGCATGGACCGCTTTTTCTTTGAGCCTTGGGAGCAATTGGGCGATTTGGCCACCGCCATGCTGAACCTGAACGCCCTGCCCGCCGATACCCTGAGCGAAGTGGCAGAACAGAAACGGCGTTATGCGGAACATGTCCACTCTGGAGGCTATCTCTCAGGCCGTTTTCTGGCCGACACTTGGTGTGCCGCCTTCATGATTCAAAAAAACGATCCCTTTGCACTGGGCATTACCGAAGAACTTTTCCGCCGCATTCGACGTAATCCCCATGATGTGCCCAACCCTCTCAAAATAGATATCCAACGTCTGGTAAGAGAATATCGCTTTTTTCACTGGCACCTGGAGTTCCCGGAGGTTTTTCGCCCCCTGGCCAAGGGGGAAAAAGCGGACAATGACACCACGGGTTGGCGGGGTGGGTTTGACGTGGGGTGTCCAAAAAGGCACCTTTCGGCCTGATTTTTTTGCCCGGTTTTTGGCACCATAAAAATCACCGTATCTTGTTATTTTACAGCACGTTTTCTGCGTTTTGCAGGGTCCACTTTCCGGGCACATGATTTTGGCCAATTTGGACACCCCAGGTTTGACGTGATGCTGGGCAATCCGCCATGGGAACGGATCAAACTCCAGGAGCAGGAGTTTTTCGCGGCACGGGATCCAGAAATTGCCCAGGCCCCCAACAAGGCGGCCAGGGAGAAATTGATTCAAGCCTTGACGACTGCCCGCAGTCCGAAGACGAACCATGCGGTTTCCGTTGCATTGACCCAGCCTTATTCCCTGCTGGATGAGTTCAATGACGCCAAACGGCAGGCCGAGGCGACCAGTCAGTTTTGCCGTACAAGCGGACGCTTCCCGTTGACCGGTTGTGGGGATGTCAACACCTATGCCCTGTTTGCAGAGCTGTTTCTCAACCTGCAATCTCCAACCGGTCGGGCTGGGTTTATCGTCCCCACGGGCATTGCCACCGATGATTCCACCAAGAAATATTTTGAGGCCGTCTCCCTGGGGGGGCGATTGGTCAGCTTGCTGGATTTCGAGAATCGGGAAAAAATCTTTCCATCGGTGGACAGTCGAATGAAATTTGCCCTGCTCACCCTGGGCAACCGCATTCCGGCCACACGATTCACCTTTTTCGCCACCCGTGCGGAACATTTATTGGAGCCGGAACGACAGTTCACCCTGTCAGCCGAAGATATCCGCCTCATCAATCCCAATACCCGCACCTGCCCGGTGTTTCGCAGCAAGAGGGATGCGGAACTGACCAAAAAGATCTACCGAAACGTACCAGTCTTGATAGATGACACCAAGGGCGACAAAGGCAACCCATGGGGCATCAAGTTTATGGCCATGTTCCACATGTCCAACGACAGCGGGTTATTCCGCACGGCAGAGCAGTTGGCGGAGATGGGAGCGGTGCGGGAGGGGGTGCAGTGGCTGGATGGGGCGGGGAAGGTTTGGGTGCCGTTGTATGAAGCGAAGATGATAAATTTCTTCGACCACCGGGCAGGCTCATTTGAAACAAGGGGTGATGACCGAGGGTACCGCGTGCTTCCTCAAACTCCCTTGGAGGCATACATTGACCCAGGATACAGTGCATCCCCTTTCTATTGGGTGCAAGAGAAAGATGTATTTGAGCGCGTCCGCCGCTCCTGGGATAAGAAATGGCTTCTCTCCTTCAAGGATATTACCTCTGCCACAAATGAAAGAACGGTTATTTGCTCTGCCATACCGTGTGTAGGCGTCGGGAATAATCTTCCTGTGATGGTTTTTGACAATTTTGAGGGACAAACACGCGGCGATCTACTGCTGGCCAATCTAAACAGCATTATTTTCGATTATTTTTCCCGACACAAGGTAGGAGGTTTGCACTTAAATTTCTTCATTGTTAACCAGTTCCCCGTCCTAGCTCCTGGATTATACACCAATATTGACATTAATTTTATACGGACTCGCGTTCTGGAACTCGCCTATACCGCCAACGACATGAAACCTTTTGCCGAGGATCTGGGCTACCATGGTCCACCCTTCCGCTGGGATCCCGACCGCCGCGCCCATCTGCGGGCAGAACTGGACGCCTACTATGCCCGACTCTACGACCTCACCCGCGATGAACTGCGCTACATTCTCGACCCGGCGGATGTCATGGGGCCAGACTATCCCAGCGAGACTTTTCGTGGTCTCAAGAACAAGGAAATGAAAGAGTTTGGAGAATACCGCACTGCTCGGCTGGTTTTGACGGCGTGGGACTGCTTTGAACAGGATGGAACCTTTGCCAGCATGGGCAAGGAGGTCGAGGAGGCGAACTATTTCCCTGCCACTGCCTGGGACCACGCCAAACGCGATCTGGCGTTGGCCTTGATTGCCCAACAGCCCGGTATCCCAGCTCGCACCCACCTCCTGGCCATGCTCCTGGCCACCCAAGCTGATCAGATGCGACGCCAGCTTTCCAAGAAAAGCCAAGCCCGCTACGACCAGCAGACCGTCGCCGCCAACCGTTCCTTCATCATGCCCTCGGGCCAAAGCCTGGGCTGGTCCGAGTTGGAAGACCATTTAAGCGTCCTGGAATCCGTGACCATCAGCGACCCGGCAGGTGAACGCCGTCTCAATCCTGGACGCACCTTCCAGCAGACGAGCCGTACCCACCCCGAATCAGCCATGGAACTGGCCCAACTGGCCCTGGAGGCGGTGACGAACTTCGAGCGAGGCCTCGATCATGGTCATGAGGCACCCCAAACCGACCCGAGCAAGGCGGCCATCGTGGCACTGCTGGATCTGGAATGGGACAAACGGAGAGTGGCATAAGACCATGGATGCCATTGACCCCACAATCTGGAAACTCCCCCCCGGAACCCCGACCCTCTGGGTGCGGCGCGTGGTCTTGTTCACATCCCTGAAGCCAACGGTCATCATCCGGGACATTCCCCTGCGCCAGGGATTGAACATCATTTGGGCCTCGGAAAGAGCCTCCGACAGTGCCTACGGCGGTCACGATGCCGGGAAAACCACCCTGTGCCGCCTGATCCGTTATTGTCTGGGCGAACCAACCTTTTCGACCAAAGTCAATCAGGAAGCCATTCGCGCCCGTTTTCCGCATGGCCATGTGGCAGCGGAAATCCAACTGGAGGATCGCTCCTGGTCGGTACTGCGCCCTTTTCGCTCTGGAGGGAAATCACTGGCAGGACCGGACACAACCATCGAGAGTCTGTTGTCCGACGAAAGTGTGGCGCAATCTTTCGATATATTTCTACAACAGTTGAAATCAACCCTTTTGAGGAGAGTGATGGTCAATCACTTCCCCCAAACCGGTGATCCCATCCTGCCGGGCCATCTCCTCGCCTGGCTCGCTCGCGACCAGGAGGCGCGTTTCCGTCGTTTCTACAAATGGCGTGATGCGGACAGCGAATCGGGATCCCCCCACCTTCAACGCCCCAAGGAAGACGCCATTTTTCTGTTCCGCAATGCCCTGGGTCTGTTGATCCCGGATGAAGCCGAGTTGGAAAACACGTTGCAACAGGCAAGAGGACAGCTTAAACGAACGGAAAGGGAGATTGAGGAACGACGTACCAAACCGAAGATCATGGTGCAGGAACTGATGCGGCAACTCCATACTCTGTTGGACCTGCCGGAAGATGGTCCCACGCTGCCCTACACTTCCGACGACTTGTTTGCCGACACCCTGAAACAACGAATCGAAGCAAAAATTGGCACGCTGCGCAGGAATCTACAAGGCTTGGCCGATGAAAGATCTCGGCATCAACAAGAGCATGATCAAGCCTGGGGTGTCCAAAAACGGCCTCCACGGTCCAAATTTATTGCCCAGGATCTGGGCCTCGTCAGCAGATACCTCACTGCCCCCCATTCAATATTTTGGGACATTGACCGGATTTTCAGCATAG
>JADFYM010000207.1 GCA_015233035.1 Magnetococcales bacterium
CGGCGGCAGGCCAGCCATCGGATATTGAAAGACCTTGCAAAGCTCGGTTTGGAGTCCGATCGGCTGACACTGCCGCCTTCCTTCCCCGTTGTCCCATGTCAAGCATCAAAAAACTTGAACATCGAGTTACACACATCTCAATAATACCAAATTGCAATCGAACGGGGAACAAGGCGACGGGCACGGGCACCCGTTATCGTCATTCCCGCGAAAGCGGGAATCCAGGCGTTCTGCGGGGCTGGCTGGATTCCCGCCTGCGCGGGAATGACGGAATAAGGAAGCGTCACTCACAACCACGTGCAGTAACGACGCAGCCAACGCCATTACCCGTCTGATTGCAATTTGGTATAAGTCGTTCATATTTGCAGGGGTCCAGGGGGATTATCCCCCTGGTGGGGTCCAGGGGCAACGCCCCTGGCGGGGCGCGGGGCGGAGCCCCGCCAGGGGCATCAAGGGACTGTTGATCAAAAAATTACACCATAGCAATACCTTGTCGACTCCAACTCCGGTGTCTTGTTTTTCCGGGGCGAAGCACCCGGACCCCACCAGGGGCTTCGCCCCTGGACCCCACCGGGGGAGATAATCTCCCCCGGACCCCCATGAATAATAACAAATTTTTGCGATGTGTATAATGGGATGCAGTATACGGGCGTATACCGGCGAGCAGGGGTGGGTCAATCGCTGGGTGCGGTGTGCTGTTCAACCGGGACCAGGACCAGAATAGGCTGTTGGATGGTACTCTCGCGATTCAGAGAATGGATCAGGTTGAGGATGGATACCGTCAACTCCGTACCTTGTCTCATCACACACCCGCCTTCCCGATCAACCATGTCGGCGGCCAGAACCATCCCAACCCGTAACCCATGCAGCATCACCTCCTGTTCTTCCTTCTCTGTCATGACCACACTTTCCAGGATGGTCACCAGCAGGGGGTCGTAATCACGCCTGTCCCGGCGGAAGCGGCGTATCGCCATTACCGAACTGATTCCATACAGTTTTTGGGTGTCATAATCGATGGTCAGCTTTAAAATTTGTGCCCCCAGGACCGCCGCCGGGCGTGTTTGCAGATCTCCCAGGAAAGGTGCACAGGGCGGTGTCAGGTGCGTTTTCACCATCTGTGCGATCTCTTCCAGACGAGGAATGTGCGACACCAGTTTGGCAGACAATTCAGGATAATGTTCGTAACGCTCCTGGTTTTCTGCGCTCGCAATAATACCGCGCTGGAAATTTTGCAGCACATTGGTTGGCAGGGTTATGCAGCCCAGTTGCGAGAGTATGGCGGACAGTTCAAATTGCCACGCATCAGGACGGCCAATCTGTTTGACAATCTCCTGGATCAATTTGCGCAGCCGCAGGGCGCGGCTAAAAGCCAATGGATTGGCCAGAGAAAGAACTTCTGTCATAATACTGATGGTCCCGGCCAGTGTCTGATTCAAGATGTTCTGGATATTGCGCCGGGCTTCGCTCAACTCCAGATGGGTCTTGACCCTGGCCAGCAAAATGGAGGGCACGCTTGGCTTGTTGATATAATCCACCCCACCGGCAGCAAAACCGACCCGTTCGTCTTTCACTTCATGCAGGGATGTGACGAAAATGACCGGTATATCGGCTGTTTCCTTGTTTTTTTTGAGTCGTCGGCAGGTCTCAAAACCGTCAATTCCTGGCATCATGACATCCAGCAGAATCAAGTCCGGCTTGTGCCTGGCCACTATTTTTAATGCGGTCTCGCCACTGGTTGCTCCCTGCACATGGTAGAGATCGCTCAGACTGGACACCAGAATGTCCAGGTTTTCGGGCATATCATCCACGGCCAACAGGTTGAACCGGCGTGCAGAATCATCGCCCTGGGTCTGTGCTACTGTGTTGCCATCTGTGTTCATCTGTTTTGCCTCACCTGGCCTGATGTACGAACATTACCGCCCCGTTGCCGGTTTGCGCATGCTCCGCGTTTGCCAGTCTATGGCCTCTTTGTTGTTGAATGGTCTATGGTACTGTCGGATATGATCCAGATAGCTGCCCTCTTCCATGTTTTCGACAACTTCGTCAGATCGCTTTATCTTGATTTTCTTGATATTGACCAGCAATTGCTCCAGTTTTGGCAACCAGGCGGTCATGGTCACCTCCATGTAGGCCACTCTGACCTCAATGTCATCCAGCAGATAGCCTTTCCCCATGATGACCTCAACGACTTCATCCCGGACTTTCTGGACTGCCTCACGATACGATTCGACACCCCTGATTATGCCGGTCGTCATTATGAGGACGACCAACATTAAAGCAGAATATTTGACCCACTTTCTCGCGAACAAATCGACCTTTATTGTCGGCGGTGCGCTCTCGATCGACGCACCGTCCAATCTCTGCTGGCAGCCCCTTTCCCATTGTTGGCGGATGGGATGGTCTTTGGGAAGGGCTGCGATCTCTGCCGGCAGCCCCGGTTGTTTGCTCGTTTTTCCAGTAGACCGCTTGCTTTGGACAAGAATTTGGGAAAGGGCAACCTTCTGCACCTCCTTCATCCTGCCCAGCAGACCGGTTGCACTTTTTTTCTTTCTGACCCCTTCAAGCTCCTGCTGGTTTTTGGCGGTCCTCAACTCCAGCAGTTCTTGATTAAAGTCTGCGATTTCCTCAACAGAGGGGAGCCCCTCTGCATTGACTTCATCCACCCTCTGCGTCGGCTTGCCCTGGGCCGCAATAGAAGGCTTACCCTGGAAAGGAAGAGAAGATCCGCCATGAAGCGAGGTTGCCATAAAAAAACTCCTGAAAAAATAATACACGATCACGAAATATCGATCTGCAATGGGAGTGGCAACCGCAACCAGGAGGAGTCCTGATCCTGCCGTATCACGCCTGTGGGATCCGAGGGTAGCCGAAATGACAATATGGCATGGAAACCAAGATGACGGGATTTATAGACAATTAATATCGAGCAAACGCTCGACAAAAAGTCTTTTTTCGCGCCAGACAGCCCCGATTGGGGCCTTGATTCTCGTTTTTATCCACTTCTGGGGGAGGGGTCGGTGAACCGCCCCTCCCCCAGACTCCCTCCTCACCCTTTTTTTTAATAATTTTTAATAATTGCGGGTCCAGGGGGATCATCCCCCTGGTGGGGTCCAGGGGCAAAGCCCCTGGTGGGGTTCGGGGCAAAGCCCCGTTGGACGCAAAGGATGATCAAGACCGACAGAACCATACCGCCCCCGTCCGCCCCCCCAGGACAACCATTGTGCGGATCAGTAAACGCCTGAAGCATGGATAATGGAGTGGGTTGACATAAATTTGCTTGAAAATTGGACCCAATCGACATATCGTTCCGCCCTGTGCCCCTATCGTCGGACCTGACAGGAAATGCAGGAGGAATGCCGTGTCTGATCCTTCACCCCCTCCCCCCGCTGCCGACCGCTTTGCTGTGCGTCGTCCGCTTCTTCTGCCCCTCTGCGGGACACTGTTGTGCCTGTTGATCACCTTTTTCCTGGCTACCCGCTGGCTGAACGAGACGCTGGAGACCCATCTCCTGCGTCAGGACACCCAAGGTGTCTCGCGCCAGTTGCAACAGGTGATGGAGGAGCAGGTACAATTTTTCAAGCACCAGATGGTTTGGATGGCCCAGTCCGACACCCTGCGCCGGCCTTTTCTGGCCGGAGATCGGGAGGCCTTGCTGCGGGAGAGCAGACCCCTCCTGGAAGCCTTGCAGGGCAGTCAGATCACCCATTTAAGCTTTTACCGCCCGGATCGGGTCGCGCTGCTCCGGGTTCATAATCCCGAACTCCACGGCGACCTGGCCAACAGCCCCACGCTCCTGCAAGCGGAACAAACCGGTGCCTTTGCCTCCGGGATGGAGATCGGCAGCGTCGGCACCCTGACCCTGCGGGCCATCCTGCCCTGGTGGCAGGGTTCGACCCTGATCGGCTATCTGGAGATGGGCAAGGAGATTGAACATTTCACCGCCAACTTGCAGGCCCCCTTCGGGCGCACCTTCTATACCTTTCTCCAGCGGGAATATGTGGACGCTCTGCAATGGCGGGATGCCTCCCGGCCGTTTGGCATCGTCCTGGATTGGGACAGTTTTGCCGATCTGGTTTTTATCGGTCCACGGGAAACCCGCTATCCCGATGGTCTGCGGGCCTATCTGGCCAGCAACCGGTGGCGCAACGAGGATCCCCTGGAAACGCTTTCCCCCGCCATGGGCACCGAACACAACCGTTTTTTCTCCCTGCCCATGCGGGATACCCAGGGTCGGGTCGTCTGCCGGATTGTCGGCATGACCGAATTTGCCCTCTACCAGACCTGGATGCGTCGCCATGCTTTGCTCCTGGCCGGGGTGGCCGCTGGCCTGACCCTGCTGTTGGGACTCCTGTTCAGCCGTCTGCTGGCCCGCATGAACCAACAGATTCAGGTGACCTCCCGTGCCCTGCTGGACAGCAGCGAGCGTCTCTCCAGCAGCCAACTTCTCCTCCACAATACCTTGGAGTCCCTGGGTGATGGCATCCTGGTGATCAACAAGAGCCGTTCTATCCGCTACGCCAACAACCGCTTTGCGGCCCTGTGGGATATTCCAGAGGAAAAGATGCACGGCTCGACCCTCAGTCCGTTGCTCGCCTATCTGCGGGAAAGATTGACCGATCCGGGGCCCTTTCTGACCCAGGTTCTGGATCTCTCTGCCACCGAGACCGTTTACCACAGCACCCTGCACTGCCGGGATGGCCGTGTCTTTGAATATCACTCTTTTCCCATGCCTTGTGCCAAGCAACCCTGTGATCGGGTCTGGGTGTTTCATGACATGACCCGTCGGGCCACCCTGGAACAGCGGGAGGAACATCTCCTGCAATCCCGCATTGCCATCAGTGCCCTGCTGGAGACCGGCATGGCCTCCCTCTCTCTGGAGGATCAACTGCACGCCGCCCTGGAGATTATCCTGGCGGTTCCCTGGCTGTCGCTGGAAGACAAGGGGGCCATTTTTCTGATGGAGGAGGACGGCGAGCAGTTGGTCATGGCCACCCATCGGGGCCTGCCGGCCGAGTTGCTGGCCAGTTGTGCCCAGTTGCCGGTGGGGCATTGTCTCTGCGGGCGGGCGGCCCAACGGCGCGAAATCATCTTTGCCGATCATGTGGACGAGAATCATGAGGTCTGCTTCCCGGAGATGCCCGACCACGGCCATTATTGTGTGCCCATTCTCTTCCGGGAGCGGTTGATGGGGGTGCTCAATCTCTATCTGCCCGCCGGTCATGCCCGCAAGCCGGAGGAAGAGTCCTTTCTGACCACCATCACCTATACCCTGGCCAGTCTGATCGAACGGCGGGCTGCCGAACAAAATTTGCTGGCCGAGCGGGAGTTTTCCACCTCGCTGCTCGCCACCTCGCCGGTCCTGGTGGTGGTCATGGATCCGGAAGGACGCGCCATCCTGTTCAATCAGACCTGCCAACGCCTGACGGGCTACCAGGAGAGCGAGGTGGTGGGTCGCTCGGTGATCGAACTGCTGGTCCCCCCCGCCGAACAGGAGGCCCTGCGACCGATCTGGCACCAGTTGGTCCACGAGCAGACGCCCAATCAGCAGGAAAACCATTGGCAGACCAAGAGTGGGGAACAGGTGCTCATCGCCTGGTCCAACAGTGTGATCAAACACAGCGATGGCTCACTGCGCAGCATTATGGCCACCGGCATGGATATTACCGAGCAGCGGCGGACCGCCAATCTGTTGCAGCATGTGGCGGGTCATGATGCCCTGACTGGCCTGCCCAACCGGGCTCTGTTTTTGGTCCGTCTGAGTGAATATCTGGCCATGGCGGCCCGTGCCGGGGATGAAGTGGTGCTGATGTTGCTGAATCTGGATCGGTTCAAGCCGGTCAACGACACCCTGGGGCACAAGGCGGGAGATGAACTGCTCAAGGAGGCCACGCGGCGTATTCTCTCCTGTGTGCGGAAATATGATCTGGTGGCCCGGCTGGGGGGGGATGAGTTTGCCATCATTTTGCCCCAGTTGATTCATGTGCATTATATGGAGTTTATCGCCCGCCGCATTCTCAGGGAGCTGGCCTTGCCCTTCCATCTGGAAGCGGGGCAGGCCACCCTGTCTGGCAGCATGGGGATCACCCTGTTCCCCCGGGATGCCCAGGAGATGGAGGTATTGCTCAAAAATGCGGATGCGGCCTTGTATCATGCCAAAAATGCCGGACGTAACACCTTCTGCTTTTTTACGGAAGAGATGCAATCGGTGGCCATGAGTCGTCTGCGGATGGAGGAGGGGTTGCGGGCGGCTTTGCACAATCAGGAGTTTGTGCTGCACTATCAGCCCAAGTTGGACCTGGCCTCCCGGCAGATTGTCGGCATGGAGGCGTTGGTGCGCTGGCAACGGCCCACCGGGGAGGGGTTTGAGTGGGTGGCCCCCGATGCGTTTATTCCGCTGGCCGAAGAGACCGGGCTGATCGTGCCGTTGGGGGCGTGGGTCATTCAGGCGGCCTGTCAACAAAACAAGGCCTGGCAGGCAGCGGGGTTGCCGCCGTTGCGGGTGGCGGTCAACCTCTCCGCCAATCAATTCCGCAACCCCGATGCCCTGGTCGAGACCGTGCAGCGGGCCTTGCAGGAGAGCCAACTGGAGCCGGAGTTTCTGGAACTGGAGATTACCGAGAGCATGGTGATGGATGACACGGCCAAATCCGTGCAGACCATGAAAATTTTCCAGGAGATGCACATCAAGCTGGCGGTGGATGATTTCGGGACCGGTTATTCCTCGTTGGGCTCGTTGAAGACTTTTCCGATTTATGCCCTCAAGATTGACCGCACCTTTATTCGCGATCCTTTCGACGTGCAATCCGACGAAGCGGCCATTGTCCAGGCCATCATCTCCCTGGCCAAAAAGCTTCGCCTGCATGTGGTGGCCGAAGGGGTGGAGACGGCGGAACAGTTGGCGTTTCTGCGCGAGCAGGGCTGCGACGAGATCCAGGGCTATTATTTCAGCCGACCGCTGTCGGCAGAGGCCTTTGCCGCGTTTGTCAAACAGTATGGGGCAGGGGGTATTTTCACTTGACATGTTGGGGGGGAATTTGTGAACATGCGGAGAATGGTCAACCGGGCGGCAATCCCGGTTGACCGAAGGTTAAGTTCTAGTCAGTAGATCAACGATCACGTCCCAGAGCCGCTCCAACAGCTCCAGGATGGCGTAAATGATGAGTTTCCGCATCATTGCGCACCTTCCCTTTCCCGTGCGGCCTATTGTTGCCGTCCGCACTCTGCCGGCCACACGGGCTTTTTAGGCGTGTGCGGACGGGGGAAAAAACGAGCCACCGCAAGGGTAACAGAACAGGCCGGACAAAAAAAGCCCTCGACAGAAATGTTTGAGGGTTTTTTTGCGTATTTTTCATCGTGTTGCGTATCGTTTCGGCCACCGACCCGGATTGTCGCGCCGCAGGAAGGGGGGCCATCGGGGTGGGAAGCGTGTCGGCTGGGTTTGTCCAGACGAGTTTAATGATGTTCACATTCAATACACATTCCAGCAACGCATACGCCGCTGCCAAGCGGTTTAACTCGGCATCAAGGTTTGGATCGACACATGCGGTAAGGGTGACAGATTTGGACATGACAACCCCCTTCCAGTTGTTGAATGATATTCGCACGATATCACAAGTTTTGGCGGCAAGCAACTCCGTTGGATAGAGCTTGAACCCGACAGTGATAGCCCCGATCATGACGCCACGGTAAATTTGTTCTCGGCCAGGGAAGCTACGAAACGGTAGCGCGACAGGTGTTTTGCGTCATACGGAGGTAGTCAAATACCAACCGCACACTCATAGTCAGTTGCCGCATCTTCTGAGCTAC
>JADFYM010000208.1 GCA_015233035.1 Magnetococcales bacterium
GGGTAGGGACCCCACCAGGGGCTTTGCCCCTGGACCCCACCAGGGGCTTTGCCCCTGGACCCCACCAGGGGGATGATCCCCCTGGACCCGCAATACTATAAAATGATTAAAAAAGTTGGGGGGCGATTCTCCGTCCCCCCCCGGCCATGCCCCTCAGGCAAAGGTCTGCACCACCAACCCATCCCGCAACTTTGGCTCAAACCAGGTCGATTTGGGCGGCATGATCTGGTCGGCATCGGCCACCGCCATCAACTCTGCCAACTGGGTGGGAAACAACGAAAAGGCCGCCGCCATGTGGCCCGCATCCACCCGTTGTGCCAACGCGGTCGTGCCCCGACTGCCACCCACAAAGTCAATCCGTTGATCCCGGCGCAGATCATGAATGCCCAATATGGGCTGCAAAATATATCGATCCAGGAGAGAAACATCCAGCCGGGCCACCGCATCGGTGGCATCCACCTGCCCCGGATCCAACGTCAGGCGATACCACTGCCGGGCGACATACAGCCCAAAACAGTGGGGCCGGTCGGGTCTGACCGCCCCGGTGGCGGGGGTAACCTGAAAATGTTGCCCCACCGCCTTTAAAAATTCGGCGGGCGTCAAACCGTTCAAATCCCGGACCACCCGGTTATAGGCCAGAATACACACCTGACTGTCCGGGAATGAGACCGCCAGAAAATGATCGGCGGTGGGGCGGCTGGTACAGATCCGTTCGGCAGCGGCGGAACGGTGGTGGCCATCCGCGATATACAGACGAGACTGTTGCTCAAACAACGCCACCAACTGATCAATCTGCGGCGTATCCCGTACCACCCACAGACTGTGCTGGATGCCATCATCGGCCTGAAAGGACTCGTCCGGGGGAGCGGCCTGTTGGATGCGGGTCACGAGATCATCCAGGGCAGCGGTTTGACGATGAATCAGAAAGACCGGCCCGGAATGGGCAGACAAGGTGTCTGCCAGGCGGGTCCGGTCGTTTTCCTTGTCCGGGCGGGTCAACTCATGTTTGCGAATGCGATGGCTGCGATAGGCCGCCACCGAGGCTGCCACCACCACCCCCGTTTGTACCCGTTCGCCCATGGCCAGACGGTAAATGTACAAGCAGGGCGTGGCATCCTGTATCAATACCCCGGTGTGGCGCATCTGCTCGAAGCGTTCCTTGGCCGTTTGATACACCAGGGCATCATCCGGGGGGAGTGCGGGATCCAGATTGATCTCGGCCTTGGAAACGTGCAAAAAAGAGTCCGGGTTGTCTTGCGCCAGCAGACGTGCCTCGGCACTGGAAAGGACATCATAAGGGGGTGCGGCAACGCGCGCGGCCCAACCGAGTCGGGGCCGCCATCCGGCAAAGGGTTGAATCAGTGTCATGGAGAAGGTTCCATTTATTTGAGAGGTTCATTTTTGCACAGTTCCGCCGCCAAGGCTTGTTCGAGAGCGGCAACCGCGCACTGCAAGGGTTCCAACAACGCCTTGGCTTGATCCAAATCCCGATGGCGTCCCGCCTGTTCCATCTGGAAGGCCAGTGTCTGGGCGGGTGTTTTGCCAAAGGCCCCGGAAGCCCCCTTCAGGGAGTGGGCCGCCTCGCGCACCAGATCGGCATCCTGGTGCGCAATGCCATCCCGGATGCGTTGCAGTTGCTTGGGGGTGTCTTGGCGATAAAGCTCCACAATCTCTCCCAACAACATCCAATCATTTTCCAATGTTTTGAGCAATGCCCCCATGTCCAGTGTCACCGTCGTGGTATCCTCTTCGGTGACCGGGGGTTCGTCGGTTGTGCCGGGCGATGCGGGCGCAGGCGTGACCGGGACGAGTCGGGCCATTTCGGCAAAGAGCGCATTGGCCTGGATCGGCTTGCGGTGAATACCATCCATGCCGACTTGCACAGCATGGAGACGATCCGCCTCGCTGGTCAACGCGGTGACAGCGATAATGGGCAGACGGGGTATATCGCCCGCTTGAGGGGCCTGCCGGCGTTGTTCTTCCCATTGGCGGATCGCCCGCGTGGTCTCAAAACCGTCCATGACCGGCATCCGCAGATCCATCAAGACAATATCGAATGGATGACTGTGGGCATAGGCCGCTTCGATCTGCGCCAACGCCTCCTGGCCGTGTTGGGCCAGGGTGACCTGGTGGCCATGCTGGAGCAACAAATGGGTGATCAATTTTTGGGTGAAGGGACTGTCCTCCACCAGCAAAATATGGAGCGGGTGTGGTGGCACGGCCGGTTCGGCCAACGGCGACAGCGCAGACTCCTTTGGTGCCGGGTCTTTGGGTGTCTCGTTGCGGAGAATGCCTGGCACGAGAGCAGGGGGGGTCACCAGAGCAACCAGGGTGTTGACCGCCTCCTGAATCTGACGCACATGTTCCCGGTGGTCGGGCAGCAGAGGAAGACTCAGCAACGGTTGGAGACGGACCTGAATGTCCATGGCCCATTGCAAAATCTTCCCCTCGTTGCCCTCCCCCGGCGGCCAGGCCTGTGGCCAATCCTGTTGCCAATCTTCCAGCACATCGACTCCTTATGGATGGAGGGAATCATAATTGCGGACATACATCTCCACTTTTTGGAATATACGCTCCAGTTGCTCCATGGCCAGGCGGGAACGGTCCCAATCCTCCTTGGCGATGGCCCGTTCCAGGGTGTGTGCCGTGGCCGACATGCCGGTTGCACCCATATTGGCACACGCCTCTTGCAGTTCAAACGCGGTATCGTTCAGAATCGGCTTGTCTTTTGCCTGAATGCCTTGCCACAGGCGGTCCAGCAACTCCCGGGCGGAGGCCGGGAAATGTTGCAGCAATTCCCGTACCATGGCATCGTCTTCACCAAACAGTTGCCGCAATTGCTGGATCTCGATGGCAGGCAGCTCGTTGGACCCTTTGGGAATCCAGTATTGCAGCTTTTGCAGCAATATTTCCGGCGCGACCGGTTTGCTCAAATAATCATCCATGCCCGCGCGCAGACAGCGTTCCCGATCTCCTTTCATCGCATTGGCCGTCATGGCCACGATGGGAATATGGCGCAGGGAGGTTTGTTCCGTCTTGCGAATGGCGTGGGTGGCTTCAAAACCATCCATGACAGGCATTTGGCAATCCATCAATACCAGGGCGTAGGGCAGGTTGGCCACCGCTTCCACCGCTTCCCGACCATTGCTGACGGCATGGACGGCATAGCCCAGTTTTTTCAATTGCAACAGCGTCACCTTCTGGTTGACCGCATTGTCTTCCACCAGCAGCAACAGCTTGCCCGATTCCAGGGCATCATAGGCGTCTGGATGGGGCGGACTGGGCAGATCGGGTGACCAGTGGGCTGGCAGGGCCGGGGCCTCGTCCCCTTTGGCGGGGGTCAACAAATGGGCCAGGTGGTGGAGCCACTCTTCCTGCCGGACCGGTTTGACCAGACAGGCGGCAAATCCGGCGGCCAGGGCAAACTCGCGCAACGGCTTGTCTTCGCTGTCCAGGAGGGCGATCCAATGGGTGACCCCGTTGACGGGGAGGCTGGGCCGGGATGGGGTGGCATCGGGTGCGGGGGGCGTCTCCCCCGTGGGGAACAACGACGGATCGTGCATGTCGGACGACGACAGGGCCATCACCACCAGCGCAAAGGGGGGCGAGGCGTGGACGACCTCCTGCCAGGCGGCCTGGTTTTTTTTGCCTCTCAGAAGATGACTCTGATGAATCAGCCCCCAGGCACGAAAATAACTGCCCAAAATTTCCTGATCGGTCGGGTTGGCCAGCAGGGTCAGGACGCGCAGACCTTGCAGAAAGGTGGGGTCCACCTCGTCTTCCGCTGGGCTCATCGGTTGCGCGTGGCGGAACGGAATGTGAAACCAGAAGGTGGTTCCCTTGTCGTGTTCCGTCTCGGTCCCAATGCTCCCCCCCATCAGTTCGGTCAGGCGTTTGGAAATGGCCAGGCCCAACCCGGTGCCACCATGTTTGCGACTCGTGGTCCGGTCTGCCTGGGTAAACGGTTCAAACAGCCGTTCCTTGATCTCGTCCGACAGACCAATGCCGGTATCGGTGACCGAAAACCGCACCACGACCCGTTCATCGGTGCCTGTCTCCGGTGATCCATGGGGTTTGGCCTGCACCCGAATGACCACTTCCCCCTCTTCCGTAAATTTGATGGCGTTGCTGGCCAGATTGAGCACCATCTGGCGCAAACGGCCTGGGTCGCCTTTCAATATTCTGGGGACTTGCGGGGAGATGAAGGTCATCAAGGAGAGCCCTTTTTCGTGGGCCTGGGCGGCCAGCAGGCCCGCACAGCCCTCGACCACCGTCACCGGAGAAAATTCGATCTCCTCGATATCCATTTTGCCCGCTTCAATCTTGGAAAAATCCAGGATATCGTTGATCAGGGAGAGCAGTGATTTGGCCGAATCGCGAATGATTTCGGTAAACTCTTCCTGTTCCTCATTCAACGGGGTATCCATGAGCAGATCGTTCATGCCGATGATGGCATTCATGGGGGTGCGGATCTCATGGCTCATGTTGGCCAAAAATTGTGACTTGAGGCGGGCGGATTCCAGAGCGACATCGCGGGTGTGCTCCAGTTCCTGGAGCCGTTTGCGGGCGCGGGTGTTGTCATGAAAAATGGCGACCGAGCCGATAATACCGTTGTCGTCGTGCAGGGGGGCGGTGACGTGGGCAACGGGCAGGAAAGAGCCATCTTTTTGCAGATAATGGTCATTTTCCACGCGAAAGATGCGCCCCAGCAGGCTTTGATGCACCAGGCACTCTTCGGCGGCCAGCGGGCTGCCGTCCGGCCGTTTGGAATGGATGGCTTCATGCACGTTTTTATGGATCAATTCCGCTTCACGCCAACCCAGCAACCGTTCCCCTTCCTGGTTGAGGCTCAGCAGATGGCCTTGCAGGTCCATCACCATCACCCCTTCCCCCATGGCATGGATGACGCGATGCAAAAAGTCGCGATTGCGTTCCAGGCGCAGCCGGGCACGGACCCATTCGGAAATTTCGGTGGCGATGCAGATATATTGAAAAGGGTGGCCCAACGGGGTCAGACAGGGAATAATGGAACAGTCTATCCAGAACAAATCGTCATTTTTCTTGCGGTTGCGCATTTCGCCGCGCCAGACCGAACCGCTGAGAATGGTTCGCCACATCTCCTTGAAGTAGGATTTGGGATGATAGCCGGAGTCCAGGAGGCGAGGATTTTTGCCCACCACTTCTTCCCGGGCGTAGCGACTGACCTCCAGAAAGCGGTCGTTGACCGAGAGAATATTGCCTTCGGGATCCACAATGCTGATGAGGACATGCTGATCGATGGCGGCTTTCAACTGTTCCCACTGGGCGGTGGCCTGCCGGTAGACCTGGGTGCGTTCCTCCAGCAAGGTATCCAGGCGTTCCCGGTCGGAGACATCCCGGACAATGCCCTCGATGGTGATGGACTGACCGGCGTTATGGGATACCCGTTTGGCGGTCAGGACGACCGGGACGGGATTGCCTTTTTTGCACAGGAGCGATAAATGAAAATCGTGGACCACGCGCACGGTTTTCAGTATATCCAGCAACTCTTGAAAAGCGTCCGGTGTGGTGGCCAACGCCGCAAACGGGGTACCCAGCAGCTCTTCCGGGTGATACAGGAGCAGTTTGTAGCAGGAGGGGCTGATAAAGAGAATGTTGCCTTCCAGGTCGATCTGGTAATACACATCCTGGATAAAGTGACAGATGGATTCATACTGCCGAATGGTTTGGCCGATGGTTTCGTCGTGTTGCTGGTCTTGGGTCCGATCGCGGATGAGCAGCATATCGGTTTGCACCAGGGGGTGATCGACCGTGTCGGGTGGTCGTGTTTCCTGCAAAATATGGGGGTGACCGGAGTAGGTGACTTCAAACGTGCGGCGTATCCCGGGGGGAGTGCCCCCCTGGGGGGTGGTTCGTGTGGGTTCAAACAGGCTGGCCAGGACGACACCGATCCGTTGTCCCGTTTGACAGATGGGGCACAGGGTCGGGGGTGGGGGGGTGATGTGGGCGGCAAACAGCCGCCACCAATCCATCGCCGATCCCCAGGGCGCGGTCATGGCCAGCAAGGCGGGGCTGGCCCGGAGCACGTGGCCTTGCAACAGGCCGTAAGCGGTCTCTACGGGCATGATGCCTGCCGTCTGATTTCGTTCCATGTTGATCAACCGCTGCGGATCGTCTGCACTCATGACTGAAGCATCCCCCTGGACATAAAATCTCTTGCATGGGGCGGAGATTTTATCTTTTGGCCGTTTTCATCACCCTGTCACGCCGCCTGCCGTAAAGAGTAACGCAATTGTGTGCCGTTGGCGAGAGATGAAGATGGGGGGCACTCCGGGTTCAGTGCATTTCGGAGGGCAATGGCGCACGGTTCCCTTCTCCTGGAGGGGGTGTGGTCTGCCGTGCCAAGCGGAGGATGCTTTGCTTGGCCATGGCGGTGTCGGGGCATTGTACATCAGGAGTGGTCTGCGAACACACCATCCAGCGTTGAGGCATCCAATATGCGCAGTCCTCACTCTTCCAGGAGGGTGGATCGGCCTGGGAGATCTTCTCATTGGTTTCGGCGCGGTGCCAAAGCGATGTTGTAGCAGATGCGTCAACATTTCCGCTTTGCCTTCCTGGCGGCCTGACAATCGCTCCCTTTCCTCCTTCTCTTGGGAGATGCAGCACCCAGTCGATAAAGTGAAACAGATCAATTACCTTCTGGCGGCTGAAGTCCCGTTGATCAACTTGACTTGATGGATAGCGATATTTCATGCTTAAACAATTTACGAAATTCGGAAGATATACTATAAACTGATGAATTTAGTAATTCTTGGTTATCGAACACAACAAGAACGGGTCTGGACACCTTAGGTATATTCGGGATTATATCAACAATCTTGCTGCACCAATAATCTGGTTGCGCGTTATCTGCTTGGTATGTTGTAATACCAAGCCTGCCGAACAAGTCAATATATTCTACGCTGTGAGCTTCAAACACCCTGAAAGCATTTTCCCGAGTTCCGCACAGGACATCAAGCCGAGCGACAGATCTGGTATCAATAATCAATTCAGGTGCCATGGAACGTAATAGATCAAGAAACCAATGGATATCTTTCCGGTTGACATTAATAAGAGCAACTGAATAGCGATCATCGAAAGGAAGAGAAAGCTGCTGAGGCTTTCTCTGGTCGATTTGTGCAGATGGCTTGTCGCCGCCTACTTCTTCTGTAACACTTGAGACTGTCACAATTTGCAATTCTGGGACGATTGAAGCACTTTTCGTAAAAGATGATTGGAACCCCGCCCGGGGAACCAATCGAATATGAGGAACCTTATGCTCAGACATCCTGGTCTGTCCCATCAGAAAGTTCTGCCGTTAATTGTGCCTCAACTTGTGCATAACTCACTCTCAATGCAGACGGATTACCAACTCCTTCCGGGGGGCCAAAATACTCCAACAATTTGCCATCAGAATTATTTTTCAGGTCACGATCTTTATAAAATGCACGTCGGTAAAATCTCGGGGCCACACCTATAAAAGAGTGGAAAAAAACCTGCGGTGCGTGGCTGGCGTCGTTTGTCGGGGAATTTGGAGAAATCCATCCGTCACGATCCGTCGTAATGACATCACCATGCAGAGGAAGAGTTCGGCTCTTAAGATATGGCTCGATGAATTGAACCTGGGGTGTCCAAATCGGGCCTTGGCTGTTGACCGGTTTTTGGATAGGATTCCCTGGAACCGTCGTTCGCGTGTTTACGCTGCGGCATCTTCAGGGTAGTATGGCCGCTTTTGGTGCTCTATTT
>JADFYM010000209.1 GCA_015233035.1 Magnetococcales bacterium
GGGAAAAAATCACGTCGTTCATCGCGTATTTTAACAAGGCGATGTCGAAACCGTTCCGTTGGACCTACCAGGGCAAACCCCTTGCGGTCTGAAGGAGGGTTCCGAATTTCCGCTGTGCACCACTAGCCTGTTCGGGTGGCCAATCGTTGCGGGTGTTTGTCAGCAGGGCCAGTCCGGTGATGCCTTTTGACCGTCCAATGGAGCAGAAAAATGAAAAAATGGATCCTGTCGTCTTGTGCGGTATTGTTCCTGTTTGGTGTTCTCTGTGCGGGGGGGATGCTGTACGTCAAAAATGAGAGTGTGGCGAGTGAGGCATGGCATGATACCCTGTTATTGACGAATAATAACGACAAGGTGGAGTCGTGCGGACTGCCTCTTAAACTGACCACCCATCTCGCGCCGAACACATCCTCCTGGCAGATGGCCATGGCTAAACTGTCGGAATGGGGGGGCGGCAAGTCCATGGCCTTGACTGGTCTCCTGTTGGCAGTGGTGTTGTAAGGCATCGTGGTTCCATTCCTGCTGTTCGCACCAACAGGTTGGCGGGGTTGATCTTCCCAGGCTTTTCTGCCGGGGGCCAGGAGCGCAGCCCTGCTGGTGCAAATTGGCCATGCGCTGGCCATGGCTCTGGCTTGGCCATACATTTCTTTACGTGACCGGTTGACAAACCTCCCTTTACCCACTAGAAGGTACTCATTCATACTGTTCGTGATTCATCCCGTTATTGTGGTGTGTTGTGGATCTTCGCACACTGTTCTGGGCGTTAACCGTTGTATATATTGGTTTTTGGCAATAATCTCTGAGGCAAGGCCATGTCAGACAACATCCAAGAGATCGTGCTCGGCATTCTGGCTCAGCATGTCCCCATCAAGCGGGAAGAGATTGGAATGGATACTTCTCTGTTGGAGGCCGGGGCGGACTCGCTGGATGCCGTGGAGATCCTTTTTGCCCTGGAAGACCATTTTGACATAACCATTCCCAATCCTTCCAGCGTCTCTGGTGAAACGTTCGGGAGTGTCGTGCGCCTGGTGGAATCTTTGGTCGAACAGAAACGGAGCCTCCCGGCATCATGAAACAGATTGTGGTCACCGGCAGGGGGTGTCTCTCGGCCTTGGGTCCTGATCGCCGCACTTTTGCCCACAAACTGATGCGGGGCGAGTCTGGTATCGGACCCCTGACCCGCTTTGATGCCTCCGCGTTGCAGATTCAGGTGGCCGCACAGATTCCCGATTATCACGAAAAAGATTGGTTTACCGATAACCAGTTGCAGCAACTGGATCGTTTTGCCCAATATGGCCTGTTGGCTGCCCGCGAGGCCATTGCGGAGTCCGGGTTGGACCTGAGCGGGGCGTTGGCCCAGCGCACGGCGGTCATTATCGGCACCGGCACCGGAGGACAGGAGACCCAGGAACAATCCTACCACCGTCTGTTTGAGCAAAAAGCCAAACGTTTTCATCCTTTTACCGTACCAAAACTGATCCACAGCTCTGTGGCCAGTCAAATCAGCATCACCCATGGTATTACCGGTCCAGCCTTTACCACTTCGTCGGCCTGCTCCTCGGCGGGACATGCCATCGGCATGGCTCTGCTGTTGTTGCGGGCTGGTCTGGTGGATGTGGCCATCACGGGTGGGAGCGAGGCCTGTATCACTTATGGTTCCATCCGGGCGTGGGAAGGGTTGCGGGTGCTGGCGCAGGAGACCTGTCGTCCCTTTTGCCGCCAACGTGAGGGGATGGTCATGGGCGAGGGGGCGGGTGTGATTGTGCTGGAAACCAGAGCGCATGCCGAGGCCCGTGGCGCGGTCATCCTGGCGGAATTGGCGGGTTTTGGCATGAGTTCGGACGCTTTCAACCTGGTGCAATCCCGCAAGGAAGGCCCCACGCAAGCCATGTTGGCGGCCTTGCAGGATGCCGGATTGGCTCCCGATGAGATCGACTATATCAACGCTCATGGCACTGGCACCACCCTGAACGATATTGTCGAAACCCAGGCCATTCATGCGGCGTTTGGTCATCATGCGTCGCATGTTGCGGTCTCTTCCACCAAATCCATGCATGGCCATGCCCTGGGTGCGGCAGCGGCCATTGAGGCGATTGCCTGCATCGAAGCCCTGCAACAACAAATTGTCCCTCCCACGATCAGCTTTTTGGATCCCGATCCCCAGTGCGACCTGGATTATGTGCCCAATCAGGCCAGACCCATGCCGATCCAGGCCGTGTTGAACAACTCCTTTGCCTTTGGCGGCTTGAACACCACGCTGGTATTCAAACGCTGCCCCGGTTGAATGACACCCATGTCAGTTATTTTGTGTGATTTTGACGGTACGATTGTCCCGGAAGATGTGACCGACGCGCTCCTGGAGCGGTTTGCCCTGCCGGAATGGCAGATCCTGGAGCAGGACTGGCGGGCCGGTCGCATCGGTTCCCGGGCCTGCATGGCGGGCCAGGTCGAACTGCTGCGGGTGACGACGGAGGAGTTGAACCGGTATCTGGACTCGGTGGAGATGGATCCCGCCTTTCCCGCTTTTGTGGCGCATGTCCTCGATTTGGGATGGAAATTGGTGGTGGTGAGCGATGGGATCGATTATGCCATCCATCGCATTCTGCGCCGGTACGGTCTCGGCCATATCCCTGTTTTGGCCAACCATCTGGAATGTTTGGCCGGTGGACGCTATCGCCTGACCTTTCCCCATGCCAACCAGGACTGCAAGACGGCCTCCGGGACGTGCAAATGTGGGATCGCCCGTCGGGAGGAGATGGCCGGACCGGTGCAGATTCTGGTCGGCGATGGGACGTCAGATTTTTGTGTCGCGACCGCTGTGCAGGTGGTTTTGGCTAAGGACCGATTATTGCATCACTGCCGTATGCAGGGTTTGCCCCACCTGCCTTTCACCGATTTTGACACCTGTTTGGCCATTCTGGCGTCGCCAGCTTTTGCCATTTGGCGCACCCGGGCAGGGTTGAGCCACTCCCCTTTTTGAATCAATTCATTATCAAGGGGGTCCGGGGGGGATTATCCCCCCCGGTGGGGTCCGGGGGCGAAGCCCCTGGTGGGGTCAGGGGCGAAGCCCCTGGAGGGGATCCAGGGCAACTTCGTTTGGGGGGCAAAAAACCGCTCCACCCAGCCCTGTTTTTTGATTGTTAAACCGCAACCAGTGTGGAATACATGGTTTTCCAAACGTCATTCCCGCGCAGGCGGGAATCCAGGTGGTACCTGCGAGATCTGGATCCCCGCTTTCGCGGGGATGACGGAGACTGCGAAACCTGGATCCCCGCTTTCGCGGGGATGACGGAAACCACGCATTCCGAAATAGGTGCGGTTTAAACCGCAACCAGCGTGGAATACGTGGTTTTCCAAACGTCATTCCCGCGCAGGCGGGAATCCAGGTGGTACCTGCGAGATCTGGATCCCCGCTTTCGCGGGGATGACGGAGACTGCGAAACCTGGATCCCCGCTTTCGCGGGGATGACGGAAACTACGCATTCCGAAACAGGTGCGGTTTAAACCGCAACCAGCGTGGAAGGCAGGGTTTGGCAAACGTCATTCCCGCGCAGGCGGGAATCCAGGTGGTACCTGCGAGATCTGGATCCCCGCTTTCGCGGGGATGACGGAAACTACGCATTCCGAAATAGGTGCGGTTTAAACCGCAACCAGCGTGGAATACATGGTTTTCCAAACGTCATTCCCGCGCAGGCGGGAATCCAGGTGGTACCTGTGAAGCCTGGATCTCCATTGGCGCGGGAATGACGGAAACTGCGCATTCCGAGACGGGTGCGGTTTGAATCTGCATGGTGTTGCATTCGGGGGGGTGCCCTGGACCCCACCAGGGGCTTTGCCCCTGGACCCCACCAGGGGCTTTGCCCCTGGACCCCACCAGGGGGATGATCCCCCTGGACCCGCAGAACCTTTTTATACTGGCCGCACAGGCGTACATCCAACCATGCACGTGGACGCGCCCACGCTCATGCGTACCCAGCGGCGCGTTATGGAGTGAATGTTGTGAACAGCGATCTTTTGCGTGACGAAGCCACCTATTGCTCATTCGGCGATACGGTGCATTATCTGGAACCCCCGAAAATTTTTTCCCGTTGTGCCGGATCCTGGCTCTTTGACGAGGCAGACCGGGCCTATCTGGATTTGCAAATGTGGTATTCGGCGTGCAATTTTGGCTATGCCAACCCGCGCCTGAACGCGGCGTTAAAACGCCAGATTGATACCTTGCCCCAGTTGGCCTCCCAATATTTGCATCGGGAAAAGATTGAACTGGCCAAGACCATTGCCCAAAATGTCGAGCGCACCTTTGGCGTCAAAGGTCGGGTCCATTTTAATGTGGGTGGCAGTCAATCCATTGAGGATTCCCTCAAACTGGTGCGCAACGCCTGTGGGGGCAAAAGTTTGATGTTTGCCTTTGAGGGGGGCTATCACGGTCGCACTCTGGGGGCTTCGTCCATCACCTCTTCCTACCGGTATCGGCGTCGGTATGGCCATTTTGGTGAGCGGGCTCAATTCATCCCTTTTCCTTATTGTTTTCGCTGTCCCTATGGCAAGCAAAAGGCCGACTGTGGCCTCTATTGTGTGGAACAGTTTGCCCGTTTGTTCGACACCGAATATTATGGTGTCTGGGATGCCAAGCATGGTTCGGCGGAGTATGCTGCTTTTTATATTGAGGCGGTGCAGGGGACCGGCGGTTATGTCATTCCGCCCGAGGGCTATTTTGCGCGCTTGCAGTCCATCCTTGCGGAGCGGCACATCCTGCTGGTGGATGATGAAATCCAGATGGGTTTTTATCGCACCGGCACCTTTTGGGCTATCGAAAATTTTGGCATTGTCCCGGATGTGATCGTCTTTGGCAAGGCGATGACCAATGGCATGAATCCCCTGGCGGGTTTGTGGGCGCGGGAGGCGTTGATCACGCCGGAGCTGTTTCCGCCCGGTTCCACCCACTCCACCTTTGCGGCCAATCCTCTGGGTACGGCGGTGGCCCTGGAGGCCATTCAGATGATGGGCGAGCAGGATTATACGGCCATGACCCGGCGCAAGGGGGCCTATCTGCTGGAGGGGTTGCGGGATCTGCAACGTCGTCATGCCATTATCGGTGATGTGGATGGTCTGGGCATGGCCCTGCGCATGGAAATTTGTGCTCCAGACGGGTTCACCCCGGACAAGGCCACCACCGACCGTTTGTTTGAGGAGGGGATGAAGGGTGACCTGGAGTCGGGTGACCAACGCTATGGTCTGGTGTTGGATATTGGCGGTTATTATAAAAATGTAGTGACCCTGGCCCCCTCCCTGGAGATCAGCCAAGCCGAGATGGACTTGGCCTTGGTATTGTTGGATCAGTTGCTGTTGCGGGTGACGAAAAAGTCATGATAAAAATCCAATCGGCCCCCACGCCGGGGGCATCGTGGCGGGCCTGGACTAGTCGTTGGACGGGCAGCCAGTTTTGGTACAACCATTCCGACCGGGCAAAACCCGTGGAGAAGGCCATTCCCGATGTCAGTTTTTATTATCCGGGTCGGGATGCGGCGGTTTTGCTGATTCATGGGTTGACCGGCACACCCACCGAGATGCGCTATGTCGGCAAGGGGTTGGCGGCGGAGGGGTTTACGGTGTACGGGATGCAGTTGGCGGGGCATTGTGGTTCCGAGGCGGCGTTGCGGCACACCCGTTGGCCGGACTGGTATGCCAGTGTCGAGGCGGCCTATCACCGTTTGGCCGCCTCCCATGCGGCGGTTTTTGTCGCCGGTCTCTCCATGGGGGCGGTGCTGGCCCTGCATCTGGCGGCGCAACGGCCCGCCCGGTTGCGTGGGGTCGCCTGTTTTTCGACCACCCTGTGGTATGACGGTTGGGCGATTCCCCGCCTGCAATTTTTGTTACCACTGATATTGGCCACCCCGTTGGGCGAGCGGTACCGTTTTGTCGAAAATTTTCCCTACGGCATCAAGGATGAACGGTTGCGTCAATGGGTGATGGACAGCATGACCTCCGGCAACAGTGCCCTGGCGGGCAATCTGGGGACCACCGGACGTTCGCTGCGGGAGTTGCGCCGCCTGGTTCACCGGGTCAAACGGGAAATGCCCCACATCACCACCCCGACTTTGGTCGTCCATGCCCAGGAAGATGACATGACCAGTCCCAGCAACGCCGATTATCTGGAAAAGCATCTGGGCGGACCGGTGCGCAAGGTGTTGCTGGACGATTGTTATCACATCATTACGGTGGATCGGCAACGGCAGGAGGTGATCCGGGAGAGTGCCGCGTTTTTTCATGCCCTGTTGGCGGACCAGGGAGCGTCGTTGTTCGGAAATCGTATCTAGGTCTGCCATTCTGACAGACCAGGCAGTCGTAGCCATCTGCACTTATTAGATTTTCATTCCTTCGCCGGTTCAAACTGATTATAATTTATTGTGTATGGGTGTTGGTTGAGCACGGCCACCGGACCAGGTGTTCGGTGCGGGTGCCCCGTTTTTGCGTGACGGCAGGAGTAAATTTTTATCACCAGTGCCGTTATTGTGTCAGACTTTCTTCGTGTCAATCAATCCCGGGTCAACTGATTGTGAAATTGTTTTTATCTAACCGGTTTGGCGATTCTCTGTGTATCCACCCAACAGGGGTGCCGAACCAATGGGCAAAGAAAATACGCCGACACTGGTTATAAAATAATTATATGCTGGCGTGATGGTGTTGGGGGCGATGGCGGCGGCACCGGCAGCGTGTATGAGGAGAAGAGAGTCGACCTGCACCGGCACAAACAGAATCCTGGAGGGTGGCTAGATGAGCGGCAAGCTGTCTGCGGACGATCTGTTGAACAGCATTCGCGAGCATATCCCGCCATATCAAAGACGAACAGAGAGCAAGAGGCAGGTGCCAACAGAGCATGTGTAGGCAGACATGCTTGACCCGTTGGCAGGCAGGAACGTGGTGCCCCTGCGGCAGTAGGGGATGGCCGCCCGTTGGGGGGCAAAGCACCCCTGCGGCGAGTCCGTTTTCCCGCTGATCGGCAAAAAAAATCTGCCAATGCAACAAACTTGCCTGATTCTTGCAAACTGGATCTTCACGATACTTTCGTTGCCTTTATCCTTCCCAAGGGCTTCGTCTTGCAGGATATCCAGACCACTGGCTCATGATGCGCCACCCAGAACATGATGATACAATGAATATTGCTTCAGAAAACAAAATGGTTTTTTCGGTGGACGATCAATTGTTTGCTGTCGGCGTCGATGAGGTGGAGAGGGTATATCGCGCCATGCAAATTACCGTTTTGCCAGAAGCACCAGAACTGCTGCTGGGACTGGCCAACCTGGGGGGACGTATTTTGCCGGTTGTGGATTTGCGCAGCCGGTTGGAACTGCCCGGCAGACCGATTGACCCGGATGACCGTCTGGTGCTCCTGGCCGGAAAAATAGCCTTTTGTTTTTTTGTTGATCGGGTTTTGGGCGTCGTGGCATTTGACCAGGAGGTCACCTTGGAAGCAAAATATATTTATCCCAAACTGGATAAATATATATCCGGGGTTGGAAAACATGACAACAGGACAGTGCTGTTTATAAGAATGGGTAACTGCCCAGGTACTGCCTCAGTCATCACGCAGAACGGAGGCGTTGGATCAAGGTATTGGGATCCTGCATGAGGGTGTGAATGATGTCCCAGCCATGTTTTCTGGCCGTTGAGATGAGACTGCGG
>JADFYM010000020.1:0-2060 GCA_015233035.1 Magnetococcales bacterium
CCTCAAATAGAGCACCAAAAGCGGCCATACTACCCTGAAGATGCCGCAGCGTAAACACGCGAACGACGGTTCCAGGGAATCCTATCCAAAAACCGGTCAACAGCCAAGGCCCGATTTGGACACCCCAATACAATACCACCTGGTGCAGAATGTCCGGGGCATCCTGCAATGCCAGTCCGATTTCTTCCAGGATATCTCGTTGTTCTCCCTTGCGAAAGGCATATTTCAACACCAACAGCCCCACGTGCAAACGAGGATTGGCGGACAGGACTTGGTTGTCAATCCTGCCCAGATCCACCACCACAAACCGGAAATTGGGCAGATAGGGACGCAACGCCTCGTTACCGGCCATCAAGGGTTGAAACGTATCCGGGATAGTCCACTCGGTCGCCCCATGATAGACGACTACACAGATAATAGGCGGCAACTGCTCCCACTTTGGGTTTTCATTTTCCCATTGTTCCAGAATGCGCGGCATATAACGGTACAACTGCCAGCCGATTTTCCGCTCTGGCCAACTCTTGTGCTCCACCAGGGTATACAGCAAAGCATCGGTTCCATCCACTGTGTGTACCCGATAGAGACGGTCGGTCAGATGATCACGGAGCGCGCCATCCACAAAGCTGCCTTCCACCAGTTCCGGTGGCGTGGATGTCAGCAACACGGACAACTCTTTCGGCAGCCTTTCCCGCAACAGATCCCCGGCGGCCTCCGGTTGGGAGAGCAGAAATTTTAAGAAATGGTCATGGGGTTGGGTGATCTCGCTCGTGGGATGAGTGTATCAGGTCCATCGGTGCAAGTCACCCAATTCCTGCAGGGCAATCGCATTGAGCCAGCAGGAATAGGATTTTCCCTGGGACTGCGGGCGTCCCCGCAATAGGGTTGTGGATTCACGCTTGTTATGGGAAAAAAAGGCGGGCGAGACGCCCGCGATCCCAGGAGTGCGGCGCAAAGAGGAAAAGACCACATCTGGAAGGTCAATGGTCAGTGTCATCATAATGGGTTGCTCCGGGATCAGCAGTTCAGAATGTGTTATAGTCGAATGATCACAAAACGGCGCACGTGCTGCCCAGTGCGTCAGTGTAGAGCAATCATACCCCCAAGGGCTCCACACCAATAAAAAAAGGGGGAGCGGACAACCCGCTCCCCCTTGCAATGTGCTGCAAACAACTGGCTTCAGAAGAATTAGAAGACCATCTTCAAAGAAGCTTCGAGCATGTGCATGGTGTCGGTATGATCTGTCAAACCGAGGGAATCGTTAAATAGCGAGGACAGTTCATTCTCTATGAACCACTGCTGGAATCCGGCGCAAACCATGGAAAGATAACGACGCCAACCGACCGGAAAATCAACACCGGTTTGATGTATCCCAGCTTTCCGAGTATCACTTTTGCGCGACAGGCAAGGGCTGCCCTGCCACTTGCCCGGATGAACTGTGATAAGTTTGCGACGCAAAGGAAACTACCCGCCTGCCGGACGTTCGCTCTGACTCCTGGAGCGACTTGACCATGGCATCCAAATCAAAATTGAACCGAGCAGCAAATTCTTCCCTGTTTTTCCAAACTTCTTCCATGATTGGATCGTTCCTCATGGCCATTCCTCCTCTTCCTCAAATAATTCTTCAGGGGTAACGATGGCTGGTGATGGCATCTCACGCATTTTCAGTATCTCATCAATGGCGCGACGGGTTCTGCTATTGGCAATGTGTCGGCAGTTCCACGTCAACAAATAGTCCACCTGCTGGAGTGCCGCCAAGGAGATGTGTAGGCTGTCGATACTCGCCTTGGGGGGAAGCTTTGCGTGTTGCTGAAGTTGCCTGCTCAACGCAACGGCCTCTGGACCGACCGCCAGTACCGGGACGGTCTCCACCAGAGACAAACGTTTCCTGGCAGCGTTCTGGTCCCCCATTTTTATCTCCTGGATAACCAGTTCGGACACAAACAACTCGTATCGATGTCGTCGCTCAGCCCACCACTCTTGGGTAATCTGCTGATGAGCCGCCACAACCAAATCCCGGCTCGGCAAGGCGGCCAAGTAGCTGACGATGCTCGTTTCCAGAT
>JADFYM010000020.1:2069-2974 GCA_015233035.1 Magnetococcales bacterium
GGACACAAACAACTCGTATCGATGTCGTCGCTCAGCCCACCACTCTTGGGTAATCTGCTGATGAGCCGCCACAACCAAATCCCGGCTCGGCAAGGCGGCCAAGTAGCTGACGATGCTCGTTTCCAGATAAAGTCGCGGCTTCATGCAGAATGTTCCAGATTGGACGTTGTCATGGCAGCAACTTGTCCTTGACCTTGGCCACGGCATCGCGTGAATAATAGCTGCACACACCCTTTTTGACCGCAGGCTCCAGACCAAGTTCCTTGATCGCCTTCTTCACCCTGGTGTCTGAAACACCCAACTCTTTGGCAATATGGGTCGCCGTTACCAATTCATCTTTTGCTTCTGCCATTTCTTGATCTCCATTCCTGAGCCAAAGCCACCGCCAGCACCCAACGACAACCTCGTTCAGAATGATGCCCCCAACTGAGCAGGGAAGCAACCTTTATCGACAGATCGGCCATCTTCCAACGGAATCTGTCCCATCATGGCCATAATCCAGCGGTTCCTGGCAGGTCAATTTTGCATGCTGCCTGACACAGGGTGTGATCATACCCCCAAGGGCTCCACACCAACAAAAAAGGGGGAGCGGACAACCCGCTCCCCCTTGCAATGTGCTGCAAACAACTGGCTTCAGAAGAATTAAACCGCACCCAGCATGGGATGCGTAGTGGGGCGACAAAGCTGAAATGACAGGTATGGGCCTCCCTGGATGCCCGCCTGCGCGGGCATGACGGAAGCAGGCGCGCCCGTCAATTTAGGTTTGTCGGCCCAGTAGTGGTTCAACCGACCTGATTTGACGGGTAAAGTTTTATGGGGTCCAGGGGAGATTATCTCCCCTGGCGGGGTGCAGGGGCAGAGCCCCTGCAAGGAGTGTACCCCTTCCGGGGCTTCGCCCCGAACCC
>JADFYM010000020.1:2980-26889 GCA_015233035.1 Magnetococcales bacterium
AGCGACTGGAACCTATCGTTTCAGGGAAACATGTCCTGGCCATCCAGGACACAACTGAGTTGAATTATGAAAGCCATCGTGGCCGAAAGCGCGGCTTTGGAATGGTGGGGGACGGCAGGAACATTGGCTTTTTTCTCCATCCGGTTATCGCAGTTGATGCAAACGACGGGGGAATTCTGGGGCTATGCGGAGCGGAGATTTGGCAGCGCACAAACAAGGCGGATCCCGCCTACAAGAAACTACCGATAGAAAAAAAGGAGTCATATCGCTGGATTAAAGGGGCTAAGGCGGCGAAAGATGCCTTGAAATCTGCGGCTACGGTTACCGTGATAGCAGACCGTGAAAGCGACATTTATGAGGAATGGGATAGGATCCCCGATGAGCGCACTCACATGCTGACGCGGGCAATGGGAGATCGGGCCGTTTGTGGTGGAGGTACGCTGTTCTCCTTTTCTGACTCCCTTCCGGTTGCTTGTTTGCAAGAGTTTATTCTTCCTCCTGGACATGGGCGTGTTGGGAGAACAGTGCATTTAGAGGTTCGCTATGGGGCAGTTGAGATCAAGAGACCGCGTCAATGCAGTGATCCATCGGCATCCAAGTCAATTGTGCTGCGCCTTGTCGATGCACGTGAGGTTAACGCGCCGGATGGCGTTGATCCAATACACTGGCGTATCCTGACGACACATTCGGTTAGTAGTGGAGAAGATGCCCTTTGGATAGTGGGATTATATCGGCATCGATGGCTGATTGAGCAGCTTTTCAGAACATTGAAAAAACAGGGGTTTAACATTGAGTCAAGCCAAATTGAGGATTCTGATCCTCTGGAAAAATTGGCAGTAATT
Organism: Magnetococcales bacterium; assembly: GCA_015233035.1. Taxonomy (GTDB): domain Bacteria; phylum Pseudomonadota; class Magnetococcia; order Magnetococcales; family Magnetaquicoccaceae; genus Magnetaquicoccus. The sequence continues at coordinate 3,823 of JADFYM010000020.1, forward strand.
GCGCTCATCTGTGCTGTCCGAACATTGCAACTCACCATGGCGCGTGGTGGCGGCACTGAGCGTCCAGCAAGCGACGTGTTCGGTGAGAGCGAGATTGAATTTATTGAAGTATTACAGCCGGAGCTTGAAGGGAAAACAATTAAGCAAAAGAACTGTTTTCCCACAGGTTCGTTGGCATGGGCGGTTTGGATTATTGCTCGCCTGGGGGGCTGGAAAGGGTACGCATCAGAGTCCCCGCCCGGACCAATTACCATGTTGCGAGGTCTGATAAAATTCGAGCTGCTCCTGGAAGGCTGGAAACTCGCATCCAAAAAGATGTGTGCATAGGGTAGGGACCCCACCAGGGGGATAATCCCCTCCGGACCCCCTTGAACATGATCAAAAAGACTCAAACTCGTCGTCTGTTTGCGCCATTTTCAGGTTGACCCCGCTGGATTTTGCAGCATTGCGCGGCGCGGCCAATGCCTTGGGTGCCGGTCTTTGAACATGGGCAACCGCCTGGGGTCTGGCCGACCGTGTTGGTTGGGCTGGCCCGCTCTTGGCCCTGTGACCGAGTTGGAAAAAGGCCATGGCCTGATTCATCCCGTTGGCTTGCGCATTCATCTCTTCCGCCGTGGCCGCCAGTTCCTCGGAAGAGGAGGCATTCCGCTGTATCACCTGATCCAGTTGCCGGATCGCTTGGCCAATTTGCGCGATCCCCTCCCGCTGTTGCCGACTGCAATCCGCAATACCCTTGATGCGCTCCGCCGTCTCTTGGATGTCCGGTACCAGCTTGCCGATGATCGCACCCGCCTGTTCGGCCACGCCGACGCTGGAGGCGGACAGATGGCTGATCTCCCCGGCGGCAACCTGGCTGCGTTCGGCCAGTTTGCGCACCTCGGCGGCCACCACGGCAAATCCTTTGCCATGTTCACCGGCACGGGCCGCCTCAATGGCGGCATTCAGGGCCAGCAGATTGGTTTGCCGGGCAATTTCTTCGATGATGCCAATCTTGGAGGCAATCTCCCGCATCGCCAAGACGGCCTGATCGACGGCCTTGCCCCCCTGGGCCGCATCCTGTGAAGCCCGCAGAGCGAGATTTTGCGTGGTATCGGAACTGTCTGTGCTGAGTTGGCAACTCCCGGTCATGGTTTCCAGTGCCGCCGAGGTGCTTTCCACGGAGGTGGCCTGTTCGGTCGCGCCCTGGGCCAGGCTCTGCGCGGATTCCGAGATGGCACTGCTGCCGACTGCAACCTGCTCGGCCGCCGCCGAGGCTTCGCCGATCACCTCGCGCAACCTGCCCACCATCTTCTGGATGGCCAGATAGATGCCCGTGGCTGGACGACTGGTGTCAAACGGTATGGCCAAGTCGCCCTCGGCCACCCGAGCTGCCAAAGCCGCAATAACGGGCGGTTCGCCGCCGACTTGCCGCACGATCATGCGGGAGATGATATATCCCAGCAGCATACCCAACACCGTTGCAGCCAGGATGAGACTGATCATGACCGAGCGGCTTTCATGGTATATTTCGGTGTTTTCATCCGAAGCCTTTTTGGCACGCTCTATCTTCATGGCGGTCAATTCGTCCAACAGCTTGTCGATCACTTCCGCTTTGTCGTGCGCTTTGCCAAAACTGAGTGCCACGGCAGGTCTGGTCGGGGGAAGAGGTTCGTTTTTGGCTTGATTCAGGACGGCTTCGTGGATCGGTTGCCATTCGGCCAGGGCGGTCTCCAACTGGGCCAGCAACGCCTTGCCTTTTTCGGTCACAAACCGGGGCTTGGCTTCGGCCAATTGTTTCTTTATCTCAGCCATGTGCGTGGCATTTTCGGACACTTGTTTGTCCCGATCGGCCTGGGTGGGGGCGGTCAGAATGCTCCTCTCCTCGCGCGTCATGTAGATCATGCTGCCATTGACCTCCTGGATGGCATTCAGCCCCAGCAACTCCAGGTCATACATGCGGTCGTCAGCCGCGTCGATGGTTGCCATGTCGACGATCCCCACCCATCCCACCCCAACCATCAGGATGGAGACAAGCAGAAACGACAGCATCAGTTTTGTCCCCAGTTTCAATTCTTCAAACCATTGCATTGTTTTTTCCCCCCTTGTTTCGAGTATCCCATATTCCGCTGGCAAAAAAGTTCATTCTGGTAGCACATCCATTTGATTCGAGTCAAGATGTAATTATTTTCGACGATTGATTTTTTGGCCTTGATCATCGTTTCGGCCATTCCGGTCAGAACCCTGGATTCCCGCCTTCGCGGGAATGACGAGCGAATTTCGTGTTATACCCATTCCCGTCATGCCCGCGAGGGCGGGCATCCAGGAGAGTTCGTGGACGAAACGATGATCAAGGCCAATTTTTAAGTAATTTCAGGCGGCTATTGCTTGGTTGTGCAGGAGGGGGTGCGAGCATTGTTGCGGGTCCAGGGGGATCATCCCCCTGGTGGGGTTCGGGGGCAAGGCCCCTGGCGGGGTTCGGGGCTTAAGCCCCGCCGGGGCATCACCAGGTTGCGTTTATGCCTTCAGCCACTCCACGGTACCGTTGTCTATATGATAGACTGCCCCGACCACTTTGACCTTGCCTTCGTGGATCAAGTGGCTCAACTCTTCGCTATGGGAGGACAGATCATGGATCGACTGATAGACATTTTCGTGGATGGCGTCCAGAATCAATGCGTCTCCGGTCAATCCCTTGTCTTTGGATCGTTGTGCCGCCGGAATAATATTGTCTACCAGTTTGGGGATGCTCCCTTCGACCTTGTCGCCCTTGACCACGGCCGTGACGGCCCCGCATTGCGTGTGACCCAGGACCAGGATCAGGGGGGTGACCAGATGGCCTGCGCCATACTCGGTGCTGCCGATTTCATCGGTGTCGGCCACATTGCCTGCCACCCGGACGACAAACAGGTCGCCAATGCCACGGTCAAAGATATGTTCGACCGGCACGCGGGAATCCGAACAGGAGATGATGGTGACGAAAGGATGTTGCCCATGGGCAGCGGTATCTGCCAGACGTGCCGGTGTCAGGTTTGGATGTTCCGACTTGCCAGCCAGGAAGCGGGCATTGCCTTCCTTGAGCCATTGCAACGCCACCTCTGGCGTGACGCCGGGGGCGGTGGCATGTGCGGCATCGCTGGCATAAAACAACCTGGGCAAGAGAAGGGCACCCACCCCAACGGCCATACCTGTGAGGACACTGCGTCGGGTCAAAGAATGGTCACACATGTTCAGTCAAGCTCCTGTTCGGGTTTGAGAGGGCACCAGATCAACACAACGGCCTTGATCATCGTTTCGGCCATGCAGCCAGCGAACTCTGGATTCCCGCTTTCGCGGGAATGACGAGCAAACTGCGTGTCATTCCCATTCCCGTCATGCCCGCGAAGGCGGGCATCCAGGAGGGTTCGCGGACGAAACGATGATCAAGGCCAACACAACCGTTGCCTATACCATACAACCCGATTGGGTAACCCGCAATCAAAAAGACTCGAATTCATCATCCGTCTGCGCCATTTTCAGGTCAACGCCAGCGGATTTGGTCGCCTTGCGCGGCGCGACGGGTGCAGCCAATGCCCTGGGTGCCGGTCTCTGGAGATGGGCAACCGCCTGGGGCTTGACCGACCGTGCGGGTTGAACGGATCCTCGCCTGGCTGTATTGCCCGCATGACCGAGTTGGAAAAAGGCCATGGCCTGATTCATCCCATGAGCTTGCGCACTCATCTCTTCCGCCGTGGCCGCCAGTTCCTCGGAAGAGGAGGCATTCCGCTGTATCACCTGATCCAGTTGCTGGATCGATTGGCCAATTTGCGCGATCCCCTCCCTCTGTTGCCGACTACAGTCCGCAATATCCTTGATACGGTCCGCCGTCTCTTTGATGTCCGGTACCAGCTTGCCGATAATCGTCCCCGCCTGTTCGGCCACGCCGACGCTGGAAGCAGAGAGATGGCTGATCTCACCCGCCGCCACCTGACTGCGCTCGGCCAGTTTGCGCACCTCGGCGGCCACCACGGCAAACCCTTTGCCATGCTCACCGGCGCGGGCCGCCTCGATGGCGGCATTCAGGGCCAGCAGGTTGGTCTGCCGGGCAATCTCTTCGATAATGCCAATTTTGGAGGCAATTTCCCGCATGGCCAAGACGGCTTGATCGACGGCCTTGCCCCCCTGGGCCGCATCCTGCGAGGCCCGCAGAGCGAGATTTTGCGTGGTATCGGAACTGTCTGTGCTGAGTTGGCAACTCCCGGTCATGGCTGCCAGGGCCGCCGAGGTGGTTTCGACGGAGGCCGCCTGTTCGGTCGTCCCCTGGGACAGGCTTTGCGCAGAGTCCGAAATGGCACTGCTGCCGACCGCAACCTGCTCGGCTGCCGTCGAGACTTCGCCGATCACCTCCCGCAGTTTGCTGGCCATGTTGTTCATGGCATCCCCCAAACGACCCACCTCATCCCGGCGATCCACCTGGATCGAGCGGGTCAGATCACCGACGGCCAACGCCTCTGCCAACCGGACCCCTTCGTTCAGGGGGACGGTGATGGAGCGGGCAATGCTGTATCCCATCACCAGGCTCAGTGCCACGGCCACCAGGATGAGACCAATCATGATGGTGCGACTGCTGTGGTACAATTCGGTGTTGTCATCCGACGCCTTTTTGGCCCGTTCCGCCTTCATGCTGGTCAACTCGTCCAACAGCTTGTCGATCACCTCTGCCTTGTCGTAAGCCTGGCCGAAACTGAGTTCCACCGCCGGTCTGGTCTGGGGCAACGGTTCGTTTTTGGCCTGATTCAGGACGGCTTCGTGGAGCGGTTGCCATTCGGCCAGGGCGGTGTCCAACTGGGCCAGCAACGCCTTGCCTTTTTCGGTGACAAACCGGGCCTTGGCTTCGGTCAATTGCTTCTGCAACGCGCCCATGTGTTCGGTATTGCCGGACAACTGTCTGTCCCGAGCCTCCTGGGTGGGGGCGGTCAGAATGCTCCTCTCCTCGCGCGTCATGTAGATCATGTTGCCATTGACCTCCTGGATGGCATTCAGCCCCAGCAACTCCAGGTCATACATCCGGTCATCCGCCGCATCAATGGCACCCATGTTGACAATGCCCACCCAGCCCACCCCGATCATCAGAGTGGAAATGATCAGGAAGGCCATGATCAGTTTGGTGCCGATCCTCATGTCTTTCAACCACTGCATCTGGGTTCTCCTTTACTGAACACTTGGCAAAACTTTCAGGGATTTATAGAATACTTTTTTCTGCGCAGTTTGAAATAATATCCGTCTGCATCTGCACTCTGCGAGTTGCGGCCTGCAACAGTGCATTGGCAAGGGGGCATTGTCCTGCATCAGGATTGGGCCAGTCAACCTTTTATCACAAGCCAGCAGGTAAAGATTGTGTGACTGTTATGTAAAGAATCGTATAGCAGACAAACCGTTTTAACTGCCTTTAGGTTAAAAAGACTCAAATTCATCATCCGCCTGGACCATTTTCAGGTCAATGCCACCGGATTTGGTCGCCTTGCGCGGCGCGACGGGTGCAGCCAATGCCCTGGGTGCCGGTCTTTGGAGATGGGCAACGGCTTGGGGTCTGGTCGACCGTGCGGGTTGTTTGGCCGGATTGCCAGCCTGACCAAGATGGAAAAAGGCCATGGCCTGATGCATCCCATTGGCCTGCGCACTCATCTCTTTCGCCGTGGCCGACATCTCTTCGGCTGCGGACGCATTGCGCTGCACCACCTTGTCCAGTTGCTGGATTGATTGATCAATTTGCGTGATGCCCTCGCGTTGATGCCGACTGCAGTCGGCAATATCCTTGATGCGCGTTGCCGTCTCTTGGATGTCTGGTACCAGCTTGCCGATGATGCCACCCGCCTGTTCGGCAATATGGACGCTGGAAGCGGACAAATGGCTGATTTCACCGGCGGCGACCTGGCTGCGTTCGGCCAGTTTGCGCACCTCGGCGGCCACCACGGCAAACCCTTTGCCGTGCTCACCGGCGCGGGCCGCCTCAATGGCGGCATTCAGGGCCAACAGGTTGGTTTGCCGGGCAATCTCTTCGATGATGCCAATCCGGGAGGCAATCTCCCGCATGGCCGATACCGCCTGCTCGACGGCCACGCCCCCCTGGGCCGCATCCTGCGAGGCCGTCCGCGCGAGGGTCTGCGTGGTATCGGCATTGTCTGTGCTGAGTTGGCAACCCCCGGTTATGGTCCGCAAGGCCAGTGCGGTGGTTTCCACGGCGGTTGTCTGTTCGATGCTGCCCTGGGCAAGATGTCGCGCGGATTCCTCGATGGCAGTGCTGCCAACCGTCACCTGCTCGGCTGCGGTCGAGACCTCGCCGATCACCTCCCGCAGCTTGCGCACCATATTCTGAATGGCCAGATGAATGCCCGTCGCCGAATGGGCCGGATCAAACGGTACGCTCAAGTCTCCCAAGGCCACCTGGGCCGCCAGGGCGGCGATGACGGGGGGTTCGCCCCCCACCTGCCGCACGATGAGGCGGGACAGCAGATAGCCAATCACCATGCCCAGCACAGCAGTGGCCAGGATCAGAAGGAGCAGGGTGACGCGACTGCTTTGATACAAAGCCGCGTTCTCGGCAGCGGCCTCTTTGGCTTGTTGCTCTTTCATCCTGGCCAACTCATCCATCAGGCCACCGACCGCATTCATCTTTTCCAGTGCCTTGCCCCGACTGAGCGTCACCGAGGCGCGGGGTTCGGGCAACGGTTCGTTTTGAGCCAGGTGCAAGACCTCCTCGTGCAGCGGTCGCCATTCGCCGATGGCGGCCTTCAGCTTGGCCAGCAGTGCCTGCCCTTGCTCGGTCACAAACCCGGTCTCGGCCTTGGCAATCTGTTTTTGCATCTCGTTGATATAGCCCGCCACACGGGTGATGGTTTTTTCCCTGTTTTCCTGGCTGGAGGCCAGCAAAACGGCTCTTTCCGCCCGTACAGCGGTAATCAACAACACGTTGGCTTCCTTGATGGCACTCAAGCTGAGTGTCTCCCGCTCATACATTCGGTTGCTGGCATCATTGATCAGGCCCATGTTATAGACCCCCACCCAGCCCACCCCAACCATCAGGGTGAGGATAAGCAGGAAGGATAGCATCAATTTTTTACCCAGTTTTACCTCTTCAAGCCATTGCATGATTTTTTCCTTTGTCGATATCAGTAATGTGCCAGCTTTCAAAAAACTTTATAGTGTTTTAAACCGCACCTGTTTCGGAATGCGTCGTTGCCGTCATCCCCGCGAAAGCGGGGATCCAGGTTTCGCAGTCTCCGTCATCCCCGCGTAGGCGGGGATCCAGATCTCGCAGATACCACCTGGATTCCCGCCTGCGCGGGAATGACGTTTGAAAAACTACGCATCCCATGCTGGGTGCGGTTTAGATAATTAAAAAAACCAACACTCCCCCCCCTGATTGAAAGATCAATTTTTTGATCTTTCAATCAGGGGGGTGGGGGATGATTCCATTACACACATCTCAATCAGTCATGAACCTTGGCAGGGGTCCAGGGGGATTATCCCCCTGGTGGGGTCCAGGGGCAAAGCCCCTGGCGGGGCTCGGGGCGGAGCCCTGGATCGGGACATCAAGAGACTGTGGAGCAAAAAATGCCACAGCAACAACATGCTGGTGGTTCCAACTCCAGGGGCTTGTTTTTCCGGGGCTTCGCCCCGGACCCCACCAGGGGCGTTGCCCCTGGACCCCACCGGGGGAGATAATCTCCCCCGGACCCCCATGAATAATAACAATTTTTTTGCGATGTATGGGATGATTCTCCCGGACCCTGTTGGTCCAAAAATGGCATCAGACCGCTTGTGCCAGGGTGGCGGGGACTTCCTGGGCGGTCACCCGACGATCTCCCAACGCCACCCAGCAGGCGCGGATGCCGAAGAGGAGAATGGTGACCACCACGGCCATGAAAAAGAGCGTCAACGCGGCATCCACTTGATCATTGAGCACAATGCGGGCCATTTGATCCATATTTTTGGCGGGGGGCAAGAGGGTGCCCGTCTCCAGGGCGGCGCGAAACTTGGCGGCATGGGCCAGAAAGCCAATCTTGGCCTGTTCATGAAAGACTTTCTGGCTGGCGGCGGTCAGGGTGGTGACCAGCAGCCACACCATGGGCAGGAGGGTCACCCAGGCATAGCGTTCTTTTTTCATTTTGAACAATACCACGGTGGCCAGAATCAACGCCACGGCGGCCAGCATCTGGTTGGAGATGCCGAACAGGGGCCACAGGGTATTGATGCCGCCAAAGGGATCGGTCACCCCCTGGTAGAGAAAATACCCCCAGGCTCCCACACAGAGAGCAGTGGCCAACACATTGGCGGGCAGGGAGGCGGTATTGCGCAGTGGCGCATAAAAAAATCCCAGTAAATCCTGTAACATGAAACGGCAGGCGCGGGTGCCGGCATCCACAGCGGTCAGGATAAACATGGCCTCGAACAGAATGGCGAAATGATACCAGAAGCCCATCATGGCCTTGCCGCCCAGCAGTTCGGCAAAAATTTGGGCCATGCCCACGGCCAGGGTGGGTGCCCCGCCGGTGCGGGAGAGAATGGTCTTTTCGCCCACCTCCTGGGCGGTTTGCAGGATCATCTCCGGGGTGACGACAAAGCCCCATTCGCCGATGACGCGGGCGGCATTTTCGACGGTGCCTCCCAGCACGGCCACCGGACTGTTCATGGCAAAATAGACGCCCGGCTCGATACAGGCGGCGGCGGTCAGGGCCATGAGGGCCACAAAGGATTCCATGAGCATCGCCCCATAGCCGATAAAGCGGACGTTGGCTTCATTGTCCACCATCTTGGGGGTGGTGCCGGAGGCGATCAGGGCATGGAAACCCGACACCGCGCCGCAGGCAATGGTGATAAACAAAAACGGAAAGAGAGAACCGGCCCAGACCGGACCGCTGCCATCGACAAAGCGGGTGAAGGCGGGCATTTTCAACTCGGGAGCCACCAGCAGGATGGCCACCGCCAGGGAGAGGATGGTGCCAATCTTTAAAAAGGTGGAGAGATAATCGCGGGGTGCGAGCAACAACCACACCGGCAGGACGGAAGCGACCGCACCATAACCGATCAATATCCAGGCCAGTTGGGGGGCGGAAAAGGTAAACCAGGCAGCCCAGACGGGGTGTTGGGCCACCTGACCGCCCAGCAGGATGGCGGCGATCAACAGCACAAAACCGATCAGGGAGACTTCGCCGATCCGACCGGGGCGCAGGTAGCGCAGATGGACGCCCATGAGCAGGGCGATGGGCAAGGTGGCGGCCACGGTAAAACTGCCCCAGGGGCTGGCTTCCAGGGCCTTGACGACGATCAAGGCGAGGACGGCCAGCAGGATGATCATGATCATGAAGGTGCCGAGCAGGCAGACCAGACCGGGGATGGTTCCCAGTTCGGTCTTGACCATTTCGCCCAGAGACTTGCCATCCCGGCGCAGGGAGAGAAAAAGAATGATGCAATCCTGGACGGCACCGGCGAGGACAACGCCGAACAGCAGCCAGAGCATCCCGGGAAAATAGCCCATCTGGGTGGCCAGCACGGGTCCCACCAGGGGTCCGGCTCCGGCGATGGCGGCAAAGTGGTGGCCAAACAGGACGATGCGATTGGTGGGGACATAGTCCAGGCCGTCGTTCAGGCGGACCGCCGGGGTCAGTCGTTGCGGGTCGAGTTCCATGACCCGTTGGGCGATAAAGAGGCTGTAAAATCGGTAGGCGATCATGAAGACGCAGAGGGTGGTGACCACCATCCACAAGGCATTGACCCGTTCGCCCTGATGGAGGGCGATGGTGGCCAAGGCGAAGGCTCCGGTCAATGAGACCAGGATCCAGAACACAATTTTCCTCACTTCAGACATCTTTATACTCCACCCAAAAGGAACCCCGCCTGGCGTCATGCTGTCTCCGCCACCCAAGCTGGAGCGTAACAACGGGTATGGTGGGATTCAAGGGATGGCGAATGCGCGCCAGTCGGGTTGGGGGATCTGACACCGCACCCATTTTGGGATAGATTCGTTCTGCGGGTCCAGGGGAATCATCCCCCTGGTGGGGTCCATGCACACATCTTGATGCTGGCAAAAAATCCGAAGCATATTGTGCAGTCATAGGGGTCCAGGGGGATTATCCCCCTGGTGGGGTCCAGGGGCAAAGCCCCTGGTGGGGTCCAGGGGCAAAGCCCCTGGTGGGGTCCGGGGCAAAGCCCATTTAGGCATACAATATCAACCCCTTGGTGGCTTTGCCCCCAAACCCCCACCGGGGACCGTGACGGTCCCCGGACCCCTGCAAAAGTTGTGTGCATAGGGTAGTGGAGCAACCAACCTAATCTGACGGGTACGCTTCATCCTGCGCCTGTTTCGTCATGCCCGCGAAGGCGGGCATCCAGGGAGGCCGATGGTCAAGGCCATACCTGTCATTTTAGCTTTGTCGGCCCAGTAGTGGTTCAACCGACCTGATTTGACGGGTAAAGTTTTATGGGGTCCAGGGGAGATTATCTCCCCTGGCGGGGTGCAGGGGCAGAGCCCCTGCAAGGAGTGTACCCCTTTCGGGGCTTCGCCCCGAACCCCACCAGGGCTCTGCCCTGGACCCGCCAGGGGGATGATCCCCCTGGACCCACAACCATTTTTCAGAACCCATCAAATCAGCTCGGTTGAGCCAGTAGCCCGAAGGGAGAGGGAGAAAAAACCCACACCTGTGAGGGATAATCCCCCGTCCCCCATTATAATTCTTAAAAAACAACGACATCAATAGCAACGAGGCAACACCAACGAACCACCCCCAAAGAGATGGTACGCATTCCGCCCCGCCTTTTTGGAACGATACATGGCCTCGTCCGCACATTTGAGCAATCCATCCAAATCCTGGGCATCCTGCGGAAAAAAGGCCACCCCCAGCGAACCGGAAATATGGGTTTTGGTCCCACCCAACAGAAAATGCGCGTTCAGGCTATGCAAAATGTGCTGGGCAATGGCGACGGCCTGCTCTGGCTCCCCGTTTGGCAAAATGACGGTAAATTCATCCCCGCCCAACCGGGCCGCCGTGTCTCCCTCCCGCAAACTGGCCTGGATCCGTTGCGCCGCCGCCTGCAACAATTCATCCCCCGCCCCATGACCCAGCGTGTCATTCACCCACTTGAACCGATCCAGATCAATAAAGACCAAAGCCAATGTCTGGTTCCGTTTGTGTGCCCCCTCCAGGGCATGGGCCAGATTTTTCATGAACAGGGAGCGGTTGGCCAAACCCGTCAGGGCGTCATAATGGGCCTGATAAAAAATTTTTTGCTCGGTCTCCTTGCGCTCTGTAATGTCGCGCAAAATACCGGTGAACAGGTGGCGATTCTTGAGTTTGACCTGGCTGACCGTCAACTCGATGGGAAAGGGTTTGCCATTTTTTTTCACGGCAATCCGCTCCTGCGTGACCCCCACCACCTTGGAGTGACCGGAGGGCCGATAGGCAGCCAGATACTGGTCATGCTGTTCCCGGTAAGGCGAGGGCATGATCAGGGAGATATTCTGGCCCAGCAGTTCCTGCATGGCATAGCCAAACAATTTTTCCGCCGCCAGATTGACCGACTCGATGCAGCCCGCCTGATCGATGACCAGAATGGCGTCCACCGCCGTATTGAAAATGGCCTCCATCCGGGCACGCCCTTCGGCCACCGCCTCCTGGGCCAAGCGACTGTTCAAGGACAGACGAATACGTTTTTGCAAAACCCCCCAATGAATCGGCTTGGTGATATATTCCTCGGCTCCGGCGGCAAAGGCCTGCTCCACCGAGGCGTCATCATTCTGGCCGGTAATCATGATGATGCCCGTTTCGGCTCCGTTGGGACACCGGCGAATCTCGGCACAGGCCCGATACCCATCCACCACAGGCATGTTGGCATCCATCAACACCAGGTCGTGGGCCTTTTCCCGAAACCGTTTGACCGCCTCCTTGCCGTCGGCGGCCAGGGTCACAGCATACCCCTCATTTTCCAGGAAGGACTGGATCAATTCACGCGCCGAACGTGAATCATCCACCACCAGGATATGAGATTGCTTTTTGGGTTTAACAGGTTCCATCAACCGGCTCCACGGATCTGGGGGCCTTGCGCATCCTGGCGGCCATTCGCTGGGGAGCCTCCCCAAACCCCGCCACCCTTTTTTTCAATCATTTATTAAACCGCACCTGTTTCGGAATACGTAGTTTCCGTCATCCCCGCGAAAGCGGGGATCCAGGTTTCGCAGTCTCCGTCATCCCCGCGTAGGCGGGGATCCAGATCTCGCAGGTACCACCTGGATTCCCGCCTGCGCGGGAATGACGTTTAAAAAACTACGCATCCCGATGTGGGCTCGGTTTAGGGGGGTCCGGGGGGGATTATCCCCCCCGGTGGGGTCCAGGGGCAAAGCCCCTGGTGGCCACAACAAAGCTCAAGGCCGATGCTCAACATGTGTCTGCCTCCTGGCCTGTTGCCACCCTTCCGGGTCCGTCGCACGCCAGAGTTGCGCATAACGGTTACGCACCAGGGGATGGAGCTGCCAGGCAGGCTGCTCTGTCATGAAAACTTGCAACAAACCAGCCTGTTGCAGATCAGCCCGCAGGAGGTCGAACGACGGGGAACCGGGACCGATCAAGGGGTGGGCCATCGGTATTTCCCGACACCACTGCTGCAAGGTGGCCTCCGCCACAGGCCGGTCGAACAGACTCAACAACCGCAGCAAAAGCGGATGCAACGGCCTGTCGGACCAAATCACATTCTCATAATGGGTCAACAATCCATCCACCTGAACCTCGACCGCACCAGGAGCCAACACCGTCGACAACCGCTCCCGATTGGCCATACTACCCTGATAATAGCGGGAGATCAACCGACCGAGCAAGGTCAACGTCAGGGCATGGCCCCGCATGGCCTTGACCACGGGACGAAAATCGGCAAACTTGCCCCGCACCCCCAACTCATGCAGCAATTGGGTGGCCTCATTCTCCTTGAGCGGCGTCAACACCAGCTCCCGGCACCAGCCACCCTGGAGCGGGGCCAGTTCGGGCAGGGGCTGCCGGGTGCAACAGAGAATCAACCGCTGCTGCCAGTCACCCGCAGGCGTCCCGGCCAATTGAGCAGCCAACTGCCGGGCAAAGAGAGACAGCCCCGGATCATCAACCAGGGTTGTATCGTCTGCGGCCCCTGTTTCCATCCCGTCCACCACCACCACCACGGGCGAGGCATGTTGCACCGCCTCCGCAGCGCACGTGGCCAACCCGCTGCTCTCGGTCAACCATTTGGCCTCCAACCCACACCGTTCCACCCAATGCTGCACCAGGCGGGTTTTGCCCACTCCGTCGGCGGCGACGAGGCAAACCACGGCCACCTGCGGATCGTCCAAGGCGGCATCGAGCAGGGCCAGGGGTTGCTGGCGTCCCACCCAGGGCTCCTGGTCGGGCAGTCGCGACGGGTCGGCCTGGATGGGGGGCAGCTCGACCGCCGCCACGACCGGGACGGGGGGTACGACCGGGGGCTGTTGGGCCTGGGCACGCCGCCGCTCGCGGGTCTCCTGCGCCAGACGGGCGGCCAGGGCAGCCTGGGCCAGCAGACGGTCGCGCCGGCGCAGCAAAGCATAAATCACCGCCAGCACAGCGGCCACCCCCAGCAGGGCACGGGTATGTTCGACCGCAAACGGCTCCACCTCGGCCCATGCTTTTTCCACCTGGGCGAGATAGGGTTTTACCTGAGCGAGATAGGGTGCCACACTGGGCACCTTGCCATCCAGCAGGTCACAGACAAACTGCACTACACAAATAGACATGTTCTACTCTCTCCGGCTGGCACGATACGCGGGAACAACTGCCCCATAAAGATTGGTCAAGGAGTGCCGCATCTCCTCCATCAGGTTGCGCATCTCCGCCTGATCCCCCAGTCTGCAATCACCCCATGCAACGCTTGGGCAGCGCAATCGCTCAAGCATGGTCACGGTCAGACTATACCGGGGGCATCCATCGGTAAATGGTTGTTGTATGCGCTATCAGGTCAACTGCATTTGCCGTTCCTTGACGCGCACGAGTCCCTGTATGGCCATGCACGTGGCTTCATCGTACTGGTTCATTTTCTCGGCACGGGACGGAAACCGTCCCGCTTTTGCGGCGCGTTCAAAGACCTGTTCGGCAGAGGGGATGCGTTGTTCGGCCTCCAGAATACGCAAAAAATCGAGGGTACTGAGTTCAACAATCCGTTCACGGTCACGCACGACAACACGCTTCAGAACCGCCGTCTCTTCACACAACAATAATCCGCGCTCACTGCCAAGCAAGCGATCCGGTTCCTCAATGACTTCCACGGCAGCCCGCTCACCCAGGTCCGGTTCGCGCAGATTGGGCATTGTAACACGCGCTGCATCAAAAATTTCGTAGGCCTTGGTGGGTGCAATCTCAATGTGGGTGCGATGTGCCTTTACCCAATCGATAATGTCTTGTGCGCCCAGGCGGGCGGCATCCCGTGTCGCCTCATGCAGGACCGCATCGGGAATAACAATATCCACATCGATATACAACAGGTAATCCAGCGATTCCGCCACTGCCAACGTAATCAATGGCCCTGTATCAACCACAAAAAGCTTGAGATCACGAGACATTTTTTGGAAACATCCAGGAATGGGCGCGCCGGATCTGTTCTTCACGACCCGCCACTGGAGCGCGCGGCAGCGGTAATTCCGCCTCACTCAGCAGGCGCAGAACCTCACCATAAGTGGCTCCGTCCAATCGACGGCGCACTTCAATGGCTGTCATTGTCCCGTGTGAGAAGGATTCAACGGCCTGTCTTTCTTTCTCGTTCATGAAACAAATTCCTCCTGAAAGTCCCATTATACGCCTTGCAAGAGGTTTGAATCAAGAATGCGTCTCGCCCGCCATGGAATGGACCCCTGAAAAAAGCGGGCGGGACGCCCGCGATCCCAGGAGGGGGAACAGCGCGTGTCCAGAAATGGCCAATGCGCTTGCCCTGGGTTTTTGCTTGACGTGGGGGTATGGAATTTGTGATCATGCAGGGGAAAGGCCAGCCGGGTGCCCGCCCGGCTGGCCGATGGTTAGAACCTGGCTAGTAGATCAATAAGTGCATTGATTACATCCAAGAACTGTCTCATCAGCTCTAGGATGGCGTAAATGAACAGAAAACTCTGATTCATTGCGCATCTCCCTCTCTTCCGTGCAACCTGTTTGTTTGGCAACCACACACGATGCTGGCCAGCACGGTTGAAGCAGTGTGCGGTCGGGGGCGTGGGGGGAAACCACCCCACTCGGAAATCGAGCTTCCGACGAGGTAACAGAAAAAACCCCTCCACGGCAACGTGCGAGGGGTTTTTTCGTTCTACGGCAGGGGCAGATAGGGGCTGTAGAGGGTATCGAGGAAGAAGAGCCAGCCGTTGAATTGATAACGGGGATCAATGCCTGTCATACCAAATTGCAATCGAACGGGGAACAAGGCGACAGGCACGGACACCCGTTATCGTCATTCCCGCGAAAGCGGGAATCCAGGAGTTCTGCGGGGCGGGCTGGATTCCCGCCTGCGCGGGAATGACGGACAAATTTTCCGCACAGTGGCTTTGAGAGTTGATGGCTGGATTCCCGCCTGCGCGGGAATGACGGCACAAGGAAGTGTCACGCACGACCGTGTGCAGTAACGACGCAGCCAACGCCGTTACCCGTCTGATTGCAATTTGGTATCAGGGCCAAAAAGACGTAGCCACCGGCCAGGACAAGAAAAAACACGGTACTGATACTGCGCAACCGAGCCAGTGTGCGGAGCATCCACACGAGATAAGACACAGGAACGGCCTGCGCTGACTCTTTCTCGCGGATCTCCCAGCAGGTCTGCACATGACCGCTGAAAGGAAAAACAATCACGGTGATCACGGTGCTGATCAAACTGAACCACTGCCAGGGGGCCAGATTGGCCAAATCGAAGAGCCATAAACGGGCCAACAGTCTGCACCGCCCGGATTCAAGTGGAATTATACTGCGCACGGTCACAATTGACACGTATCGTCATTCCCGCGCAGGCGGGAATCCAGGAGGTCCAACAAGCCCAATGGATTCCCGCCTGCGCGGGAATGACGGAACAGGAAATGCCACTTATGACCGCGTGCAGTATATCCGCAAAATTTCGATATAGTGCAGAGAAGATTCCGGGCATTCACCCGGCAAACTCCAGACCACAACACCGTCGAACCAGGACAGAAAAACGCCATGGCCACCGCGTTGACGATTGACGATATATGGAAATTGTTCCAGGAAACAAACCGCGTGTTCCAGGAAGCAGAGAAGCGAAACCAGGAAGCAGACAAGCGAAACCAGGAAAACGAACGCATCATGCGGGAAAACGAACGCATCATGCGGGAAAACGAACGCACCATGCGGGAGGCCGATGCGCGGCTGGGGGCGAGGATTGCCCAGGTTTCCAGACAGATCGGCCACCTGGGCAGCCGCTGGGGTGAATTTGTCGAGGGGCTGGTCGCCCCCGCCTGCATCACCCTGTTTACGGAACGGGGCATCCCGGTGGATGAAATTTTCTCGCGCGCCAAAAGAACCCTGGCCGGAGAACATATGGAGATCGACCTGCTGGTGGCCAATACCGTGGCCGCCGTGCTGGTCGAGGTCAAAAGCCGTTTGACCGTCGAGGATGTCCGCCAGCACCTGCAACGCCTGGCACGCTTCAAAAGCTTTTTTCCCCGCTATGCCGACTGCCAGGTCTACGGTGCCGTAGCCGGCATTACGGTGGATGCCGAGGCGGATACCTTCGCCATGCACCAGGGACTCTTCGTCATCGAACAATCCGGGGAGACCGTCCGCCTGGCCAACCCGCAGACCTTCACCCCCCGCACCTGGTAACGGCCGAGGCCGACCGCCACGCCACAAACCCGGCCAATACCGACCCCATCCCCTGTTTGTCCAACACCATGGCCCGCGCGGCCTCTTCCCGCGCCAACGCCTCATCGCCTTGCAACAGACCGCGCACGGCCTGCCGCTCCGCCTGCCAAGCCGCCGCCTGGATCTGCAACAACCCCTGCAAACCACAGCCACAGCGACGACAAACCTCTGCCCCAGGCGCACGGGCACCACACGCCGGACAACGCGCCACCATCTCAGGTTTCCAGATAAAACAGAATTTCGGACAAAGCCTCGCACGGCTCCGCCAGGGCATCCTGATCCCCATCCGTCAGGGCCTGCCGAATATCCTCGATCAGATTGATCATCTCCTCCTGATCCGCCTCGGCGGCCTGCTCCAACATCCGTTCCGCCTTTTCCAACAGGGCGCGCGCCATCACCTCTTCCTGATGACCACCCGCTGGCCGCGCCCCCGCACCCCCAGCCCCGTCGTCATTCTCCCCGAACAGATGGTCCAGACGGGTGCGCGCCCCGGCCATTTCCGCCGCATCCAGATGGCGCAGGGCATCACCAATGGTGATCCGCTTGGAAAGACCGCTCTTTTTCTCCGTCGCCGAGACATGCAGCAGACCGTCCGCATCCAGATCCATGCGCAACACCACCGGACTGTTCGCCGGTGCCCGACTCAACCCTTCCACCATGAATTCGCCAATCAACCGATTTTTGCGCGCATCCTTGTTCTCACCCTGAAAGATCCGTACCTCCACCTCGGGCTGGTCCTCCATCATCGTGTAAAAGACCTCACTCTTGTGGGTGGGAATGGCCGAATTTTTATGAATCACCGGCACAAACAGATCGGACGAGGTCATGCCGTTCAGTTGGCCCACCGCCGAGACACCAAAGGTGTACGGGGTAATATCCACCAGCACCGCCGAAACCTCCTCGCCCTGCACACTGGCCGCCTGGATCGCCGCCCCCATGGCCACGCACAGGTCTGGATCCACCTCCCCGCGCGGTCGCACGCCAAAAATTTCCTCCAATCGCCGCACCACCAGCGGTGTGCGGGTGGCCCCGCCCACCAACAGGATCGACTCCACCGCCGACGTGGTCAACTGGGCCCCCCGCAAGGCGATATGCACCGCCTCCAGCGTCCGGTCAATAAAAGGCGTGATCATCTCTTCATAATCGATCCGGCTCAATTCCACCGAAAGATGAATCGGCTTGCCCTGCACTTCTTGCAAATATTCCTCGTCGATGCGCGCATAAGGATGGTCCGACAACACCCGCTTGGCCGCTTCCGCCGCCCGCCGCAACCGGGCCAGGGCGCGCGGGTCCGTTGCCGCATCCACCCCATGGCTCTCTTGCAACTGAGCCAGGAGATGCTCGACAATTTTTTCATCAAAATCGTCGCCGCCCAAATGGTTGTCGCCATGGCTGGAGATCACCTCCACCACCCCCTGTTCGATGCGCACCACCGAAACATCAAAGGTGCCACCGCCCAGGTCATAGACCAGAATTTTTTTGCCCTCCTGTTTGCCCGCCTCATAGACCAGAGCCGCCGCCGTCGGCTCGTTGATCATGCGCAACACGTCCAGCCCGGCAATCTCCCCCGCCTCGCGGGTGGCCTGCCGTTGCGCATCGGAAAAATAAGCGGGAACGGTGATCACCGCCTTCTGCACCGGTTGCCCGAGATAGGCCTCGGCGGTAGCCTTCAACCGCTTCAGGATGATGGCGGAAATTTCCTGGGGCAGATAGTTTTGGCCGGCCATCGACACCGGTTCCGTCTCACCCATGCGCCGCTTGATCGAGCGCACGGTCCGTTCCGGGAAGACAATATATTGATTGCGCGCCTCCTCCCCCACCAGCAGCGTCCCCTCGGCGGTCACGCCCACAAACGAGGGCAAAATTTTGCGCCCCTCGGCATCAGGAATCACCGTGACCCGTCCTTGCTGATACACCGCCACCTCGGAGTTGGTGGTCCCCAGATCAATGCCAATCACGGCCTCTTTTGCCATCGCTTACGCCTCCTCACGCTTGTTGATTACCACTTCTGCAGGCCGCAGCACGGCACCCTGCCAGAAAAATCCCTGGCGCAACTCCGCCACCACCACCCCCGAGGCACGCTCCGGGTGGACCTCCACCCGCACGGCACGGGCCAGACGCGGATCCAACGGTCGCTCCAGCACCACCATCGGCACCACCTCCTGACTGGCCAACAGTTGGTCCAACCGGCGCAAGGTCATCTCCTGCCCCGCCCGCCAGGAGGCCAACAAGGCCTGCTCGTGCTTGCAAAACCGCTTGAGCCATTTTTTGGCCAGTTGCCGGTCGCTCTGCATGGCCAATCCGGCGGCCAGGCGATCACGCACCTCCAACAGTTCCAGCAAAACCGGCCGCAACGCCTCCCGCGCCGCCTGCCGCTCGGCCTGCCGCAAATGGGTGATCTCGCTTTGCAAGGCGGCCTGGCCCGCCTGCAACGGTTCCACCAACCCCCGGAATTGATCCAGGGCACCCTTGACCTGCCGGGACTCGATCCGTACCTCATTTTTCAAGGCCGCCAGTTCGCCAAACAGGGTGTAAAGGTCTACCGAAACGGCCTGTTCCGTCTCCTGCTCCTCCACGGAAATTTCTTCCAGGTAGGTGCGAAACTGCGCCAGCAACGCCTCATGGGTGGGTGACCACATATCACACTTTCCCCTGCCCGGTTGGCCAACGAAACGCCTGCACGGAGGCAGAGAACAGGGCCTGAAGAGTTTGCATCGTGGGCGGCACGGGCGGTCCTTCCTGGAGCGATGGGGCCAGCAGAGTCGGCAGATCGGGATCGGGCGCGTGAAAGAGGCGAACCGCCAGGCGGTCCCGCGCATCGGCGATCCCCTCATAGGCACGGCGAATCGCCTGAAACCGTTCCGGATCCCGGTCCGGCGGACAGGCGCGCACCTGTTGCAGATAGGCCGCGCGCACCGTCTCGTCATCCGCTGCTTCATCCACACCCAACAGGGCAAAAGGATCGTTCATGGCTCGTCAAAATCCAGCGTCAGTTGTTGAGGATTGTCCCGACCCCGCCTTTTGGCGGGCGACTGCTCCGGTGGCCGCTGCGCCGCCGACGGAAACACGCTATCCAGCACCTTATCCACCAGGTTCACAGGATGGCCTATGCGCGCGACCTTGATGATCTCTGACGGGGCACCCACAAAAAAATCCAACAAGACATCGCGCACCTCGCTACGCGAGACACGTTGCCCACGTGATCTCATGCAGTTGCGAGCCAGCATGGTCAAGGACGCGAGGATCATCTGCTCCAGCTCCTCCAGCTCCTCCCGATCCAATGCGGCGCGATTCCTGGACGGTGGCATCAGATCGATATCATCATCGTCATCGGCATCGGCATCCAGCCAATCCTCCAACTCGGCCACCAGATCATGGTCCTGCTGCTTTTCGGCCTGTTGCCGCAGTTCCTGCAACCGCTTCCAGTCACGGAGAGCAACGTCCGGGCGGGGCCCCTGGTATTGCGCCAATAACCGATAATAGACAAAGGCATAATGGCCCGGCTGGTCCCGCCACTGTTTTTCGCCCCGGGTGGCATAATATTTCAGCACGCCGTAGACACTGGCCCTGGCCAAAAGATGACAGATGGCGCGCTGCTCGGCCAAGGAAAAAGCCGAAACATTGAGCGACAGCCAAAACGGCGCAAAATCGGCCAGCCATTGCCGCAGACGGGTCTCCCCCACATAATCGTGGGCCACCTGCACCAGGGCCAGGATAGCCTCCCGCGTGGCCGTCTGCTTGGCACTGCGCAGCAGAGCCTCCGTCAAACAAGTCTGCCACGACTCGGGCAGCCCCAGGCGCACCCCCTCCATGGCGGCCCGCAAACAGGCGGCAATCCCACCGCCCGCCTGCTGTTTGCCCTCCTCCAGCCAGGCATCCCCCTCGGCGGTCTGCTGGGTCAACCAGGCCAGCAGGGCCTGATTGATCCGCACCACCCCATCCCGCTCGTCGGGCCGCTCCCAGGCAGCGGCCTCGGCCAACTCTTTGCCCGCCAAATCCAGCCGCCCGCTCTTGACCTGCTTGCGCGCCTGGGCCAGACAGGCCCCAATCAGTTCCCGGCGCACTTCGGCATGTAAAGGATCCAACGTCAACAGCCGTTTGGCCAGCCGGAAGGCCTTTTTGAAAGTCTTGTTCTGCAACGCCACCCGCACGGCGGCATACAAAAACTCGGCATCCTCTGGAAAATGCTGTAGTGCCCGCTCCAGAACCCGGCCATAGGCCTGGTCATCTTCCTCATGCTTGTGCCAGGCAAGCAGGGAGTGATGGACGATCCGATCACCCGGATCATAGGTCAGGCTTTGCTCCAGATGCGCAAGCAGCCTGGTATCTTCTCGATCTTCCAGACCGATCAGCATGGCCAGGAAACGATGCGTCACCGCCATGCGTTGCGCATGGTCCGGCATCTCCGGGGTGGCCTTTAACGCATTCAGGTAGACTTGCCACGACCGCAGATGGGCCCCCTCACCCCGATGGGGGTCGCGCCCGGTGGCCAAGGCCAGCAGGCGTTTTCCCTCCAGTTGATCCAGGGGACCAAACCGCCGTTCAAAAACGGGCCGCAGGGAGAGATCCTCGACCAGGAGCAAAAAAGCCGTGCGGCGCACGGCGGCCTCCGGGATGGCCCACGGCAAATCACGCGCCACCAGGGTGGCCATCACCCGCGCCGGGGGAGCGGCAAGCAGGGCCCGCGCCGCCTGCCACTGCGCCGGGGCGATGCCCCGCCAACTGACGGCGATGGCCAATGCCGGTGGAGAAAATTCAGCAGACCGGCGCAGCAGTTCGGTCATCTCCAGGGTACACAGGGTGATCACGCCCGCCAACCCCGACCAGGGGGAGTTCTCTGGAATGGTGGCCACCCACTCCCGCGCCTTGTCCGGCTCGGTACGCACAACCAACAAGGCCTTGAGAATCAGGCGCAGGGTTTTGAACGGGGAACGGACGGTAATCTGTCGCAGAGGGTCGGCCAGGCTGGATGGGTCTGCCCCCGGCTGGCACAGGGCGGCCAGGGCCTGTCTGGCCACCCGGACCGGCTCCTGCCAGGAAGAGTCGGCGGGGACAGCGACGGTGGCCCCTGCATCTGTCAGCAGCAGCACCGCCACATACTCTTGCCAAAGCGGGAACTGGTCGGGATGGGCCGTTTTCAGCAATGATTCGGTTTGCAGATAGAGGGAGATGGCCTGGGGGATGCGCCCGGTGGCTGCCAGACAGGTCAGACGGAGGGGATTGCCGCCGGGGGTGGCCCCCAGGCGATCCGCATTGTCCAGGAGAATGAGGGCCTCCTTGAACATGGCCTTGCCTGCCAGTTCGTCGGCCCGCCCGGCATAGGCCTGGGCAAGCAGCGGTGCCCACCCTCCGGTCGGATCCTGTTTGAGCAACTGTTTATAGTTTTCCACCGCCTCCCGCCACTGCCCGGCAGCCAGAAACCGCTGGCCCCGCTCAACGAGGGTGGGAATGGAAATAACGGCGGGGGCAGAGGGACGTTTTTTCATAGGATTTATACCGGCAATGGCAGCGTTCAATCCGCATCAGCAAGGGTTGTGGGAGCGTAATATCTTGACAACGAAAAGGCAACCGGAAAAGTGGGCTGTCCGTAAATGAATGGGCAGATTTTCCTTGTCTTCAGTGTGGATGGATGCGTATCATGGGGCGTGAGTACGGCCTCAACCAAGCGGGATTGAAATGAAAAAACCAACAAGCAGCAAAATTTTTATTCCCGATTGCCATCGAAACAGGAGATGAACACTATGCCTTTGGGGTTGTGATACCGGACCTTCCTGGGTGTTTTTCTGCGGGTGACACATTGGAAGAGGCCATAATGAATGCCAAAGAGGCCATCACGTCCCATATGGAATGCCTGATCGATGAGGGGATGGACCTGCCAAAGAAAAAACCCATGGAAGAACACAGGGTAAATCCTGATTTTTCTGGTTGGTTGTGGGTGGTGGTTGAAGTGGACGATATCCGGGAAACACACCAATCCACCCGAGTCAACATCTCTCTGCCAAAGGGATTGTTGAACAGTATCGACCGGCACGCCACAACCCACCACATGAGTCGATCAGGCGGTTTCGTTCGTCGTTCATTTTGTCCTGAATCGGTGACTTCAAAGGCAAACACCTCGGCATATGCCTTTGGAACGGCATTTCAACAGCCAGAACCGCATCGAGAGTGGGCCTGAATGCTCGACTCACTATCAAAAGGCTGGTTTTGTCGC
>JADFYM010000210.1:0-387 GCA_015233035.1 Magnetococcales bacterium
TATAGCGTTGGATCAGACCCACTCCATCTCACGACTACAGATGTCAATGGGGACGGCAAGGCCGATATTTTGGCGGTGAATTACAGTAACAATACTGTTTCTGTGTTGCTAAACGAAACCCCCTTCATGAGTCTCATTACTGCCGACGACACCGGCATCTCCCACACCGACCACATTACCAAAAATACCGCCTTTACGCTCACAGGCAGCGGCGGAGAGATTGGCGCGACCGTCACGCTCTATGATGGTGCAACAAGTCTTGGCACGACTACGGTTGCAGGAGATGGGACATGGAGCAAGGCCGTGACCGGCATGAGCACCGGGACACACAGCTTCACAGACACGCTGACCGATACCGCTGGCAATGTCAGCGCGGCATCCGGTGCG
>JADFYM010000210.1:489-1830 GCA_015233035.1 Magnetococcales bacterium
TGCGACGTGGCAGTACAGCACAAACGGTGGCAGCACCTGGACCACGGGCACGGGATCGAGCTTTACTCTGAGTGGCGAGGGTGCCCATTCGGTCCTGGTGCATCAGACAGACTTGGCGGGCAATATCAGTGCAGACTCCAGTGCGTTCGCCTTCACGTTGGATACCACGGCCCCCGCCTCGCAAGGACCAATTGCTTCCCGTACCGATTATGGCGTTGGGTCAAACCCATACTCTGTTACGACTGCCGATGTGAATGGGGACGGCAAGGCCGATATGCTGGTAGCAAATGAGGGCAGCAATACTGTTTCTGTGTTGTTAGGTCATGGCGACGGAACATTTCAGGCCAAGTTCGATTATAGCGTTGGATCAAACCCATCCTCTGTCACGACTACAGATGTCAATGGGGACGGAAAGATCGATATTCTGGCAGCAAATTGGGGCAGCAACACCGTTTCTGTGTTGCTGGGTAATGGCGACGGAACATTTCAGGCCAAGGTCGATCATGGCGTTGGAACGGGCCCGGAATCTGTCACGACTACAGATGTCAATGGAGATGGCAAGGCCGATATTCTGACGGCAAATCATGACAACAACACCGTTTCTGTGTTGTTGGGCAATGGCAACGGGACATTTCAGACCAAGGTCGATTATGGTGTTGGATCATATCCAATGTCTGTCACGACTGCCGATGTTAATGGAGACAGCAAGGCCGATATTCTGGTGGCAAATGCTGGCGACGGCACTGTTTCTGTGTTGCTGGGCAATGGCAACGGGACATTTCAGGCCAAGGTCGATCATGGCGTTGGCTCATCCCCATATTCTGTCACGACTGCAGATCTCAATGGAGACGGCAAGGCCGATATTCTGGTGGCAGATACTGTCGACAACACCGTTTCTGTGTTGCTGGGCAATGGCGATGGCACCTTCCAAACCAAGGTCGATTATAGTGTTGGATCAGGCACTCCCTCTGCTACGACTGCAGATGTGAATGGGGACGGCAAGGCCGATATTCTGGTGGCAAATCAGGGCAACGACACCGTTTCCATTTTTCTGGGCAATGGCGACGGGACATTTCAGACCAAGATCGATTATAGCGTTGGATCAGCCCCATACTCTGTCGCGACCGCAGATGTCAATGGGGACGGCAAAGCCGATATTTTGACAGCAAATCTATACGGCAACATCGTTTCTGTGCTGCTGGGTGGTGGACCCATTTTGGCCTTGGCGCATGATACCGGCAGCAGTGCCAGTGACTTGATTACCAACAACGGCCAGGTCAACATCACTGGCCTGGAAACGGGTGCGACGTGGCAGTACAGCACGGATGCCGGCAGCACCTA
>JADFYM010000210.1:1877-7669 GCA_015233035.1 Magnetococcales bacterium
CTGGTGCATCAGACGGACTTGGCGGGCAATACCAGTGCTGCATCCGATGCGTTCAATTTCACGTTGGATACCACAGCCCCGCAATGGCCACTCGCTTTTTCCCGTACCGATTATGGTACTGGATCATTGCCATACTCTGTCACGACTGCTGATGTCAATGGAGACGGCAACACCGATATTCTGGTAGCAAATACTGGCAGTACCACTGTTTCTGTGTTGCTGGGCAATGGCGATGGAACATTTCATGCCAAGGTTGATTATGCTGTCGGATTATACCCATACGGTGTTACGACTGCCGATGTCAATGGGGACGGCAAGGCTGATATGCTGGTGGCAAAATATGGTGATGACACCGTTTCTGTGTTGCTGGGCAATGGTAACGGAACATTTCAGAGCAAGGTCGATTATGGCGTTGGATCATCCCCACAGTCTCCCACGGCTGCCGATGTCAATGGGGACGGCAAGGCCGATATTTTGGTAGCAAATCTCTCAAGCAACACCGTTTCTGTGTTGCTTGGCAATGGCGACGGGACATTCCAGAGCAAGGTCGATTATGGTGTTGGATCAGCCCCATATTCCGTTACAACTGCCGATGTCAATGGGGACGGCAAGGCCGATATGCTGGTGGCCAATGCTAACAGCAACACTGTTTCTGTATTGTTTGGCAATGGCGACGGGACATTCCAGAGCAAGGTCGATTATAGCGTTGGAGCAGGCCCATCCCCAGTCACGACTGCCGATGTCAATGGGGACGGCAAGGCCGATATTCTGACGGCAAATTATTACAGCAACACCGTTTCTGTGTTGTTAGGCAATGGCAACGGAACATTTCATACCAATGTCGATTATAGCGTTGGACCTCATCCGTACTCTGTCTCGATTGCCGATGTCAATGGAGACGGCAAGTTCGATATTCTAGTTACAAGTATGGACTCCAACACCGTTTCTATGTTGCTAGGCAATGGCGATGGAACATTTCAGACCAAGGTCGATTATAGCGTTGGATCAAGTCCAAACTCTGTCACGACTGCCGATTTCAACAGGGACGGAAAGGTCGATATTTTGGTGGCAAATTATTATAGTGACACCGTTTCTGTGTTGCTGAATGCCGGATCCGCACCCCATCTTGCCACCGCCGACGACACCGGCATTTCCAACACCGACCACATCACCAATCAAACCGCCTTTGCTGTCACAGGTCTTGGAGAGATTGGCGCGACCGTCACGCTCTACGAAGGTGCCACGCCTGTCGGCACAGCCACCGTCGCCGGGGATGGCACGTGGAGCGTCGCCGTTACAGGGATGAGCGAGGCGACCCACAACTTGACGGCCAAGATGATCGATACCGCCGGGAATGTCAGCGCGGCATCCAGTGCGTTGAGCGTGACGGTGGACACGACGGCTGCCGCCGCGCCCAGTCTGGCCTTGGCGCACGATACTGGCAGCAATACCAGTGACGGGATCACCAACAACGGTCAAATCAACGTCACCGGTCTGGAGACAGGTGCGACCTGGGAGTACAGCGAAGACGGTGGTGACAACTGGACCACCGGCACGGGGACGAGCTTCACGGTGAGTGGGGAGGGTGCTCATTCGGTCCTGGTGCATCAGACGGATTTGGCGGGAAATACCAGTGCCGCATCCAGTGCGTTTAACTTTACGCTGGATCAAACAGTCCCGGTCATTCAAGGGCCGATTGCTTTCTCCCGTACCGATTACAGTGTTGGATCAGGTCCATACTCTGTCACGACGGCAGATGCCAATGGAGACGGCAAAGCCGATATGCTGGTGCCAAACAAGCAAAGTGACACCGTTTCTGTGTTGTTGGGCAATGGCGACGGGACATTTCAGACCAAGGTCGATTATGGCGTTGGAGCAGTCCCGCCCTCTGTCACGAGTCCAGATGTCAATGGGGACGGCAAGGCCGATATTCTGGCGGCAAATTCTACCGGCAACACCGTTTCTGTGTTGTTGGGCAATGGCGATGGGACATTCCAGACCAAGGTCGATTATGGCGTTGGATCAGCCCCAAACTCTGTCACGACTGCAGACGTCAATGGGGATGGCAAGGCTGATCTTCTGGCACCTTCTGGGGCAGGCGGCACTGTTTCTGTGTTGTTGGGCAACGGCGACGGGACATTCCAGAACAAGGTCGATTATAACGCTGGATCAGGCGCGTCTCTCACTACTGCAGATGTGAATGGGGACGGCAAGGTTGATCTTCTGGTAGTTAATGGGGTCAGCAACACCGTTGCTGTGTTGATAGGCAATGGCGATGGGACATTTCAGACCAAGGTCGATTATAGCGTTTCAGTATACCCTTTGTATTTCGTGGCTGCCGATGTCAATGGGGATGGGAAGGTCGATATTGTTTCTCCAAGCATGACTGGCAACGTCGTTTCTGTGTTGCTAGGTAATGGCGATGGCACTTTTCAGCCCAAGGTCGATTATAGTGTTGGATCATACCCACGTGCCGTCACGACAGCAGATGTCAATGGGGATGGAAAAACAGATATTCTGGTGTCAAATCAGACCAGTAACACAGTTTCTGTGTTGACGGGCAATGGCGACGGGACATTCCAAACCAAGATCGATTATAGCGTTGGATCAGACCCACTCCATCTCACGACTGCGGATGTCAATGGGGATGGCAAGGCCGATTTCTTGACGGCAAATTATAGCGACAACACCGTCTCAGTGTTGCTGAATACAACCCCCTTCGCCCTGATGCTCGCTACTGCCGACGACACTGGCATTTCCCACACCGACCACATCACCAACAAGACCGCCTTTACGCTCACCGGCAGCGGCGAAATCGGCACGCTCGTCACGCTCACCGATGGGACAACCAATATCGGCACGACCACCGTCTCTGGCGATGGCACCTGGAGCAAGGCCGTGACCGGCATGAGCACCGGGA
This sequence comes from Magnetococcales bacterium, assembly GCA_015233035.1. Classification (GTDB taxonomy): domain Bacteria; phylum Pseudomonadota; class Magnetococcia; order Magnetococcales; family Magnetaquicoccaceae; genus Magnetaquicoccus. The sequence continues at coordinate 4,798 of JADFYM010000210.1, forward strand.
CGCACAACTTCACCGACACGCTGACCGATACCGCCGGCAATGTCAGCGCGGCATCCGGTGCGTTAAGCGTGGTGGTGGACACCACGGCTGCCGCCGCGCCCAGTCTGGCCTTGGCGCATGATACCGGCAGCAGTGCCAGTGACAAGATCACCAGCAATGGCCAGGTCAACATCACCGGCCTGGAAACGGGTGCGACGTGGCAGTACAGCACGGATGCCGGGAGCACCTGGACCACGGGCACGGGGACGAGCTTCACGGTGAGTGGGGAGGGTGCTCATTCTGTCCTGGTGCATCAGACGGACTTGGCGGGCAATAGCAGTGCCGATTCCAGTGTGTTTGCCTTCACGTTGGATACCGTAGCCCCGGCTTCGCAAGGGCCACTCTCTTTTTTCAACGATTATGGTGTTGGATCATCCCCATACTCTGTCACGTCTGCCGATGTCAATGGGGATGGCAAGGCCGATATTTTATCGGCAAATGGGAACGACAACACCGTTTCTGTGTTGTTGGGCAATGGCGACGGGACATTTCAGACCAAAGTTGATTATAGCGTTGGATCAGGCCCGACATCTGTCACGACTACAGATGTCAATGGGGACGGCAAGGCCGATATTCTGACAGCAAATAATGCCAGCAACACCGTTTCTGTGTTGCTGGGCAACGGCGACGGAACATTTCGGACCCAGGTCGATTATAGCGTTGGATCACAACCACACTCTGTCACGACTGCGGATGTCAACAGAGACGGCAGGGCCGATATTCTGGTGGCAAATTACTACAGTGACACCGTTTCTGTGTTGCTTGGCAATGGCGACGGGACATTCCAGGCCAAGGTCGATTATAGCGTTGGATCATACCCACGGTCTCCCGTGGCTGTAGATGTCAATAGGGACGGCAAGGTCGATATTCTAGCTTCAAATGATGGTAGTTATACTGTTTCTGTGTTGCTGGGCAATGGTGACGGGACATTTCAAACCAAGGTCGATTATGGTGTTGGAGCAAACCCACACTCTGTCACGATTGCAGATATCAATGGGGACGGCAAGGCTGATATTCTGGCGGCAAATGCTACCGGAAACACCGTTTCTGTGCTGCTAGGCAATGGCGATGGGACATTCCAGACCAAGGGCGATTATGGCGTTGGATTACTTCCACACTCTGTCACGGCTACAGATGTCAATGGAGACGGCAAGGCCGATATTCTGGCAGCAAATGGAAATGACAACACCATTTCTTTGTTGCTAGGCAATGGCGATGGGACATTTCAGTCCAAGGTCGATTATAGCGTTGGATCAAGTCCATACTCTGTCACGACTGCCGATCTGAATGGGGACGGCAAGGCCGATGTTCTGACGGCAAATTTGAACAGCAATACCGTTTCTGTGTTGCTGAGTGGTGGACCCATTTTGGCCTTGGCGCACGACACCGGCAGCGGTCCCAGTGACTTGATCACCAGCAACGGCCAAGTCAACATCACCGGTCTGGAAACGGGGGCAACGTGGCAGTACAGCACGGATGCCGGGAGCACCTGGACCACCGGCACGGGTACGAGCCTCACCTTGAGCGGGGATGGCTCCAAATCTGTTATCGTGCACCAGACGGATTTGGCGGGCAATGCCAGTGCCGATTCCAGCGCGTTCAACTTCACGTTGGACACCACTGCCCCGGCTGTGCAATGGCCGACATCTTTTTCCCGTGCCGATTATGGCGTGGGATCAGGCCCAATGTCTGTCACAACCGCCGATGTCAATGGAGATGGCAAGACCGATCTGCTGGTGGTAAATGGGAGCAGCAACACCGTTTCTGTGTTGTTGGGCAATGGCGACGGGACATTTCAGTCCAAGGTTGATTATGGGGTTGGAGCAGTTGCAATGTCTGTCACGACCGCCGATGTCAATGGGGACGGCAAGGTCGACCTTCTGGTGGCAAATTCTGGCAGCAACACCGTTTCAGTGTTGCTGGGTAATGGCGACGGGACATTCCAGACCAAGGTCGATTATAGCGTTGGAACACTGCCCGAGCTTGTCACGACCGCTGATGTCAATGGCGACGGCAAGATCGACATCCTGACGGCGAATTGGCACAGCAGCAATACTGTTTCTGTATTGATTGGAAATGGTGATGGGACATTTCAGACGAGGGTCGATTATGGTGCTGGATCAGACCCGTCCTCTGTCACAACTGCCGATGTGAATGGAGACGGCAAGCCTGACATTCTGGTGGCCAATCATAGCAACAATACCGTATCGGTGTTGCTGGGCAATGGCGACGGAACCTTTCAGACCAAGGTCGATTATAGTGCTGGATCCAACCCCAATTCTGTCACGACGGCCGATGTGAATGGGGACGGCAAGGTCGATATTCTGCTAGCCAATAATACCAGCAACACCGTTTCTGTGTTATTGGGCAATGGTGATGGGACATTTCAACCCAAGATCGATTACAGTGTTGGATCAAACCCCGAGATCATCACGACAGCTGATGTCAATGAAGACGGCAAAGCCGATATTCTGGTGGCCAACACGAACAGTAACACCGTTTCTGTGTTGCTGGGCAATGGCGACGGCACCTTTCAACCCAAGGTCGATTTTGGCGTGGGATCCGGTCCGTGGTCTATTGCGACGACCGATGTCAATGGGGATGGCAAGGCCGACATTTTGGCGGCCAATGAGTTCAGCAATACCGTTTCCGTCTTGCTGAATACAACCTCCTTCGCCCTGATGCTCGCCCCGACTGACGATACCGGCGCATCCAACACCGATCATATCACCAACAAAACCGCCTTTACGCTCACCGGCAGTGGCGAGGTGGGCGCGACCGTCACGCTCACCGATGGGGCAACCAATATCGGCACAGCCACCGTCGCTGGCAA
>JADFYM010000211.1 GCA_015233035.1 Magnetococcales bacterium
AGGGACTATGCTGAAAATCCGGTCAATGTCCCAAAATATTGAATGGGGGGCAGTGAGGTATCTGCTGACGAGGCCCAGATCCTGGGCAATAAATTTGGACCGTGGAGGCCGTTTTTGGACACCCCACCCTTATCGTGGCGACAAACAACGAAGAAGGCCCGCATAAAGCGGGCCTTCTTCGTTGACTGGAACGTAAAAATGAACGATGAACGAAAACACCTGACCGGCCTTGAGGTCGAAAAGCTCATGGTAGCCAGCAAGGGCCGCCGCAACGAGGCACGTGACCGATGCCCGTGTTGCTCATGTTCCGCCCCGGTTTGCGCGTGTCCGAGGCTTGCGGCCTGACGTTGGCGCGGTGTGCATGGGGCAACCCGGAGGGAGAGGGAGAAAAAACCTACACCTGTAAGGAGATAATCTCCCCTGGTCCCCATAAAACTTCACCCGTCAAATCAGGTTGGTTGAATCAGTAGCCTGATTGTTGCCAAAGATGTGGAGCACTCTTGAATGTACACGATGCACATAAATCACTTTGATCATTGTGGCGGCCACCGGGGGCTTTGCCCCCAACCCCACCAGGGGCTTTGCCCCTGGACCCCACCGGGGGGGGATAATCCCCCCCGGACCCCCGTGATAATGATTATTTTAAAAACCCATCCAGACAATCCACCACCCGCTTGACCGGCGGAAAGGCGTTAAACGCAAATCCATGTTGTTGATACCATTCAGACTCTTGCAAAATGGCCGCAATCGCGGCCTGCTTGACCAAAAAACGATCCACCCCCACGGCCAATAAAAATTGGCCCCGTTTGGGATGCGACATGGCCTGCACACGACGCTGAAGCTGGGGGGCATGCCAACGATGGAACAATTCCAAATGGACCACCACGCCGCTTTCATGCCGGAAACTGAAATCCGGGACAGTCCATTCCTGCTTGTCCAATTCCAACAAGGCCGTCTCTTCCTGGATCGTCCACGCCGACACCTCCTGACTGAACAGGATGGCAAATCGTTCAAACTCTTCCGGCACATAGGCACTGGTATGGGTGAAATGCGAGTGCAACCCGGCGGTATAATCCAATTCCAGCACCGCCGGTCCGCTCCTCTGACCGTGGTCAGCCGCCGAAAAGGAACCCGCCCGCACCGGCATCTCGACATCGGCCCGAATCCGCCAATGACTCAGGACACAGACGGCAGGCAATAGGTTGGCCAACAGCAAGCCATATTTGCGACTGTTTTCGAAGAGGCTCAACGGTCCATCCAACTGGATGGCAAATCCCCCGGCGGGCGGACGGGTGATCCGCGCCAACAGTTGAAACCATTTGATATAGCGAAAAAACGGGCGCAAAACACCCACGTCCGGTTCGTCGGTTTCCACCCGCAACGTCCTGGCCCACCACAGCGGACCCTGGGCCTGGGCCATGTTATAGCGGTGCAGCAAATGTTCTGGCGAGAGGGGGTCAAAGGTCAGCAGACACTGGCGGGCGGGCAAATCTGCATACAGGCGGGCCGAGAGTGCCTCCGGTTCCATGCCCAGGGTCTGGGCGACGGCGTGGCGAAATTTTTCCAGATTGTTGGTCCCCTGCGGCGTGGGCTCCGGTGTTGTCTCCCCGGTCTCGACCCGTGGACCAAGCTGTTGGGCCGCCGTGGTGAATACCGTCATGCGAAACGGTTCCAGTTCCGCATCCGTCTCCTGAAAGGTGCAGCGGTCGAGCAGCAGCTTGTTCAAACCCTTGGCCACCAGGGGCGAACGGGCGGCGTTGAGGATGGGCAGGGTCAATTCGGTCAACTCTTCCCGACTGTAGCCGCTGCCCGAGGCATAGACCAGGGCCAACGCCTCGGCCACCGCCTGCCAACTGCGATTCTGGCTGTCCACAAAACGCGGATAGACCCGGTTGTTGCGTTGGTCAAAACGGAGCAGATCTTTGGTCAACATGGCGCAGTCATCCCGAACAGGCGGCCAGCACGGCGCGTACCCGGTGCAGCCGTTCCCGATGGATGGCTTCGCCGATACGCGCCCCCTGCAAGCCCGCCTGCACCAAGGGGGCGACCTCGATGGCGAGACAGGCCAGACGGCAGCGACGCAACAGATCCGCCTGGGGATAGGGACGCTCGGTCATCCCCAGACGACCGGTGGCGTCCGCCTGACAGGCCAACAAAAAATTTTCCATGCGCTCGGGCCCCTGAAAGGCCTGTAGTGCCACGAGCAGACGCACCACCTTTTTGGGGGTCATCTCTGACAAACGGTGGCATTGCAGATGATAGCGGGCGGTTGCCAGGGCCAAGGTACGCCAGGCAGTGGGGATGTGCAACCGGTCACACACCGTCTCGACCCGCACCACCGACCGTTCTTCATGACCATAGTGGTGCGGCAACAGTGCAACGGGGGTGTCCGCCTTGCCCAGATCGTGCAGCAGCGCGGCCCAGCGCACGGCGGGCTGCGGGCTCAACTGGGTGGCACGGGCCAGCACCAGCCGGGTATGTTGCCAGACATCGCCCTCGGGATGATACACAACCGGTTGGGCAATCCCTTCCAGCGCGGCCAGTTCGGGAAACAGCACCGCCAACGCCCCGCATTGGTGCAGCAGGTCAAAATAGGCCAACGGGTTGGGGGTCGTCAGGGCCTTGTGGGTCTCCTGCCAGATGCGTTCGACCGCCACGGTCTGCAATTCGCCCGCCTGGACCAGAGTGGTCAGCAGGGTCAGCGTCTCCTCGGCCACCCGAAAGCCCAGATCCCAAAAGCGCGCCAAAAACCGCGCCACCCGAAGCACCCGCAACGGATCTTCGACAAAGGCCGGAGAGACATGGCGCAACAGACGATTCTGGAGGTCCGCTTGGCCGCCGAACGGATCCACCAGCCGACCGTCGGCAGCCATGGCCATGGCATTGATGGTCAAATCCCGCCGGGCCAGGTCTTCCTCCAGGGTGACGGTCGGGGCCGCCTGGGTGGCAAAGCCCAGATAGCCAGGGCCGGTTTTGCGTTCCTGCCGGGCCAGGGCATAGGCCTCGCCCGTAACGGGATGCAAAAAGACGGGAAAATCCGCGCCCACTTGCTGAAAACCCCGCGCCTGCATGGTCTGCGGGGTTTCCCCCACCACCACCCAGTCCTGATCCGGGGCGGGGAGCCCCAACAATTGGTCCCGGACCCAGCCTCCCACCCGGTATACTTGGCGCAATGGTTCCATGGCGGCTCCTGGTGTGGGGTCAACCTTTGACGCAGACCACCTGTTTCAAGACATGGAGCACTTCCACCAGATCGGACTGCCGGGCCATGACCTTGTCGATATCCTTGTAGGCACTGGGAATTTCGTCTAGGACACCGGTATCCTTGCGGCAGGCGATCCCGGCGGTCTGCCGCTCCAGATCGGCCATCTTGAAACGGCGGGTGGCCTCGTGCCGGCTCATCTTGCGCCCGGCTCCATGGGCACACGAACAAAAGGTTTCCGGGTTGCCCTTGCCGCGCACAATGTAGGTCTTGGCCCCCATGGAACCGGGAATAATGCCAAAATCGGTCTTGCGGGCACGGATGGCCCCTTTGCGGGTCACCCAGACGGAGCGGTTGCCATGTTCTTCCCGTTCCATGGTATTGTGATGGCAGTCGATGGGATCCCCCACCCCTCGCATCGGGCGGCCCAGCACGGTGGCCATGGCCTGGAGCACCGCCGTCATCATGAAACGGCGATTGGCCCTGGCATACTCCTGCGCCCAGGCCACACACTGGACATAATCCTGGAAGGAGACGCTCCCCTCTTGCAGATGGGCCAGGTCGGGATCGGGCAGTTGCTTGAGCCGTGCCCCCATCTCCTGCCGGGCCAGATCAATAAAAAAGGTGCCGATCCGGTTGCCGATCCCCCGTGATCCCGAGTGCAACACCACCCAGACCTGCTGGGCCTCATCCAGGCAAATTTCGATAAAATGGTTGCCGGTGCCCAAGGTACCCAGATGGCGGGCGGTATTGACCCGATTGTGCAGCAGTTTGGGTTGGTGATTCAACACCTGGGGCAGGCGTTGCTCGATGCCAAACTGCGCCCAGTAGGCGAGAATCGGCCCCGGAATGGTGTGCCAGGCTCCCCGGTCGTTGGGCCCCCCCTGATCGGTGCGCCCGTGCGGCACGGCCTGTTCGATGGCCGCTTGCAAATCCTCGGCGTGGGTGCCCAGATCGTCCGCCCGCAAGGCCAGTTTGACCGCCTGCATCCCGCAACCGATATCCACCCCGACCGCCGCCGGGATGACGGCCTTTTCGGTGGGAATGACCGACCCGATGACCGCCCCCAGACCGGCATGAACATCGGGCATGGCCGCCACATGATCAAAAATAAAGGGCAGCGCGGCCACATTCATCAATTGTTGCCGGGAGGTTTGGTCCAGATCATCGGCATAGACATAGACCGGCACCCGCCCCGTATGGATCATCTCATAAATCGGCATGGCAGCCCCCTGAGTGCTCGAAAAAGGCGTTCAGAAGGAGTTCCTCTTCTTGCGAATGGAGGCGAACACCTGTTCTGCCGCGAGTCCGGTCAGACCGATATTTTTGGCAAAGGCCGGATCGTCCGAGCGCAAGAAAGGATTATACTGTTTCTCTTCGCCCAATGGAGAGGGCATGGTGGGCTGTTCCATATCGGTTTGCCGGAAAATGTGGGTCAAGAGGGTTTGCAAGGCAGCATTGTTCGGCTCCAGGGAGCAGGCAAACTGTAGATTGACCAGGGTGTATTCGTGCCCGGCACACAGTTGGGTAGTATCGGGCAAGGCACGAATTTTGGATAGGCTGTCCCACATTTTTTCCGGGGTGCCTTCAAAAACGCGGCCACAACCGAAGCGGAACAGGGTGTCGCCAGCGAACAAGGTATCCAAAACCCGATAGACGACATGGCCCAGGGTATGGCCGGGTACCTCCATGACCTCCGCCTCCAGGTCGCCCAGAGAGAGGCGTTGCTCACCGGTCACGGCGACATCCAACGGGGGGAGTCGATGGGCATCTTTTTCTGCACCGATGACGAGGGGGGTATAGCCTCGGGCGACTCCGTGCCGACGCAAGGCCTCCACCCCACCGGTATGGTCGTGGTGGTGATGGGTCAGGAGAATATGTGACAAGGTCTCTCCCAGACTGTCCAGATGGTGGATGACCGGGCCAGCCTCACCCGGATCGACGGCGGCCCAGGTATGCGCACTGGTTTTGAACAGCCAGACATAATTGTCTTTCAGAGCAAGGACAGGCTCGACCATCAAGTGATGTTGAGGCATAATTGACATTCTCTCCCATTGGATACCAAACGAGACACCCGACGATGATGCTGGAAGCGGTTAGACTACACAACTGGTACAATTCCCCCCAGGGACAGACGGTCGCCACTCTGGTGGGGGAGGTGATGGTGCAATGGCTCAGCGTCAACCATCCCGACATTAGAATACTGGGACTGGGTTTTGCGCAACCCTACCTGGATCAGATCGTGCGTTTCTTGCCCAAAGAGCGGCGCGGCCGCCCGTTGGGGGCCTCCCCTGCCGAGATGGGCGTCATGGCCTGGCCAGCGGGAGAACCCAATCGCATTGCCCAGGTCCGACCCAATGCCTTGCCCTTTGCCGATGAGCAGTTCAACCAAGTGATCATGGCCCATTTTCTGGAAGGCAGTGAATCGCCCCAGGCGGCCTTGCGGGAGACCTGGCGTATTTTGACGCCGGGCGGGCGGTTGCTGACCATGGCACCCAATCGGGGCGGGTTGTGGGCGCGGCGGGACACCACCCCATTCGGCTGGGGCAGGCCCTTTTCGCCCAAACAATTGACCGAACTGCTGACCGAGTCTTTGTTTATTCCGCGTCAATCCCGCTTTGCACTCTTCATGCCGCCGGTGGCCGAAAAATATTTCCCCCGTGCGGCACCGGCCTGGGAAAAGGCGGGCACGCGCTGGTTTGCACCGTTAGGGGGGGCCATTCTATGCGAAGCGGAGAAGGTCGTCTATGCCACAACACCGATTGCCAAACAAGTCAGTGCCCTGACACCGCACGCGCGCCCCTTGTCACAAGGATTTGCCTCCCGTCGGCAAGAGGGCAATGGCGAACGGAGCCAGTAATGCAAGATTCTGACCTGATTCGAGGGTGTTTGGAGAATGGGTGGGTGGCACAAAAATCCAATCAGGATGAGGTGGTCACCAAACTGGATCTGGAGATGGTCAAGACCGAATTGAAGTGCTCCCTCAAAGAGCTCGGACTCCGTCTGTCTGCCGAGATGGCCCCGCTCAGGTCGGGTATGGCGGTTTGTGTTGGTGGGATCATCGCGCTTGTCCTGAAGACTTTGTTTCTGCAATGAACCTCCTGCGACTGGAACGGACGTAGTGCAGCAAATCATACACATATTACCGGGGGAAATATTATATAAGGTTTAATAATGGGATTGGTTTGAGTTGCATGGCTATTCTGATCGTTGATTAGGACGTCAAAAGAATAATTTTTTTTGTTTTATGATTCTTTAGAGTGTAAACCCTCTAAAGATTATCAGATATTGCTCTGGATCTCTGCATGAAAAATTTTTGATCTAAAAAAATTTTGAATTGACCTATTGTTTGTTGGTCTGATACAGTGCTCGACATGTTCGGTATGGAGGGTCTTCTGCTCTGCAGTTTAAGATTAAACCCTTTGGACATTTAAAAATAACCGATACGGATTCGATTGACAATCATTACGAGAGGTGATGCGTGCATATTAAATACTTGGAAATACAGAATTTCCGCAGACTTAAATCGGTTCGGATCGATTTAGCCAAGGAAACGACTATATTCGTTGGGGCAAACAATAGCGGTAAAACCACGGCCATGGTGGCCCTGCTTCGATTTCTGGTCAGCAAAAAGTTTACCATCATGGATTTTACCTTGTCCGATTGGGCATCAATCGACCGCATTGGACGACAATGGATCGATTCTGACCAAATTCCAGAGATGACAGATTGGGAGGATTTCCTCCCCACCATGGATGTTTGGCTGCACGTGGAAAAGGATGAGTTTAGCCATGTTAGCCACATGTATCCCATGCTGGATTGGGAGGATGGACTTCTGGGGATACGGCTACGCCTCGAACCAAAGAAAATTGAGGATCTTTATCAGGAATTTCGTGATGCGGTCGATCATGCCGAAAGCAATAACAGTAAGAACAAACCGGTGGCATTGTGGCCGACTTCACTGGTTCATTTCCTGAAAAGAAGAATGGAGGGATTGTTTCAGCTTCGCGCTTACTGTCTGGATCCTAAAGAACTTAAGGAACCTGATGAATTTAACGCTAAACCGCAAAAATTGCCGGAACAAAGTAATGCGTTGGATCGTGATTTTGGTGAGTTGATATGGATTGACAAAATTGAGGCCCAGAGGGGATTTGCAGATTTTGATAGCGACCATGCAAGTTCAAATATTGAAGCACAAAAAGGCGAGCAATCAACAAAACGCAAACTCTCATCCCAGTTAAAATCATATTACGACAGGCATCTGGATCCAGAATTCACTACCGGACACTTTTTCAAGGGGTGCCGGGAAGTGTCAGAAAGGGTTGACTTTTTGCAATAATTAATGAAACTCATGACTGAAATCAACCCTGTCAAGGAGATCCAGTCATGAGTGACAACGCGAAGAGGTACCGCGCCATCAAGGACAAGCTTACCAAACT
>JADFYM010000212.1 GCA_015233035.1 Magnetococcales bacterium
TTTTTCAAACGTCATTCCCGCGCAGGCGGGAATCCAGGTGGTACCTGCGAGATCTGGATCCCCGCCTACGCGGGGATGACGGAGACTGCGAAACCTGGATCCCCGCTTTCGCGGGGATGACGGAAACGACGCATTCCGAAATAGGTGCGGTTTAGACTGCACACGGTCATAAGCGACACTTTCTGTTCCGTCATTCCCGCGCAGGCGGGAATGACGATACCCGTCCATTGTGACCGTGTGCAGTATATCAAGTGCAGAGATACTTTGGCAGCGATCCGGGGACTGTCACGTGCCTGGCGGGGCTTCGCCCCGGACCCCACCAGGGGCTTCGCCCCTGGACCCCACCAGGGGGATAATCCCCCTGGACCCCTGATACAGGCACAACTCCTCCGCCACCCGTTCCAACAAACCCAACCAATCACCCGCCGTCGTCTGCCGAAACAACCGCATATTCGGATACCAGGGCGTGTCCAACCGATGCTGCAACCAACGCCATTCCGCCGCCGTGTGCAACAACGTCCACACCGGTCGACCCAAACCACCCGCCAAATGCACCACCGCCGTATCCGTGGCAATCAACAGATCCACATTGGCCAACACAGCAGCGGTTTGCGCAAAATCGGTAAGTTGTGCGTCCAGATCCAGCACATCAACAGGCTGCGCACGCATTTGCTGCGCCGGCACCCCCTTCTGGATGCTGACGAAAGAAACACCCGGCACCCGCAACAGGGGCGCGAAATCCGCCAAAGAACAGGCTCGGTTGCGATTGACCGCCGTCTCGGGATTGCCCGACCAACAAATGGCTACCCGCAACCCCCGCAAAGCAGCCAACTGCACCCGCCACGCCTCCTGCGCAACCGGATCGGCCCGCAAATAAGGCACCCGATCCGGCAGGGTCGGCTCTGGACCCGCAAAAATACCAGGCAAAGCCAACAAGGAAAGCAACGGCAAATGACAATCAAAGGCAAAATCCGGCGGCGTCGCATCCCCCGAGGCGCGGACCACCATTTCATCCGCCAATTGCGACCCCTGAAACAAGGTCAACAGTTCCGGCTTGCATTCCAGAATGACATATCCCCCCCGGTCACGCAGCCGTTTGATATACCGCACAAAGAGCAGCGCATCTCCAAAGCCTTGTTCCGTATAGAGATAAATGCGCTTGCCTTGAATATCCAAGCCGTCCCAGAGGGGGGCGGCACAGATGCGCGGCGTATTGCCGGGCAACTGCCAACGCCACTCATATTCTGGCCAGCCCTCCCGGAACCGCCCCAAAGCCAACAATGAAAACGCCTTGGCCGTATGCGCCTGGGCCGCCGCCGTGCTGCCAACAGGGGCCGCCTGCAACGCCTGATCAAAACAGTGCAAGGCCACCCCATGCTCCCCCATCTCCTGGGCGATAATGCCCAGATTATAACTGGCTATATGCGTCTTGGGATCCAGCCGGACAGCGGTCTTGTACGACTTTTTGGCCCGGTCATACGCCCCCATGCCAAAATAAAGATTGCCCAGATGGACATGGGCCGGGACAAAATGCGGTTGCAGGCGAATGGCCTGCCGGTATTGTCTCTCGGCGGCCTCGGTATGGCCCAATTGGCCATACAGTTCCCCCAGGTGGAAATGAAAAGCCGCCTGCCGGGGCTGCAATTCAACCGCCATCACCAGCAGTTTGGTCGCCAATTCCAGTCGTCCGGTGCGCAGGGCAATCATGCCGAGCAGATGGATCGCCTCGGCATGATTGGGATTTGCGGTGAACACCGCCTGCGCCAGACGCGCCGCACTGCCCATGTCCCCTTCGTTGAAATGGCGAATGGCCAAGAGCAGTTGTTCTTGATCGGTCGGCGGAGAATGACTCATCGTGGATCCTCGTGTGTGGGCAACCACTGGGACAGTGCCGTCACCATGCGCTGGATCGGATCCTGCCAACAATTGGGCACCGTTTGCCGAAAAAGACGCGCCGTGGGATACCAGGGGGTGGTCTCCTGATAGAGCGACCACCGCCAGTCCGGGGCCAACGGCAAGAGTATCCAGACCGGCTTGCCCAACGCACCCGCCAGATGGGCCACCGAGGTATCAATGCTGATCACCAGGTCCAACGCGGACACAATGGCCGCCGTCTGGGCAAAATCAGACAAGGCCCCCCGCAAATCCAGCAATGCCATGCCATCTGGCGGTTGCAACGGGCCATCCTCCTCGGCCTCTTTTTGCAAACTGACCCAGGTCACATCGGTCAGCCTGGCCAACGGAGCCAGATCGGGCAAGGTGCAGGAACGACGGCGCAGCGGATCATTCTGATGCAACGGCTTGCCGCGCCAGACCAGGCCGACCCGCCATTTTTTCTCCGTACCCAACCGGTCGGCCCACAACGGCACCCGGTCTGGCGCAGCCTGTACATAGGGCACCTCTGCCGGAATGGTGCCCACCTGGGTGTGCAACAACAAGGGCAGACTGAGCAGGGGACAATAACAATCCGCCGGTTCGGCCAAGGAAAAATCCTGGGCCGTTCCGATCCGGTCCATGGCAGGCACGGTACGCAACAAGGGCAGCAACGACGGCGGACCAATAAACCAAACCCGCGCCCCCGCCGCCTTGAGCAGCGGCACATAACGGACAAACTGCAAGGTATCGCCAAAGCCCTGCTCGGCCAGAATCAGGATGGTCTTGCCAGCCAAGGCAGAGCCCGTCCAGCGGGGCGGAGCCTGCGGGCCAAGCAAAAAGTCCGGCACCACCCAACACGCCTCCCGACCGGTGGCCAAGAGCCGCCACTCATACGCCTGCCAGCCAAGGGTATAGTGCCCCATCAGCAAATGGGTCAAGCCCAGATTGACATGCCCGGCGATACTGTCTGGATAATCCTGCACCACCTGCTGAAAACAGCGCAGAGCCTCGTCCAACTGCCCGCACGCCTTCAGACACAGGCCCAGATTGATCCAGGCCTCCAAAAAAGCAGGCCGCAACCGGATGGCGGTCCGAAACGGCTCCAACGCGGCGGCCGCCTCGCCCAGATCCATACAGGTGTCTCCCACATGAAAATGGATCTCGGCATCGTCCGGCTGTTGTTGCTGCACCTCCTGCAACCGTTCCAGCGCAGCCCGACTGCGCCCCATCTGTTTCAGAACCAGACCCAGGTCGAGACGGAACGCCCGCTGGTCCGGTTCCCGGACCACCGCCTGACTGAGCAGGTGCATGGCACTGCGCAGATCCCCCAACGCCTGCTGGGCCAGACCATATTGATGAAGCAGATGCGGATGACCGGGAAATTGTTGCAGCAAAGCCTGATAAATCCGTGCCGCCGCCTGGATGTGACCGGATTGGTGCAACCGGATGGCTTCCGCCCACTGTTGTTGAAACACTTCGGCATGGGGATCCATTTATGGTCCTCTGGACAACATCCTGCGGGTCAATGCGAGCGTAGGCCCACTGCCAGGCAGCTCGACCTCTTGCACAGGCCAACCCGGAGCAGCGACCGCCGAGGAGGCGACCGGGACATGCAAGGTCCGCGTCCATTGCAACCCCCAGGGAGTCGCAGCGGCAGATTGTCCCCCATGGGACGACTCCAACGGATCTTGGCGGGCGTCGACCGAGGCGCGCGCACTGGTCGGGGTCCAATCGGTCGGGGGCAACTTTTTGAGTGAGTCAATAAAACGGGTGAACAGATCACTGCCCGCTGTGTCAACGGCCAACCCATCCGCAGGGTCCACCGACTGGCTACCCGGAAATTGCAAATCCGCCACCGTCAGATAACCAATCGTTTGCAAGAGTTGATATTGAGCCGAAATCAACTCATAACGGCTCTTGACCAGGTCGGTCCGGGAACGGAACAATTGATTTTGCAGCTCAAACAACTGGGTAACCGTGCGAAAACCCGCCGCAAACTCCTCCTCCAGCCCCTTGACCGCCTGATTGTAAAATTGCAAGGCCACCTCGGACGAGGCCACAGTTGCCTTGGCACTGTACATGGTCAGATAGGCCTGATTGATTTCCCGCAACGCCTGTTTTTCCACCCGCTGCCGCTCGGCTTCCCGGGTGTCCCGATTGTCCAATGCCTCCCGTATCTTGGACGCAGTCTGGCCGCCGGCATAAATCGGCAAGGTGAGTTGCACGGCAATACTGTATTCATTTTCGCCATTATACTGCGCCGCCGCCCCGCGACCACCCTGGAAGGTGACCGAATTGGCCTGCAAATCAATAAACGGGAAATGGCCCGCTTTTTCCATTTCCACCGCCACATCTGCCGCTTCCAGACGCTTCTCGGCGGACTGCAAGTCCGGGCGGTGCCGCCGTTGGGCCGACAGATCCGGGAGCGTCCCTTGCAGCCAGTGGGGCGGCACATCAGGAATATGCAAACCGGGAGGAACCGTCATGCCGACCGTCTCTTCAAAACGGGCACGGGCAACCATGGCATCATTCTTGGCCCGAATCAGCTCCGCCTCCGACGAGGCCACCCGTGCCGTCGCCTGGTCCAGATCGGTGCGGGTCATGTCCCCGGCCTGCCGCCGGGCCATGGCCGCATCCAAATTGCGATGGGTCAAAACCAGATTGTCCTCGGCCAGTTTTTCCACATTTTCCGTCAGCAATACCGTGACCATGGCCTGCACGGTATCCAGGAGGACACTTTGCAACGCGGCATTATAATCCGCCTCCGCAGCGGCGATCAGCGGCTTGGTTTGCTTGAGTGCCAGCAACAACGGTTGCCTGTACAGAGGTTGGACCAGATTGACATTAAACCGTTCTGGATTTTGGGCGTTGCTCGTATCGATCCAGGTATCGGAAACCCGGGTGTACGAGGCATTGACGGAGATCCCAGGCAGCAAGGCACCCAGGCTTTGTTCATACTTTTCCCGGGTGGCCGCCAGCATGGCCTTGGCGGTCAACACCTTGGGATTGGAGGCGAGCGCAGTCTCCACCGCCTGCTCGAAGGAGGTGGCCTCCACGGCCTGGGCATGACCCGCCGCCATACACAACAACCCGATGGCGCAACCCAGCCAACACCGCACAGGAGACAAGCGACCCATACCCATAGCCCCCCCCCTGTACGCACGTTGTTTCAAGTCTGCCATCCCGTCGTCGGAAAAATCGGCCATGCCAAGGGTAAGAGGTGCACAAACAGCGTCACGGTGCCAATGGACCGAAGTCGGACGCGCCACCCTTTTCCATCAATAATTCCTGGTGCGAAGCAACCGGTTCCGCCGCAACGGCTTCCTGCAACATGCCCATTCTGGCAAACAATTCATAAGCACTCTTGATATAACTGAGTTCTTCAAACAGCAAGCCATTCTTGGCGGCAAACAACTCATTTTCCGAGTTCAAGACATCCAGCAGGGTGCGCTTGCCCATCTTGAACTGGTCATGGTAAGAGGCCGTCACCTGCTTGCTCACCTCATAATGCTGCCGCATAAAACCGATGCGGTTTTGGGCCATGGTCAACCGGTCCCACGTCTCCCGGGTATTTTCTTCCAGGGCGCGTTGGGTTTTTTCCTGGGTTTGCCGTGCCTGTTCCAGCATGTTTTTCTGTTCCCGAAAGCGGGCAAGGTCCGCGCCACCATTGAACAGGTTATAGTTCATGCGCACCATGGCCGACGCGGCCTTGGCAGTTCCCTCGGCCCCCCCCACATTGGCATTGTCACTGGCCGCCAGTTCCATATCCAACCGGGGCCACAGAATGGCCTTGGCATTCTCCAACGCGGCCTCTGCCGCCGTCACATTAAAACGGGCCGTCGCCAATTCAGGATTGTTGTGCAGGGCGGCAGCCAGTGAGTCCTCCACAGACTTCGGCAACAAGGCCTCTGGCACCTGGGGCCGAACCATCTCTTGCTCCTTCAGTGGAGGCAGGCCAATAATCTCGGTAAATTTTGCCTGGGCACTTTTGTACGCCGCCTGGTTGCTGGCATGATTGGCCGAGGCCAGGAAGGTGCGACTCTTGGCCTGGTGCACATCCGCCTCGGTACCGGCCCCACCTTCGTATTTTTTCTGCACCTTGTCCAGAATGCGCTGATGCAACAAGACATTGTCTTTGATCAGTTCCAGTTGGATATGCTTCATCACCAAATCGACATATGCCTGCACCGCCTGCAACCCGACACTGTCAGCCGTCAATGCCAGCCTGGCCTGCGCAGCGGCGAGTTGGGCCCTGGCTTGTGCCACCTTGGTGCGGGTATCGAAGCCGTCAAACAGATTTTGTCGAACAACAAGACCGGCTTCTTCCCGGTCCATGGTCAAGGCGCGTTTGGCGATGGTGTTGCCCGTGACGGCCCGCGTCGTGGTATTGTCAGACGTTTCTGGACCATAACCGGTGGTAAAATCCATTTTCGGCAAATAGCCGGCAAAAGCCTGCTGCACCTTTTGATCCAAAGCCTTGCCAAACTCCTCGGCCGCCAATACATCCGGGTAGGTCTTGACTGCCAACTCGGTCGCCTCGCGCAGCGTCATACTCCATGCCGAAACAGCTTGAAAAGACAGCATAAATCCTGCCACCAGCACAAGCATGCGTCTGCGGGGATTGCCCATTTTTTTCTCGATCATAGCCATGAATGGTGTGACTCCTGCCTCTCTTCAAGGTGTTTGTGGTCCTGTCATCCCGCTTGGGCCTGACACGCCCGGCTGAAAACAACAAGGCGAACACATGCAAAAAACAAGCCGAACCACGCACATATTGCACGGGTGACATCTTGGTCGCAGTTTAACACAGCAATTCACGGATGGCAACCGGGGAATGGACAAAAAACCGATCCTCTGCAAGGATCATAGCCCCGGCAGGATATCACGGTAAATTTGTTCTCGGCCAGGGAAGCTACGAAACGGTAGCGCGACAGGTGTTTTGCGTCATACGGAGGTAGTGGACAGAAGTGAAAATCAGTGACCCGTCCACAAGGACATGATACGCTGCCTGCTCACGTTAATTTTTCTCGGAGGGCTGGCCATGGGACAAGGTCTTGAGTCTGCGATCTCTCTTTTTCTGCCGTACAACGCCGGAAACTTGAACAGATTGTGCGCCAGCACACGGCACAACAAATTTTGGTGATGCGGGCAAAGATCATTCTTTTGAGCGCAGATGGCGAAGGGATCCGAAAAGTTGCGAGGATGCTGCATATTTCTCGCAACATGGTACGAAAATGGCTCCGTCGCTGGAGTACTATCGGTGACAAGGAGGATATCATTGGACACTTGGGGGATGCACCCCGGTCGGGCACCCCTGCCACGTTTACCCCTGAAAATATTTGCTCTATTGTGGCAATTGCCTGTGAACGTCCAGAAGACAGCGAGCTTCCTTTCACCCATTGGACCCAACAAGGAATCGCCGACGAAGCTGTCAAACGCGGCATCGTTGATCATATTTCCCAGCGGTCAGTGGGACGGTTCCTGAAGGAAGCCGATTTGCAACCCCATCGTGTTGAGGCGTGGTTGATCCCGAAGCAGGATGAACGGTTTGAAGAGAAAACGCGGGACATCTGCGAAACTTATAGGCAAGCGGAAGTTTTGGAGCAACTACTCCATAATAGCAGGTAATCGAACCGCCATCATGCTACACACGCCGCATTGCGAATGACATCTGGCAAAAACGGGATCCGGTTCAAATTCCCGATTCTGTCCTTCAGAAACTCCCAGAAT
>JADFYM010000213.1:0-7008 GCA_015233035.1 Magnetococcales bacterium
GCAGCCGGGGTCGGTGCGGCCGGATCGGGAGTGGATGCCGAAAACCGTCTTCAGGTGTCGATTGCCGCCTTTGTAGATGGCGACGGGGCCAACGGCATTCAGGCGGGCAGCGTCTCGTTGCTGGCGCAGGACCCGTCCAGCATTACTGCCCTGGCGGGTGCGGCGGCCATGGCGGCGGCCTTGGGGGGGGCGGCGGGGGTGTCGGTCTCCGTGGGGGTCTCGCTGGCCTGCAACCGGATCGACAATAGCGTGCTGGCCTATATCAGCAACGCCGATCAAGGGATCACCGTGCAGCAGGCGGGTGATCTGACCATTCTGGCTTCTGAAACGGCCCAGATTCAGACCCTGTCCGCCGCCGCCGCCGTGGCCGCCGCCTTTGCGGGGGCTGCCGGAGTGGGGTTGAGTGGTGCTGGGGCTTCGGCACTCAATATTATTCTGGGCGATGTCCAGGCTTTTGTCCTGAACAGTGTCATTCATACCACGAGTGTCACCCAGAATGGCGGCGTCCAGGCGGGTGATGTCACCATTCATGCCGTGAACCAGTCCCACATTGATGCTTCCATCCTGGTCGCCTCTCTGGCCGCCGCCGGGGGCGGTGCGGTGGGGGTGGGGGCCTCCATCGGCATGGCCATTGCCCGCAACTATATCGGGTATGATCCCTATGCCAACGTGGGTTATACCTATCTGGCCGGGGTCAACAATCCGGGCGTCTTGCACACCGGTGATGTCGTCCGGTTGGGCGATGGTACGGGCATTCGGGCGGGTGAGACCTACCGCTATATTGGCAGCGACCCGCTCTACGCGAAAGAAGTCAGCAAGGACGGTGAACTGGCCAACCTGCTCCTGACCCAGGATTATGCCAACCGGGATTTGTGGCAACAGGTGATCAACACCACGCCCGGCACCGTGGCGGCTTTTGTGACCGGTTCCAGCATGGCTGCCCAGGGTACTGTCACCGTCCTGGCCGAGTCCCATCAGGCGATTGATGCCCAGGTGTTTTCCGGTTCGGTGGCCATTTCCGCCGGGTTTGCGGCGGTGAGTTTAAGCGGGGCCGGTGGCAGTGCCGAAAACCGGATGGATACCACGGTCAGTGCCTACCTGAGCAGTGGGGCCAGTATTTATGCCGGGGGCGACCTCAAGGTGCGCGCCCTGGATACCTCGGTGATCGATACGAATGTCGCAGCCGCCTCGGTGGCGGCGGCCTTCGGCATCGGTGGCGCGGCGGCATTGGGGGTGGCCGTGGCGGACAATGTGATCGCCAATACGGTCGAGGCCTATGTGGCCCACGTCGGGGCTCTCAGCACGGGGGGTAATGTGCTGATCGAGGCCAATGAGTTGGCGACCATTCAGGCCACCGCGCAGGCGACGGCAGCGGCGGCGGGCCTGGTCTCCCTGGCGGGGGGCGGGGCCTATGCGGGTGGTGTGGTGTCGACGGTCACCCATGCTTTGGTCAATGACAGCCAGTTGTTGCTGGGCGGCAATCTGTCGGTGCTGGCCACCAGCCAGACCGGGGCCACCGCCGATCTGGAGGCCACGGCGGCCAGTATTGGCCTGATTGCGGCGGCGGCCAGCGGTACGGTCACCAAGCTGACCGTCAATCCGGCGGTGACGGCCCAGATCACCGCCTCGGTGGTCCATGCTGTGGATGTGACCATCACCGCGACGGGTTATCAGACCGCCCTGGCAGAAACCCAGGCCATCAGTGTCAGCACCGGGGCTTCCTTGGGGGCCTCCCTGGCCCTCCTGACCGATGCGGCCCAGGTGACTGCCGGTCTCGGCGACGGGGTCACCCTGCAAGCCCAGACCCTGAACATGCAGACCAACAGCCAGGATCTGGTCAACGCGCAGAGTTTTGCCGCCAGCGGGGGTATTTTCGCAGGCATCGCCGGGGCTGCGGCCAAACTGACCCTGGCCAGCAATGCCCTGGTGACCATGGGCAACAACAACCAGGTGGTGGTGGAGACGCTGTACGTGCGTTCCAGCCATGCCCAGACCTTTGATGCCCAGGCCAAAAATCTGGCGGTGGGTATTCTGGCGGGCAGTGGGGCTCTGGTGCTCAATACCGTGAGCAGTGCCGCCAATGTGGCACTGGGTACGGGCAACACCGTGACCGCCGCCAGCATCACCCTGCTGGCCGCCAACCAATCCACCAAGGATCGCTACGCCAACGACAACAATCTCAGTTCCGCCTCCGCCGGGCTGATCGGTCTGAGTGCCCTCTCCAGTACCTCCGTGATCGGGACCAGTGCCAATCCGTTCAGTGCGGTGATCAATATTGGGGCGGGCACCACGCTGGCCGCCACCGGCAACACCGCACAACCGGGCAGCATGACGATTGAAGCCTCGACCAATGTGTATGCCGTAGACAGTGTGCGCGTGGAAGGGGTCGCCGGGTTGAGCCTCTCCATTGCCAACGCCAATCTGGCCACCACGACCAATGCGGCGGTCAATGTCGAGGGGGCCCAGTTGCTCAATGACAGCGGGGATATTACCCTGACGGCCAAGACGGATGCCCGTCTCAACCCCAGCACCAATCTTTTTTCGGCGGCGGTAATCTCCGGCGGGGCCTCCATTGCCACCGGTTCGGTGAGTGCCAACAACAGCGTCCACGTCGACAACAGTCTCATCAAGGCCCGCAACGTCAATCTGTATGCCGGACGCAACGCCTTTGGTGTCTCCAACCTGCTGGACGGCAATGCGACGGCGGATATGGCCCTGGTCTCGTTGTATGGTCTGGGCGTGCCGGTGCCAACCATGAGCATCAACGAGGTCAACCAGGTGGTGTTGAGCGGCAATACCGCCCTGAAGGCGATGGAAGATGTGGAACTGGTGGCCAAGAAAGGCCAGGCGAGCAACGAGGATGGCACGCGGGGTAAGACCGCCGGTCTGGTGGTCTCGCTCTCCCTGATTCCCTATGCGGTGGATGTGCCCAACGGGGCCACAGAAAGCAGCAGCAATCAGGTTCTGGTGGGCAGCAACGTGCTGGTCGATGCGGGAATTTTCAACAAGGCACTGCTGCAAGTGTTGCCCATGCGGGTCAACGGGGAACAGCAACTGGATCCGACTCGCTTGGGCACCGAATTGACCGCCGCCGAAAAGACGGCCCTCGGTCTGGATGTGGATCAGCATTATGAATATGCCGCGCTGCCGGTGGATCATATTGCCCTGAGCATGTCCGTAGGCAATCTGGTCAAGGTGGTCGCGGGTGCGGCCGTGGGCGGAACCCCGGATGCCTATTATGAATATAATCCGACGGGGGGTGGGACGGATGTCAATCTGCTCCTGGATCAGCAAAACTATACCGATCGGAGCACCTGGACCGCCGTCACGGTGCTGGCGGACACCGGGGTGGTGAATGCTGTCAAATCGACCACCCGGGTCAGTCATGACGGCAATGTTTATCTTTATATGGGCGACAACAAGAGCCTGGATCTCTCGACCCAGACTTATGACCAGAAGGACAACTGGACCGAGCTGGCCGTCTATAACAGCGACATCGGTTCTTCCTTCGCGGCGCAGCTGCAGGGCAAGCTTTATGTGATCAAGCAGCAGGATGTGGCCTTGCCGACGTTGGTCTATGCCAACATTGGCAACAAGCTTTTTGAGCAGCGGGAACAGGTGGAAGGTTGGATCACCAGTCAAAGCAGCAACGCCGAGGCGGTGGCCCGCTATCAGGCGGAATTGGATACCATCAATCAAACCCTGACCGATCTGGGGCTGGGTCAGTCCATTAATGGCCAGACATTGGTCCAAGCCTCCTTTGATGCCTTTTTTGTCAATCTGCCCAATCTGTATGCCTCCCCTGGCTCGGTCTTCATTCAAGCCGACAATGCCGAATCCAATGCCCTGACCGGGATGATCGGTCAGCAACTGGTGGCCCGCAGTGGGGCGGATATCAACATTCTCAACAAGACCCCCTTCGGTTTGCAGGTGAACGACCTGGGCATTTCCGCCGACCAGCGGACCGATGTGGTCAATGGGCAATTGGTCAGTCTCACGCCCGGCCATGTCTATTTGAACGATGTGCGGCTGGACAGCACCGCAGGCAGCAGTTCGACCGGCCAGATCCAGGTGGTGCAGGCTGGCTACCCGAGCGCGGCCTATGATCTGACCGTACCTTCCATCCCTCAGGATGTCTATGTCATCGGCAATGTGGTCAATCAGAGCGGTGCCCTGATCCTTAAAAATCTGGATGGCAGCATCAATGTGTCCGGGCAGATACTTGCGGGTTCGATCTCCCTGGCTGCCAAGGGCAACTTCAATCTCAGTTCCGATGCCTGGTATCACAGCAATGGCGATCCCCGTCAGTATGTGGATTATACCTCCGTGTTCGACACCCAGGTGTACAACAAGAACGGAACCTCTGATTCACTGACGTTTGGCAGCCTCAGCGCGCCTGGCATGGCCGGTCTGAATGCGGCCATCCACAATCAAAATACCACGCGGGTGCTGGCGGAGGGCGATATCAGCATCCAGGCCCGTTATATCAACATTGACGGGCTGGTCCAGAGCGGGGTGGAGAATTATAGCCTGACCATCGACTCGAGTTTCGCGCCCAAGGCTTCCACCGGTTTTACCGATGCCCTGGGCAATACCATTGCCGGCATCCGCTATGGCGAACCGGATGTGCCTGTGTCCGGCTTTTTTGATGCCAACAGTGGGACCATCATGCTGGATCCCATCGTCGCCAACGGGGGCCATATCAGCCTGACCGGGCAAATCCTGAGCACCGGCAATGGCCAATTGCGGGTGGCCAGTGGGTATGCCAGCGTCAATATTACAAACAACAGCCAATATCAACTTTCGGTGGGCACCATCGACGTGTCGAAAGACCGGGTCGGGACCATCACCGTCACCGATTCCACCACCCTGGCGCGCGAGGTCTACACCGTCAAGGACGGCATCGTCACCCAGCAGGCCTATCAGGGAAATTTGGTCCCGGCGTCTGGCCCGGATGATATTGCCTCCATCGTCTATACGCCGGGAGCCAGTTCAACCCACTCGGCCAGCGAAACCCTCTCCTATCAACCCACCCCAGGGCAGTATTATACCTGGGTGGATGGGCAGGAGATGACTAAAGTAGTTATAAAAACCTATGAGCAGAACAGCTTTAATCTGCTCGGTTTTGAATGGGATGCCCTGGCGGCAGATTCCAGTGCGATCTCCACCGACGTTCAGACCCGCGACAAGTCACCGTTGCTGGAGTCGGAGGTGGTGAGCACGCTGGCTGGCGATCCCTATGCCTATTCCATCTCTTTCATGGAGCAGAATGACAAAGCTGTGTCGGTCGTCAAGGATGTGACTTTGGTGGCCAATGTGACCGGCTTGAATCTGTCCGATCCGACGGTTCTCTATGGGATCAGTCCCATCAAGCTCTATGAATATGTCGGCTCGGCCAGCAAGGTGGATCTCACGACCGCCAATTTTACCGATACCACCAACTGGGTGGATTCCGGGCAGACTGTGGCAGGCTATCTGGGGGCCGTATCCTGGGCGAACAGCACCAACCAGAAATATCTCTCCACCTTTGAAAATGTCACCACCACCACCAATACCTGGACCACCGGGGGAGGGTGGCTGCGCAAGCAGACGGTGCATACTGTGACCACGACGGTGACGGGGATCAAGGATTATTATACCAACAACCTGCGGGCCGATTATCCCATCGCCGTCAGTTTTCTCCAGGGAGCGTCTGCCCCGGAGATCAACATTCACACGCCGGGGACTTTGTTGCTGAACGGCAGCATCTCCCTGGGGGGAGATCCCAATGCGGTAGGGGTGCAAGTGCCGGCTCCGGACCCCGATCCCTTCGGTCCGAATCCTGTCCCCAGTCAAGGGGGGATCTCCCTGGGGTCCGATACGTTGCAGGTGGGCGACAACGTGGTCATCTCTGGTGCGGCCCCGAAGATATCCAGTAACGGTTCGGTTTCTGTCAAGCTGGAGAATGCCTGGGGTGTGCTGAATGTCAAGGCCAAGGGGGATATCAACATTACGGCCTTGAAAAATGACAATCACGGCACCCTGCATCTGGGTACCATTCTGGCCGATGGCAGTATCACCGTGAAGGCGATGGATGCCCTGGATCTCTACAATGTGCGCGCCATGACGGATGTGACCTTGCAGGCAGGGGATGGCATCAACGGTTTGAACGGTGTGATCGTCGGCAATGTGGTCACGCTGGATGGCGGGGCGGGCAGCATTGTCGCCCGGTTTGATTCGGGCAACCATGCGCCCGGTGGGGTGGTGGCCACCGCCACCGGTGATATCGGGCTGGAAGAGTTGGCGGGGGATCTCAATCTGCTGTCCTCCCAGACACCCGATACCGTGGCTTCGGTCTCCTCTCTGCACGGCAATGTCACCCTGATGGTGGATGCCGGCTCGATTGTCAATATGGCCCATACGGGTCTGAATTCCGCCAACGATGGCACCCTGGATCCCCGCCTGCAATCGTTGGTGGACCAGGGGTTGGTATCGGCGGATCAGGTACAATATCTGTTATCGCCAGAACTGATGGCCAAGCTCTATCCCCATGCGGCACTGCCGGGATATACGCCATCCACCGGGGCGGATCCTCTGGACATTCAGGGAGTCAATGTGACCCTGGTGACCGATGCCAACGACACGGTGGGTCTCTCTTCGCCCCTGATGCAGATCCAGATGCCTGATACGGGCCTGTCCGGTTTGACCGATGCGGCGCGTCGTGCCCTGTCCCTGGCCCGCCCCCAGGATATTCAGCAGGTCAATTATGCGGTGTATCGTTTTATCGGCAATGCGGCCACCCTCTCGCTGGCCGATGGGACCACCTTCGCCAACGCCAATCTATGGCAAAAGGTGACGCAAGATTACAGCAGTGTCATGCCGACGCAGGCCTCCACCCTGGATGGCACGGTCCATTTGCAAACCGGCGATCTGGTGACCGACAAGTATGTCATCGAGAGCCTGACGTTGCAGACCTGGGCACCCGTCACCCTTCAAGCCAGTGGCATCCTGAACGTGACCCGCAGTCGG
>JADFYM010000213.1:7040-7558 GCA_015233035.1 Magnetococcales bacterium
GAGAGTGACTTGCAGGCGAGCGGTCGCTTGCAGCTGGAATCCACCGGGGGCATCGTCACCCTGAACGCGGCCAGTGGGGCGGAGACCAACATGGTGATCGGCGGCGGGATCGGGACACTCAACATGACCAGTGGTCTGGATGCCACCTTTACGGTGGCGGGGGATATTCTGGCGTTGACGGCTGGTGTGGGGGGCAATGCGGCCTTTGATGTGACGGGTGGCATCGGTAGTATACAGGCGATGACCGTGACCAGTGGCGGGAATGCCACCTTCAAGGCCCAGGGTGATGTGACCATCAACACCGTGCAGGCCGCCGGGCAGTTGAGCCTGGATGCGGCGGGCCGCATAACGGGCAAGGTGGCGGGGGTGGTGCAGTTGCAGGCCGACGGCATCCATCTGGGGTCTGGCGGTGGTGGCATTGGCACCCTGACCGCCGTCAGTAGCGCGGCCGCCGATGTGGTCGTGGCGGGCGGCGGGATTGGTGCGTTGAACCTTGCCAGTGCTGCTGATGCACATTT
>JADFYM010000214.1 GCA_015233035.1 Magnetococcales bacterium
ATGCCCAACGACCCACCCGCAAGATGTTTACGTCAGACGCTCATACCAGAGCCAGTCGGAGATGTCCAGACAAAAACAGTACCGCCGTGATTCTGCATCGTTTCCGGTCTGGAACAAATTCACCCTGCGTTTTACACTTCTGGGGATCGGGACGACGACCACGCCGACCAGGGCAATACCTTCTGGCGGGGGATTGCTGGAGGATGATTTTTTCCAACTGATTGCTATTTGATTGCTGGAATGAAAAATGCTACCCGAAGAATTGACGTAAACACTTGATTTGATTGGAGCCGACGCGGGGAATCGAACCCCGAACCTACGGATTACAAATCCGTTGCTCTGCCAATTGAGCTACGTCGGCCTATGACCAGGAGGGACCAAGAACAGGTGGGTGAGGCTACAAAATTTTCCCGTGCTTGTCAATACGCACTGGCAAGAACGCCAAGTCTTCAAGCAGCCAATAGATCTTCAACTGGACCCGCCCACTGCCTCCGGGCGCAATTTGTCCAACAATTGCTCCAAGGCCCGCAGGCGAATCTCCGTGTCGTCCCACAAGCGGTTCTTGATACCCAACGTGTTGGTTTGATGATTGAAAATCACAGAGCCTCCCCCTTTCTGGATCAACTCGATGATCGCCAATGGATTGACCGCCGGCTTGGGGTGAAATTGAACAGAAGCCCCCTTCGGACCCGCCTCCAGCTTGAGAATTTTAAGCTGCCGACAACACCGCTTGATCCCCACCAGACGCAACAGATTGCCAATGGATTCGGGCAACGGACCAAAACGATCCAACAACTCGGCCCGCATCTCCGCAATCTCTTCCGGGGTGATCAACTCGGCAATGCGCTTGTACAACGTCAACCGTTGATGCACATCCGGGACAAACTGATCCGGGATATGCGTGGAAATGTGCAAACTGATCGTCGGCAAAATCTCTTCCGGTTCTTCTGGAGTGGGCGACTGGGGTACACCCTGGGCCAAACCCTGAATCGCATCCCGCAACATCTGATTGTATAATTCAAAACCAACTTCCCGTATCTGCCCGGATTGCTCGTCACCCAGAATGTTGCCCGCCCCACGAATCTCCAGATCATGCGTGGCCAGACTGAAACCCGCCCCCAGATCACCCAAGGTTTCCAGGGCGGCCAGTCGCTTGCGGGCATCCTCGGTCAGATTATGCTCCGGAGGAACCAATAAATAGGCATAAGCCCGATGCTTGGAACGCCCCACCCGACCCCGCAGTTGATGCAATTGCGCCAGGCCAAACTTGTCCGCCCGATGAATGATGATGGTGTTGGCAGACGGAATGTCCACGCCATTCTCAATAATGGTCGTACACAACAGAACATTGAATTCCTGTTGATAAAAAGAAAACATGATCCGTTCCAGTTGCCCCTCACGCATCTGCCCATGGGCAACGCCCACCCGCGCCTCGGGCACCAGTTCTGTGAGTTGGGCGGCAAACTTTTCAATATCCTGGACCCGATTGTACAGATAATAGACCTGCCCACCCCGATAAATCTCCCGCAAAATGGCCTCGCGCACCTGCGTCCGATCATACTGGGTGATAAGGGTGCGAATGGCCAACCGATCCAGCGGTGGCGTGGCAATAATCGAAATGTCGCGCACCCCGGCCATGGCCATGTGCAGAGTGCGCGGAATCGGGGTGGCAGTCAGCGTCAAAATGTCCACCGTCGCCCGAAACGCCTTGAGCTTTTCCTTGTGCGAGACCCCGAACCGTTGCTCTTCATCCACCACCAACAGGCCGATATCCTTGAAACTTACATCGCTCTGCAACAGTCGATGCGTGCCAATGGCAATATCCGCCGCGCCACTGTGCAAATTGCGAACAGCCTGTTTTTGCTCCGCCGGACTGCGAAAACGGGAGAGCAACTCAATGCGAACCGGATAGGGAGCCAACCGACGGGAAAAGGTCTCAAAATGTTGCTGGGCCAGAATGGTGGTCGGAGCCAATACCGCCACCTGTTTGCCATCCATGACCGCCCGGAAGGCGGCCCGCAAGGCCACCTCCGTCTTGCCAAACCCCACATCACCACAGACCAGACGATCCATGGGTTTGCTGGAGGCCATATCCGCCAACACCGACTCAATCGCCTGGGCCTGGTCCGGCGTCTCTTCAAACGGAAAGGTGGCGGAAAATTCCTGATACAGGGGATCCGCACCGGAAAAGACAAACCCCTGCTTGGCCTCACGCAACGCCTGGAGATGGACCAACTCCTGGGCCATCTCCAGAATTTTCTTCTTGGTGCGTTCCTTGGTCTTCGCCCATTTGGTGCCACCCAGCTTGTCCAGCACAATCTCGTCGGAACCCGAATATTTGCTGACCCGGTCCAGATTTTCCACCGGGACATACAGCTTGTCGTCGTCCTGATAGGCAATCAGCAAAAATTCATTCTTGATGCTGCCAATATCCAAAGAGTGCAGACCGCCAAAACGGCCAATACCATGGTCGGCATGGACGACCAGATCCCCTTCCTTGAGGTCCGAAAAACTGGCCAACAACTGTTCCAGATACCGCTGATCCCGCTGGCGGCGGCGGGTGCGCCGACCAAAAATGGACTCCTCGGGAATCAACACAATACCAATGCGGCCATGGGAAAAACCCTGCTCCACATCGCCGATCACCAGCCAGGTGGAACCGGGCGGTCCATGCAGCACCCCCTCCCAATGGGCGGCAATCTTGGTGGCAATTTTGTGATCATCCAACACCTCCCGCAACCGCTCCCGCTGGCCCATGGTGCGTACCGAAAGGGCAATACGGAAGCCGTTCTTTTGGGCGGTTTTGATATAACTGGCCACGCGATCCAGGGTACTCTCCTGGCCTGTGCTGACACCGGTGGTCGTGGGGGGGGGATGCCCGGCAAAATCGGTCACCGCATCAAAGGCAATGGAAATGGCCGCTTTTTCCGCTCCTGGGCGGGTTTCCAGCACGGTAAACGGGTGCAAACAGTCCTGACACTGTTGCGGGGTCAGATAGAGTGCATCGGGGGCGAGATAGCGAACCGTTGGCTTGAGCGAAGAACGGGACGCACCATCCACTTCGCTGACCATGCGATGCCGGTCCTGTACCTCCGCATGAAAGGATGCCATCGCCTCCTGGGCGCAAGACTCCAGGAGAAAAACCGATCCCTCCGGCAGATAATCAAAAAAAGTCTCCGCCGGTTCGTAGAACAGAGGCAGAAAATGTTCCATCCCCTGCACCTTGATCCCCTTGGAAATATCCTTGTAAATCGGATCTTCCGTGGTATGACCACCGAAGGTCTGGCGAAACTGGGTACGAAAGGTGCGAATGGTCTCTTCGTTGAGCACAACCTCACTGGTGGGCAGGGCTTGCACCCCGGCGATGGGGTCGGTGGAACGCTGCGTGACGGGATCAAACTGCCGGAGAGTCTCCACCTCGTCGCCAAAAAGTTCAATGCGGACCGGATCGTCGTGGCCGGGCGGAAAAAAATCAATAATGCCGCCGCGTATGGCAAATTCGCCCGATTCAACCACCTGCGAGGCATGACGATAGCCGGAGACAGTCAAAAAGGCGCGCATGGCCGTCAGGTTGAGTTGATCGCCTTTTTTGATGGCGAGTCCCTGTTGGGCGAGCCATTTTCTGGGCATGACGCGCTGCATCAGGGCCATCGCGGTGGTGACAATGACCGCACGGGTATCGCCGGCCTCGTTGCCAGCCAGGACAGGCCCCGAACCAGACATTTGGGTCAGACGGAACAAAGTCGCGATGCGCTCGCCCACCAGGGGGCCAAACGGCGAAAGGTGTTCAAAAGGCAAGGTTTCCCAGGCCGGAAAACCCAGCAGGGCGAGCGGATGCTTGAAATTTCCGGAAAAAAAGAGCAATTCCCGGTACAAGGCATCGGCGCGGGCAGAGGTGCCCGTGACCAGAACCAGGGGACGGTCCCACTCCTTGGCCAATACCGTCGCCAGCCAGGCAAACGAACCGCCGGGCAGATCACTCAGCACGGGAAACGGCACACCCGGACCCCCGTGGTCTGCGTTGAGCAACAGAGATTTGATGGGCGTCAACAGGGGATGTGAAAGCAACTGGGGATTCATACACAAATACCAATAAATTTAATAAATTACCAACCTTCTTCGCCCAGCAGGGGCACAAAGGTGCAGGGAAACTGTTCGGTCATGATCATCCGGTTATCGTGGGTGCGTTGTATGACCTGCAACATTTGTAAAAGACGCGAGCCAACGGGAATCACCAGGCGACCACTGTTGGGGCGCAGTTGTGCCAAAAGGGTGGGTGGTACCTGTGGGGCCGCAGCGGTGACGGAGATGCCGTCATCGGCGCACCGGCGGCCCAGCCCAGGGTGCCATCCCCCACAACGCCAGCAATATGGTCCAGGCCGAGCGCGCGCCAACGGCCTTGGGCCTGTTCCAGCAGAGCAGGCAACCGTTCCACGGCGACCACCCGGTCGGCCAATACCGCCAGCACGGCAGCCCCATAGCCCGATCCGGCCCCCACCTCCAACACCGTCGCCTGACCGTGCAGTTGCAGCAGGCTGGCCATGACCGCCACCATGTAAGGCTGGGAGATGGTTTGTCCCTGGCCGATGGGCAAGGGACCATCCTGATAGACGGTTTCCAGCGGAAGGTGCGGGACAAAACATTCCCGTGGAATTTGCTGCATGGCATGCAGCACCGCCGGGTCGTCCAGACCCCGTGCCTGCAACTGTTCGCGAATCATGCGGTGCCGCAGCAGGCGTGTCTCCGGGGGATCCAGCATCCTGTGTCAACCTTTTTGCAACGGACTCACTGGTTTGCCCGCCCAATCCAGACCAGACGAACCCCATAATCATAACCCCGATAGTCCGAACGACCCCAGTCACGAAAAGCGGCCCGTATATATTTGGGTTGATCGCTCCAGGAACCCCCACGCAACACATGGTCCCCACTGGCATCATTCTGCCGCAATGGATTGTGGGTGCGCAGGCCAGCCTTGGCATAGGCCATATCGTCAAACCAATCCTCGCACCACTCCCAGACATGACCGCTCATATCGTGCAAACCCAAACCATTGGCACCCTTTTGGCCAACGGGATGGGTGGATTCGTCGCTGTTCTGCACATACCAGGCCACTGCATCGGGATCGTTGCCACCCGCATAACGCTGTGCCTCGCCACCGGACCGACAGGCATATTCCCATTCGGCCTCGGTGGGCAGACGAAACCGGTTGGAGCCCATCTCATTGAGCTTGGTAATAAACTGTTGCACATCATCCCAGGAGACCTGTTCGACGGGATAATCATCGCCTTTTTTGAAATAGGCGGGATTGCTGCCCATCACCCGCACCCATTGCCCCTGGGTAACCGGATATTTGCCCAACCAGAAGGGATCCAGGGTGACCTCATGCACCGGCTGTTCGTCGTGACCACCCTCGTCAAACAAATCGCCCATCAAGAAGGTGCCATCGGGAATCCAATGAAACACCATCTCCGTGACCGGATCGGTCCAGATGCGCTGTGCCGGAGGTTCCTGTTGATGCACGGGAAAGCCCGAGTCCAGCGGTATTTTGCCCACCCGATCCGTGGGAGTTTCCGGGATCGGCACCTCCATGCCCAACGCCAGACACCAACTCTCCACACACCAGCGGGCCGCTTGCGGCGAAATATGCGCCTCCTCCAGTCGCTGGACCAACCGCTGGATGATGCCGGCAATCGGCAGTCCGCGATTCAAATCATCCCACAACTGCACCGGGATCCCCGCTTTCAACCCCTGCATCAACAAATGCAGATCAGAGCCGCTCCGCCCCTGACTGGTGTCCCGCAACAATCCCTCCAGGCGACGCGGTTCCTGGAGTAATCCCCGACCATGTTCCGTGATCAACTCTGCCAGCCTGGTACGCAGTGTGTCATCAAATGCGGCCATGAGTAACCCTTTTATTTACTTGAAAGATAATATACGAGTTATCGGAAACAGAACACCCATCCAAAACGACCTGGAAGGAATGGTCATTTCCAGGCTGTGCCGATGATACGCTCATCACGCGACAATTTCACCGGATAACCCTTCAAAGTCAAGTTCCATCCCGATGGTCAAGGGGGCCGCGCGTCCGGGCGCGACCTCCTTGCGGGATCCATCCGGGAAGGAGGCACGCCATGCGGTGGTGGTCAGATTGCGAATCCCCCATATTTGTGGATTGGTTGGGTGTTGCATCACCTCGCCAAAGAGACGCGCCTTTTCCTCCTCCTCTGGATTGGTGAAGAGGGTCGACAATTGTTTGCCCAGGACCAGGGAAAAAAAATAGGTACCTCGGGTGGGATGTTTGACCACCAGGCGGGGGGGCAGCATGAGCAAGGTGCGGCAATGCCAGCAGTGGCAGGGTTCCGCATCCAGGGTCCACATGTTTTCCGCCGCGCATCCCGGACAATAAACCATGCCATCCAACAAACGCAAAAAGGCCCGCTGCCACTCGCCTTCGGTGACCCGTTGCTCGGGATGATGCAAACCAACCGTGAAGGCTTTGATAAACAGATCCTTGATAATTTTGGGGCACTGCGCCCAGCGTCTTCTGGCCGTATTATAGTCGGGATCGTCCGGCAGGCGATTGCTCTGATCCTGGGGATCAAAGACAAAAACCGGTTCTTCCCCATAAATCCTGATTTTGGCAGGCAAATCCCAGGAACGAACCTGAAACTCCTTCAAACCATGCAAAGGATGGTGCCAGATCCACAATTCAAACAGCAGGACCGACAGGGCATGCAAATCACTCTTGGTGGAAGGCTCGGCCTGTTTCAGGATCAGTTCCGGGGGCATGTTTTCCATGGTGCCCATCACCTGGCAGGTGGATTGGTTGGCAATGCCCACATTGTCGTTGTCACAAATAAAAATATCGCCGCGAATGGGGTCGAACAACAGATTGCGACGGGAAATATCCCGATAACAATACCCCTCCATGTGCAGCCGTTTGTAGCTGCTGGCGGCCAGAAAGGCAATGCGGCACATGGTGCCATAGCTGGGAGCGGGTTTGCGATGGGCCTGGATCTCGCCCAACGAGGCAAATGTCTTGGTATTCATCAATTGCATGAGATAACCAAAACGACCCGATTGGGCATCTTCCACCAGATCGATTGGCCAGAGAAACCGACTGCCCGCCTCACCCCGAGGGCGACCGTGTTTGACCAGGGCCGCAATGGCCGCTTTCTGGTCCGGGGTGGCCTGGGCGGCGTTGTACCATTTCAGGGCATAGGCGGTATTGCCTTCCTCGGCCTGGAAAACTTCACCCTGACCCCCCTCCCCCAGTTTTGCCCCGACGCGGATGACCAGCTTGAGTTCGGATGAAGTCAGCGTTTGACCCGTCATGATGGACATTGCCACGTCTCCACAGATGTATCGTTGTGGTCAGTGGGGGCTTTGCCCCCATACCCCCACCAGGGGCTTTGCCCCTGGACCCCACCGGGGGGGATAATCCCCCCCGGACCCCCTTGATAATGAATGATTAAAAAAAAAGGGTGGGGGGGG
>JADFYM010000215.1 GCA_015233035.1 Magnetococcales bacterium
CCCTATAACTGCACAATATGCTTCGGACTTATTATCAGCATAAAGATGTGTGCATAGGGTAGGGACCCCACCAGGGGGATGATCCCCCTGGACCCGCATCAATGGCCCGCCGCAGGCCGGTCTGCCGATGGTTGGTGCACGGTAAAATCAATCTGACAGCGCACCCCGGCAGGAAGTTCACCCTCCTTGTTCGGCAGCACGAGACGCACCCGGAATGTGCCACTGGCGGCATCGATCACCCGATCCACCACACTCACCTTGGCATTGCGCGTCTGGTTCAGCAGGGGCAGGTGCACGGCATAGGTCTGCCCGACGGCAATATGGCCAAACATCTGGGCCGGCAATACGGTTTCTACATGCAACACATCAATTTTGGCGATGCGGAAAATTTTTTCCTGTTTGACCAGATCGCCCAGACTATGGTAGCGGTCCACCACCACACCATGAATGGGGCTGACGATGGTGCGCAATTTCAGCCGTTCGCCGCGTTCCTTCAACTCCCATTCGGCCAGACGCAGTTCTGTGGCAATCCCATCCACCTCCTGCTCGGCAATCATGTTTTTTTGGTGCAGTTCAGTCGTGCGGGTCTTGCGGCGTTGCCCGAACTGCACCTTGGCCGCCTGATAATCCAGCAACGCCTGTTCGACCCCCGCATTGAGGCGCGCCAACGGCTGGCCCGGCGTGACGCGGTCCCCCCGATCCACGTTGACCTCTTCCAGAAAACCCTCCACCGGTGTCCCCACCTGAATATCCAGGGCGGGTTCCACCAGACAGCTCACATTTTGCGCCTCGCCAACCGGCAAAGCGGGCAGGGCCGGAGCGGCCACCGGGGCCGACTCGGTCGGAGTCGGGGCAACCAGGGCCGTATCCGGCGTGGCCTTGGCCCAGGCAAGTGACACCGGCAAAATTTGCCCGCACAACACCAGCAGCACGGTGCCGACCAGCCAATGGTGCCGGGCAAGACGCGACGAAAACCAAAAAACGCTCATTCCATTTGTCCGCTAAAGGCCAAAGACCGCCGCAGTTGAAAGTCCGTGTGGAGCATTCGACTGCGCATCCGATGATGAGCGCGCTCCGTGCGACGCTGTGCCCAACGAAAACATATTAACGCAACATTGCGGAAAAACAGACTTTCTGGGAACTGAAGCAAAGACGCCTGCAATATTTTTGCCATTTGTGGAAAAAGGTCCACGGCCAGTTGATCCTCCAGGGAGAGCATGGCCTGCCAACTGCCGGGATCGCCCTGGCGGGCACAGCGACCGAAGAGTTGCCGGTCCACCCGACTGCTGTGGTGGCACTCGGTCAGGATGACGTGCAACCCGCCCTGTTCGGCAACCCCTTGACCCAATTGGATATCGGTGCCGCGTCCCGCCATGTTGGTGGCAATGGTGACCCGTTTGAGCGCGCCCGCCTGGGCCACAATTTCGGCCTCTTCGGTATCCTGTTTGGCATTGAGCACCCGGTGGGGAATGCCCGCCTCGGTCAGACGGGTGCTCAACCGTTCCGAAGCCAGGATCGATTGGGTACCGACCAGGACCGGCTGACCGGCGGTATACCGTTCCTGGACGGCGGCCACCACGCCTTGCCAGCGGGCTTCGTCGGTGGCAAAAAGACGGGCTGGCAGGGTTTTGCGTTGGGAAGGGCGGTTGGGTGGAATGCGCACCACACCCAGGCCATACACCTCGCTCACCTCGGCGGCCACCTCGCGACAGGTGCCGGTCATGCCGGACAGACGGATATAACGCCGGAAAAAAATCTGGAAACTGATGCGTGCCAGGGTCTCTTTTTGCGGGGAGAGGGGCACCCCCTCCTTGACCTCGATCAGTTGTTGCAGACCGCGTTCCCAGGAGCGGTCGGGCATGATGCGGCCGGTCGTTTCGTCCACGATCAACACCTTGTCATCCCGAATGATATAATTCACATCCTTCTGAAAGGCATGGAGGGCGGCCAGGGCCTGCAACACCCCTTCGCGGCGGCGATGTTCGCCGCGCCAGAGACCCGGCAGGTCGGCACACAATGCGGCCAGCCGTGCCCGACCGGCGTCGGTCAGCACCGGAAAACGGATATCGCCCCGGATGGTAAAATCGGTTGGGGGGTGCAGACTGTTCGCCAATTGGATGGCCTGCTGGTAGTAGCTTTCCGCTTCGGTATCCCGATGGTTGGTGGAGATGATCAGTGGGGTGCGGGCCTCATCGATAAAAATGCTGTCCGCCTCATCGACGATGGCATATTGCAGGCCCCGCAACAGGGTGCTGTGGCCGCCGTGGTGCAGTCGATCAAAGCCCATGGCCAGGGGGTGCATCCGGTCGCCCAACCGGATGCGGTCACGCAAATAGTCAAAGACCAGCAGCTTGCTGGTGCAGTAGATCACATCGGCCTGACAGGCCTTTTGTTTCTCTTCCGGGGGCATTTTTTCCAGGACCAGGCCGGTGGTTAGTCCCAAAGCGCGAAACAGGGGAGCCATCTGTTCGGCATCACGACGGGCCAGATATTCATTGACCGTGATGATGTGGACGGCCATGCCGGCCAGGGCCGCTGTCCCGGCGGCCAGGGTGGCGGTCAGGCTTTTCCCCTCACCGGTATCCATCTCTGCCAGACAACCCAGCAGCAATACATAGCCACCGCGCAGTTGCACGGGAAAATGGCGCATTCCCAGAATGGTACCGGCCTGCTGGCGAATGTGGGCAAAGCTGCGCCAGAGCAGATCCGGCCGCAAACCGTGGCGACGCAGCAGGCGACGCACCGCCAGCAGATCATCGCTGCGTGCCTGGGTATCCTGCTGCACCAGGTCGGCCTCCGCCCGTTCCACCTGGCGCACAAAGTGGTCCAGTTGTCGGTTGCCCATGCGCAACCGGGTCAGCCAGAGGCGGCGCAGTCGCTCGACCATCCGTTCCAGCCAGGATTGCGTCTGCCAATCCCGTCGCTGCGGATAAGGCGTGCTGTTGACTTGCAAGGCAAACATGGCGTCAGACCGCAAAATGTTTCAAGAAAAGTTGCCGCAATGAGCGGTACCATTGCACCCCCAACGGCTCCGGGTCAGGCACGAAACGGACAAAGACCCGGTTGCCCAACGTCTTGGGGATGGCATCCCCGGTAAATTCAATCTCGAAGTGGAACAGGGAGACCAGTGCCTTGGGATCCTGTCCGGTGTGGGCGTTGGGATCGAGGCCAATCTTGCCGCCGCCCTGTAAGGAGAGGGCCAGACTGGGCAATTCGGTGGTGGCCGCCGGTACCGCACGGGCAATGCGGGCGGGCAGCAGATCCCGGATATGGTCGACAGAACGCAACTCCACCCGTTCGGTATGATTGCGGACCAGATCCACATCGCCCTGCGGCACCACTGCCAGCAGGGTAAAACGACCCGGATCCAGGACATAGGCCAGCACATCGCCCCGTTCCAGATAACGACCCGGAAAGTCCGTGCTGGCTGACATGATAAACCGGCCTGCCTGGGGGGCACGCATGGTCATCTCTGCCTGCCGTTGCGTCACATCGGCCAGGCGTTGCTGCGCATAGTGCAGATCGCTCTGGACAATCTGATAGGTGACCCGGTCGGTGTGGCCGACCTGGGCCAAACGGGCTTCAAACTCCTCGACGATGGCAATTAATTGCGCCTGCAGGCCGGTCAGTTGTGGATCATCACAAGTCAGCAGGGGGGTGCCGGGTGTGACCAGGGCACCGACTGGCGCGACCACCGCCTGGGCAAAACAGGGCACCGGTGCACGGATGCGGGATTGCTCCGGCATCCAGATCACCCCTTCCGTGCTGGTCCAGGCGGGACACGGCAGCAGCAGCAGGAGGCCAACCAGTACGGCAACCGCCCCGCCGCTGAGCAGAATGGCCCGTTGCCGTTGGCCTTCGAGGGTGGGATGGCTCACCAGATAGCGGCCCATGCGGGTCAGGGGCAGCAACAGCATGGCGTAGGCGGCCCACAAGGCCAGCAATACGCCCAGAAAAAAGAACCGTTCGGCCACCATGAGCAGGATGGAGACGGAGACCACCATGCGATTGGCAAACGAGGCCACGGCATAGCCGACCAGCCACCCTCTTTCACGCGGTGTCAGGTGGGGTGGAATCAAACCGTGTTGCACCCCGAACAGGTAGCGGTTGACCAGATAGCCCACATACTGGTTGGCCTTCTGGCCCAGATTGGGAATTTCCAGCCAATCGGCCAGGACATAATAACCGTCAAACCGCAACAGGGGATTCATGTTGAACACCACGGTCGTAAAACCGGCCAGGAGCACGACATGGTGAAACAAGGCCCGGGCGGGGCCCGGCGCGGTCCAACTCCAGAGCCAGATGGCCAGGGCGGCGAGAAACAGTTCCGCCATCATGCCAGCCAGCCCCACCAGAATGCGTTGGCGGCGGCTGGCCAGGGCGGCGGCCTGGCTGGCATCCACATAGGGAATGGGAGCCAGCATCAGCAACATGATGCCGACTTCGTGGCACTGGCCACCGAACAGCTTGACGGCCAGTCCGTGTCCCAGTTCGTGTATTCCTTTGACCACCGGAAAGACCAGCCACAGCATCAGCATGTTGTCGGGGGTAAAGACCCGGGCCACAATATCCTGGGTCAGTTCATCCCAGTGCATGGCTCCCATCGCCAGCCCCGAAAGCACCACGGCCAACCAGACCAGCAACAGCCAGCCCTGCAAAAACCGGGGCATCAGGCGCACCAGCAGGGTCAACAGCCGGTCCGGGTCGAACAGGGGAATCTTGAGGGATAAAGGATTGGCCAAATACTGGATCAATTTGAGTTTTTGCATGCGGTCGTGCCGGTGATGCAACTCTTCCAGGTCGGGATTTTTATCGGTCAGCAGGAGGTTGGCCTGGTGGAGTTGGGCCAGCAGTTGCAGCAGTTCATCCTGGGTGGGGGTTTCATCCTGCAAGGCCTGGCAGGCCATTTGCCAGATATTGTCCATGGTGCGGTGGCCATCCATCAGGGTGACCAGCCAGTAGGCGGTGGTATTCAGGCGCAAAAAGCGTCCACTGGCCAGATCCTGCACCACATGCCACCGTTCGCCGCGATAACTGTGGCGAAAAATGTGGGCCTGGCTGCGCAAGCGGGGCCGCAAGGCGGCCATGCGATACCAGGAGGAGGAGAAGAGGGGAGAACTCATGGGTTACCAACCAAACCAATTCCAGAGTTGCAAACGCAGCCAGTCAAACAGATGATGGGTCCAGATCCAGATCAGACGGCGTGTGCCGATATTCACCTTGGCAATTCCTTCCATGCCTGGTCGCAGCCGACTTTCGCCCTGGTGCAAGGTGGCCTCGGCGCGAAACGAGGTGTGCCCTTCGCTGGCATTGGCCACGGGGGTCACCAGGGAGAGGGTAAAGGGCAAGGGGAGACCGGGCATGGCCGTGACCACCAGTTCCCCTTCCTCGCCCTCCCGAATATCGGCAATATCCGCCTCCGCAATTTCCAGCACGACACGATATGAGTCCAGCGGGGCAATTTCAAACAGGGTTTGGCCCTTTTTGACCGTCCCGCCCAGGTGTTGGGAGAGATCCCCGCTGGTGATGATACCCGCAAAGGGGGCGACAACATGGGCGCGTTGCACCGAACTTTCCAGCAGGTTCCGCTGGGCGGTGGCCTGCCGGATCTGGGCGGTGGCAATCTGCATCTGGGCCAGATCATGTTTGGCCTCTGCATCGTGGGCCTGTTTCTGGTATTGCACCTCCTGACTGATCCAGCGGGCCGCCTCCAGGCGCAGATCGCGGTCATCCAGGGTGGCCAATGTCTCGCCCTCCCGCACGATATGGCCGGCCCGGACCGGGGCCGAGGCGATAAAACCGTCATAGGGGGCCACAATCACCCGGCGGATCTCTCCTTCCAACGCCGCATGGGCCGAGACCCGGTACAGGCCGACAGCCTGGTAAAAAAAGAGCGTCGCCAATAGGGTCAGCAGGACAAAGGCCTTGTACCCGGCGTGACGGGGACCGAACAGGCGGTGCAACGCATGTCCCAGATGCTTGCGGAGCTTTTTGCGCCAGGGCAGTTGTTGTGCCCGTTTGTCCAGCAAAACCCGGCCCAGAATGGGGGGAATCCCTTCCGCCATCTGCCGGGTGGCCGGATCCAGATCGTCCTCCGCCCATTCAAACAAAAAGACCCCATAGGCATCGGTCGCCACAAAAAAGGGGGTGGCAATGATGGCCCGGTTGTCAAATCGCCGCGCCAACTGCGCCAGTTCCCGGGCGGGCTGCGGAGCGGTGGCCGTCGCCTCGGCGGGGATATGGGTCAGGGTACAGCCCTGATCGGCGGCCTCGTTCATGGCGGCTTCCAGGCCATGCACCAGATCGATCCGCCGGGCAAACTCCACCGCATGGGAGAGGGCGACAAAGCGGACCTGATCCCGTTCGCCAAAGCCCAGCGAGACGCGATCACACCCCAACTGGGTGGCCGCTTCCGTCACCGCTGTTTGGCAGGCGTCCGCAAATTTTTCCACGGCCAGGACGCTCAGCATCAGGTTGAGAAAGACCAGCAATCTTTCCGGCAACGGTTGGCTGGCATGGTCTGCCGGGTGCAGCAGGCGGTCAAAAATCCATCCCATGCCCCACGTCACCCAGCCCCGGGCGTGGAACGGCACGGCCTGGGTGACAAAATGCAGCCCCACCACACCGTGCACATCCCGTTCCCGCAGCAGGGGCAGAACCAGAATGGCCCCCTGGGGTGCCGAACGACTGACCGGCAGTCGCAGATCCATCGCCTGCTCGCAGGCCGTGGCCAGATCCCGACTGCAAGCGGATTGGCCGGGGGGCCAGAGGGCGAGGGGGCGAAACGGCCCGACATTGGCTGGTCCCAGCACCAGGACCGCTTCGGCCAAATCGCCAACCCGCTCGCTCATCAACGCCAGCCAGGCTGCCGCGCAGGGGGCGGCCTCCTCTTCCTTGAGCAGGGTTTGCCAATGATCAATGGCCGCGTGGTTTGCCTGGTTCATACATCCCTTTTGCCGACCAGCAAAATCTTGTTACAGTTTCAGGGCCCCGAAGCGATCTTCGTACTGGCGCAGGGCCATGTCCAGCATCATCTGCAGCCGTTTGGCGGCATAGGGATTCATCACCATGCGGTTGCTCAGGTTGACTTTGACCTCTTTTTGTCCCACCTGCCATGCCTGATTGGAACCAAACAGGATCATGATCTCCTCGCGGGTGCCCAGCACATTGCAGACATTGGCAAAGGTGGTCTGCATCTGGCTGTCATCCCAGACAACTTTCGGATCTTCATCCGTGGGTTCGCGGCGGGTGATGATCGGTTCATTTTCGTTGGCCATGGGTCATGTGCTCCAAAAGGGTTATGAATCATACGGCGGCCATGCTGGCCGCAAAAGGGGAGGATAATTCCTCCCGGACTGCTTTTAAACCGCACCCAGCATGGGATGCGTAGTTTTTCAAACGTCATTCCCGCGCAGGCGGGAATCCAGGTGGTACCTGCGAGATCTGGATCCCCGCCTACGCGGGGATGACGGAGACTGCGAAACCT
>JADFYM010000216.1 GCA_015233035.1 Magnetococcales bacterium
CTTGTGTGAGCGGCGTTTGCTCGTTGCTCGTAATGTCTGGGATCTTCTTGAAATTGTTCATGGGACACAGGTTAACAAATTCTAGACGCCATCACCAGGGATTACCTGCCATTATGGAGTAGTTGCGAAAATTGTTGCTACGGAGCTGTCGGTGTGGGCAAGGTGTTTGCTCAAGATGGCACGCAAATCTGCCAGGGTTACCGGTTTCGTCAGGAAATCACTCATCTCGGCAGCCTGCATCATGCTGCGACTTTCGGTGGTCACATCAGCGGTAAATGCCAGCACTGGCACAAACGTTTTCCCTTGTTTGCGCTCCCATTCCCGAATCTCATGGGTGGCTTGGTAGCCATCCATGACCGGCATCTGGCAATCCATCAGAACTAAGTGGAATCGACCGTTTTGAAACTGTTCCACCGCCTGCTGACCATTGGTTGCGCTGACGATACGATTGGCATCGCATCCCAGTTTGACCAGCATGGCGCAAGTGACCTTCAGATTGGTTTCCTGATCATCCACGACCAGAATATCAGCGGCAGAAAATTGTTCCCAGTGAATGGCTCTGTCCAGCGGTTGGTCGACATTATTCAAGGCCGCCCCATCCATACGGGGCAGCAACAGGACAGTGAAATGAAAAACGCTGCCAGAAGCTGTGTATGGATTGGAATCCACCTGGATCTCACCACCCATCATGCCG
Source organism: Magnetococcales bacterium (assembly GCA_015233035.1). Classification (GTDB taxonomy): domain Bacteria; phylum Pseudomonadota; class Magnetococcia; order Magnetococcales; family Magnetaquicoccaceae; genus Magnetaquicoccus. The sequence continues at coordinate 695 of JADFYM010000216.1, forward strand.
ATAAAGCGTTGGGTGATCGCCAAGCCCAGTCCGGTGCCCCCATATTGGCGGGTTGTCGTTTCATCTCCCTGGATAAATGGCGCAAAAATAGCGGCACGCCGTGCAACCGGAATGCCGATACCGGTATCCCGAACCTCAAACAGCAGTTTGAGCATGCCATCATCATTCCGGCCTACGGGACTACCCTGACACGTCACATGACCGCCTTCCGGGGTAAATTTGATGGCATTGCTGATCAGGTTGACAAAAACCGCCCTCAGACAGTTGGGATCGCCGCTGACCGCCGAGTATTGTTCCGAATGGAAAACAACACTTAATGTAATCTTTTTCTGCTGTGCCAACGGTGTCATGATGAGGGCGACTTCGTTCAAGAGCGTGCGCACATTAAAATCCACCCGGTCCAGAGCAAACTCTCCCGCCTCCATTTTGGAGTAATCGAGGATCTCATTGATTAGGGCCAGCAGACTCTTGCTGGCAGCAAAGGCAATGTGGACCTGTTCCCGATAGTGATCTGCTAGGGGGGCATCATGCAACAACTCCAGCATACCCAGAATCGCATGCAACGGGGTGCGGATTTCGTGGCTCATGGTGGCCAAAAATTGACTTTTGGCCTTGGCGGCTTGTTCCGCCTGCTCTTTTGCCTGATGTAGCCTTTCCTCGGTTTGTTTGTGATTGGTGATGTCCCGGAAGGCCACGACAGCCCCACGCAATTCGCCTTTGCGGAGAATCGGCGCAGCCACCATGGAGACCGGAAAACGGGTTCCATCACGACGCCAGAGCCATTCCTCTACCTGGAGGGAGACAGTGCTTTGGTTCAGCACGTCACAAAGGGGACAATCCGCGAGGAGATAGGGTACCCCATCGACCATGGTATGGTGGAACAGGGTATAGGATACTTGCCCCAGCAGTTCTTCCTCACTCCATCCCAACATGGCCAGAGCAGCGGGGTTGATGAAAGTGATCCGTCCTTCTCGATCGACCACATATAGCCCCTCGGCTAGAGTGGCGGTGATCTCCTGTAATTGCTGCTCGCTTTCCTGTAACAAGGAATGGCGCAGACGCTCTGATTCCATGGTTACCTGGGCATCCCGTGCTAGGATGACACACTGAATCCGTTCCAGGGCGATGGCAATCAGGGTGGCACTGGTGTCCAGCATCTGCTGTTGCTCAGGAGGGAATTCCCAGGTTGATTCGGGCACCAGGACTAACACACCACAGATGTGCGTGGGCACCTTGAGCGGTACGTAAAGGGCCTGGGCGGAGGGCAGGGTATCGGTTCCCAAGCCAGCGATCTGCCCATGGTCGAAGCTCCATTGGGCAATACTGGCATCGGCGGTCTCCAGTTCTGACAACCCTTCGGCCAACTGCAGACGCCCATCCCGTCCGGGTACAAAGACAACGACCGAGGCATTAAACCCACGTTTGATAAAACGTTGGCAGATATCGATGGTTTGCTCCACGCTCAGGGCACTGGAGAGTTCGCGGGACATTTCGTAAAGAGATCGCATCCGCTGTTCGCGTCTTTGCGCCGACTTGGCATAATAGAGCAGTCCAGCGGTCAGTTGACCGATGACCAGGGCCACGACCAACATGACAGCAAATGTCACCAGGTACTGAATGTCAGACACCGCAAACGAGAACCGTGGTGGTACGAAAAAGAAATCGAAGGCCGCCACGGAAAGAAAGGCAGCCAGAATGGCCGCTCCTCGCCCCAGGCGGATGGCGGTAAAGACCACCGCCAGCAGAAAAATCATGACAATGTTGGCCAAATCGAGCAGATCGTGCAGCGGTGCAGTCATCGCTGTGACCAAGGCCACGGTGAGCAACACCATCAGATAACGACGCCACTTGCACGATCCGTGCGTTTTGGAAGTGGACGGATGTGCAGAGGTTTCCCGATCCTCGTCATCACGGGCGAGTTGGAGCAGTTCCGAGTCCGAGGCCAAGCAGCCGATTTTTTTGGAAACCACCAGCAAGCCGGGCAGATTGAAGGCCAGCACCGCGAAGGCGTAAGTAAACACAAACGCGGTCACCAACAGGCCGATAAGATTAATTGGTTCCATCAACGGATCATCCCTTTAGAGCAATCCATATCAGAGAACAGCCGCGCACGACTCTGATTCAACCTTTCGGCAATGGCAGCACGTGATCACCTGTTTCACGACAGGACCAGACGATAGCCCACTCCCGATGCGGTCAGGATATGTTTTGGAGCGTTGGGATCGTCCTCCAGTTTGTGTCGCAGACTGTACATGTGGGTCCGCAGGGAATTTATTTTGTCGGTATGGACCGGTCCCCAGACGTCACGCAACAGAGAACTGCAGGTCAACACCCGTTCGGCGTTGGTAATCAGTTGCGTGAGCAGCCGATATTCAATGGAGGTCAAGTGGACGACCTCCCCGTTCCGGGTCACCGTGCGCAAGATAAGATTGACTTCCACATCCCCAAAACGAACAAAGGGTACATCATCTGCATGGGCGCGGGCCGAACGGCGTAACAGGGCACGCACCCGAGCCAGCAGTTCCGGGGTGCCAAAGGGCTTGGTCAGATAATCGTCGGCTCCCACATTCAATGCCTTGACCTTGCAGGCTTCGTTGGTACGCGCCGAGAGGATCAGAATGGGCAGATTGGACCACGAACGTATATCCTGAATCACATCGATGCCATCCATGTCCGGCAAACCCAGGTCCATAATGAGCAAGTCAGGACGATGGGTTCCGACCTCCATCAATCCCTGTGTGCCCGTCGTGGCCTCTGTCACCGCGTAATGTTCCGTCTCCATAGTGGCTCGGACCAACCTGCGGATTTGAGGTTCGTTCTCAATAATAATGATTAATGTTGTAGATGGCCCAGCCATCAAGATTCCTTCTCTGGAATGTCGGGCAGATTTCCCACTGGCAGGAGACAGACAAAGCTGGATCCTCCTTCTGGCGGGTTTTCTGCTCACGTGTACCCCCTGGGCGTACAAGACCCGTGCGGTGGTTAACACCGCATAGGTCTTGCACACCCGAGGAAAAGCTCCAAAATCAGAACGTCTTGGTCAGGGAAAGAACGACATGTGTTCCGACCATGTTGATAAAATCGTTGCCACCCTTGAGCGACTGGACATGGCCATACACGTCGTCATTGTCCGCATACGTCAGGGCCAGGGCGAGGCTGATATCATAATCGAATCCTTTGGCGATACCGATCTTGTAATCGGTGTAATCGGGGTTGGTTTCACCAGCAACGGGTGTTTGCAGTTTGGCCGTGTAATGGAGATGTCCCACATGCAGGGGCAGAGTGACATTCTGGCCAAACACATCTTCCGGCAACGGTACGGTGGCTGTCAGATCCGAATAGGTGCTCCACTGGGTCCCGGAGGTATAGCCGGTTGTGGTGTTGGCCCCGTAATAATCCGTCAACGCAGCGGAAAGCTTGAATGCCACCCATTTGTAACCGATTCCACCGTTGACTTCCAGGTTATCGTAAGTCTGGCTGGGGTTGGGAACGCGGGTGGGCTTGGTCTTGTCGTAATCGGCCCCCGGATAGATGGTGCCAGCCAAACCGACGGTCCAAGTCCAGTCATCTTTCGGGAATTTACCATTGTATCCCCCATAGAGGTCCAACTCCACAGAACCATCGGCATATTCCCGGTCGCTGATGTTGGAAGCCCAGGCCCCGGCATACCAGCCATCCGTGTGGCTGTAATCAATGCCGCCCTGTAATGCCGGTTGATTCCAGGTTTGCGTCATGCCACGAAAGATATAGTTGTTGACCACTGCCAGGTTCGGGGTGAACGTATGGGTGGGGGTAGGCGCAGGATCGGGTGCCTTGGCCTCTTCAGCCTGTCCAATGATCGGCGAGAGGACGGCCATTCCGCCCAGCATGGCGATGAGTATTGCTTTCGTATTGGAATTCATTGTCACGTTTCCTTGTTTTCAGATTAAGTGATGGATAGCCAGCCAATGTTGGATGACCATAGCTTTAACGGCTTTTCTGGTGGTCCAGGGCCAGATTCAAGGTCAACACATTGACCCCGGCTTCTCCCAGGAAACCAAACGAACGTCCGGCGGTATGTTGTGCCACCAGATCCCGAACCGCCTGCTCGGACATTTTCCGTTCCCGTGCCACCCGTGGCACCTGCCACAGGGCCGCCGTTGGCGAAATATGCGGATCCAATCCACTGGCCGACGAAGTCACCAGATCCACCGGAATGGGCAGCTTTTGTGTCGGATCGCTCTCCTTGAGGGCCGCAATCCGCGCCTCCACGGCATCCTTCAGTGCCGGGTTAAGTGGTCCGAGGTTGGAACCACCGGACGAAGCCGCATTGTAGGTCATGGGTGAGGTGGCCGAAATCCGGCCCCAGAAATAACGTGGCTCCGAAAATGTCTGCCCGATCAGTTCGGAGCCAACCACTTGGCCGTTGGCATGCAGCAAACTGCCAGAGGCCTGATGCGGGAAAAAGAGTTGCGCCAAACTCGTGATCAGGACCGGATACAGGGCACCGGTCAGCACGGTCATCAGGATCAGCATCAACAAGGCGGGTTTAAGTTCTTTGATCATTTTAAAGTGCCTCAGGTAAGATGAAGGACAACCAGGACGAGATCAATGGCCTTGATACCAACAAAAGGCACCACCAACCCACCCAAACCATAGACCAGCATATTGCGTCGCAGCAGTGCGTCGGCCCCGACGGGTCGATACTCCACTCCTTTCAGTGCCAGGGGAATCAGGGCGATGATGATCAAGGCATTGAAAATGACCGCCGACAAAATGGCCGAGGCCGGCGTGGCCAGTCCCATAATGTTGAACACATTCAAGTCTGGATAGGTGACCGCGAAGGCCGCCGGGATGATGGCAAAATATTTGGCCACATCGTTGGCTATAGAAAAGGTGGTCAATGCGCCACGGGTCATTAGCATTTGCTTGCCGGTCTCCACCACCTCGATCAACTTGGTGGGGTTGGAGTCCAGATCCACCATGTTGCCCGCCTCCTTGGCCGCCTGGGTGCCACTGTTCATGGCCACCGCCACATCGGCCTGGGCCAAAGCCGGAGCATCGTTGGTGCCGTCACCGGTCATGGCCACCAGACGTCCCTCCTGCTGATACTGGCGGATCAGGCGCAGCTTGGCCTCTGGGGTGGCCTCAGCGAGAAAATCGTCCACCCCGGCTTCGGCGGCGATGGCTGCGGCGGTCAGGCGATTGTCGCCGGTGATCATTACCGTTTTGATGCCCATTTGGCGCAACTCGGCAAAACGCTCCTTGATGCCCCCCTTGACAATGTCTTTCAATTCTACCGCGCCCAACACCAGATTGCCCTCAGCCACCACCAGCGGGGTTGACCCTCGGCGGGCGATTTCATCCACGGCCAATTGAATAGCGGTGGGCCAACTGCCGCCGATGCTTTCCACATACTGGCGGACGGCTTCTGAAGCCCCTTTGCGAATGGAACGGCCTTGCCAATCGATACCGCTCATGCGGGTCTGGGCGGTGAAATGGACAAAATGCGCCCCATCGGCATGAATATCCCGACCACGTAGATGCGACTGCTCCTTGGCCAGGGTGACGATGGAACGTCCTTCCGGGGTTTCGTCCGCCAGGGAGGCCAGGAGGGCCGCTTCCGCCAAATCCCGATTGCTCACCCCCTGGGCCGGTGCAAACGAGGAGGCCTGCCGGTTGCCCAGGGTGATGGTGCCGGTCTTGTCCAACAGCAGCACATCCACATCCCCGGCGGCTTCCACCGCCTTGCCGGAGGTGGCCAGGACATTTTTGCCCATCATGCGGCTCATGCCCGCCACACCGATGGCGGAGAGCAAACCGCCAATGGTGGTGGGAATGAGGCACACCAACAGGGCCACCAACACCGTCACCGTGACCGGTGAGCCAGCCTTGGCCGTCTCGACCCCATAAATTGAAAAGGGCAGCAGGGTGACGGTGGCCAGCAAAAAGATGAGGGTGAGCTTGACCAGCAGGATGGTCAGGGCAATCTCATTGGGGGTCTTTTGCCGTTTGGCCCCCTCCACCATGCTGATCATGCGGTCCAGAAAGGTCTCTCCCGGATTGGCCGTGATCCGCACCATCAGCCAGTCGGAGAGAATGCGGGTCCCGCCGGTGACACCGGAAAAATCGCCGCCCGATTCCCGAATCACCGGGGCTGATTCGCCGGTGATGGCCGATTCATCCACCGAGGCCACCCCTTCAATGATCTCACCATCGCCAGGAATGATCTCGCCCGTGGCGACCAGGACCACATCCCCTTTGCGCAGGGTTTCAGAAGCGACACTATCCCATTTGGCATCGACACGGGGTTCTTTGAGCTTTTTGGCCAGCACAGTCTTGCGCAGCCCCTTCAGGGCGGCGGCCTGGGCCTTGCCCCGACCTTCCGCCATCGCCTCGGCAAAGTTGGCGAACAACAGGGTGAACCACAACCACAAGGTGACGGCCAGGATGAACCAGGCCGGGGCCTCGCCATGCCCCATGACGGCCTGGACGTACAGCCCGGAGGTCAACAGACTGCTCAACCAGACCACGAACATGACCGGATTGCGGATCTGATACTGGGGGGAAAGACGTCTGAACGAATCCCAAATGGCCTCTTTGAGGATGGTGGGATCGAGCAGTGATAATTGTTCATGCATGTGCGTGGCTCCCGTCAATGTCCGTTGATCATATGTACGTGTTCCACAATCGGACCGAGGGCGAGCGCGGGCAGGAAAGTCAATGCACCGACAATAATCACCGTCCC
>JADFYM010000217.1 GCA_015233035.1 Magnetococcales bacterium
CATTGGCACCCCCAACAACCTGAAAATTCCATATAAGAGTTCCCGGACCGTTTCCCACCCCACCCGCGTTCAGTCCAACCAGGTTTTTGCGTCGGCAAGCGACGCAAAAAGCCTTAATTCGTTCGGTTTGCAAAGCCAGATGGCTCAACCCGATGATGGCGTTCATGGGGGTGCGAATTTCATGGCTCATATTGGCCAGAAAATCGCTCTTGGCCTGATTGGCACTGTCGGCCAACCGGGCCATGTATTCCGCCTCTTCCTTGGCCAGGATGGCCTGTTTTTCCGCCCGTCTCTGCTCGGTCACATCCAGGAGCACCCCGATCACACCCGCACCGTCTTGACCAGCCTCATGAAATTTTGCCAGGGTAATGATCAACTCCCGGATCCCGGCATCCCGTGTCAAAAAATCGGTCTCAAATCGCAAAGTTTCTTGCGCATCGTCAGACAATAATGGCACGCACTGGTCCGTTATTTTCTTGAAGTCAACAAACTCTTGTAACGATAAATTTTGTATCTTGTCCGCTGCTCCCAGGCCAAAAAAGGTCAGAAAGGCATGGTTTGCCACCTTGAGATCCTGGTGACAATCCATATAAAAAATGGGCATGGGCACCGCATTGATCAGCTTTCCCAGAAAGGCACGTTCATTTTCCAATGCCTTTTGCGCCTTTTTCCGGTCGGTGATATCGCGAATCACCCCGACGGTGCCGATATATTGGCGACCATTCCAGCCGTTTTCTCCGTACAGACCGGAACTGTTCACCTCAACAAACACTTCCGGGCTGGCCATGGGGATGATACGGGCATACTCGACCGAGTCGCCGCTTCTGGATTTCAGGCGGACTTCCAGTCCGGTCGTCATGCGCTCACCAATCCGGCGTTCATCAAACAGTTTGGGCTGATCGGCCACGGTGTGACCCGTCAACCGGGGCAGCACACGCTGCCTGCTGACCTGGTCCACATCCTCCTCGTGGATGATTTCCGAAAAATGCCTGCCAAACAGGGCCTGTTTGTCATAACCCAGCCGGCCAATGGAATCATTGAGAAAATTGAACCGGCCCTCCGCATCAATCTTGTATACAATGTCTGGAATGGTTTGCACCAGGCCGCGAAATTGTTCTTCCGAGGCCTGCAACCCTTCCAGACTCTCGGTCAGTTTTTCGTTGAGCTGCTCCATGGCGATCTGCTGCTTCTCCAGAGAGCGCGTTTGCAGCAGAGAATTTTCATATGTGGTTAGAAAAATTTGCAGAATTTGCTCACGAGTCGCGGTAATCCGGTGTCGCCGGCCACCAAAATGGATCTCCAGAGGGGCATCCTCGACAAACCGGTCATAGGTGCTCTGTTGGGCATTTTGCAAACAAACACGCACCCGCGCCAACAAGGATTGGTCGTCATAGGGTTTGGTGACATAGCTGTCTGCCTTGGCATTCAGCCCATAGATCAAATCATTGGGATCGGAAAGATTGGTCAGCAGCAAAACCGGGATCTGGCGCGTCTTCGGATCGCTTTTCAAGTGGGTACACAACGCAAAACCATTCATGACCGGCATGGTGATATCGCTGATGACCATTTCGGGCAGACGTTCCCCGATGAGCCGCAAAGCATCCTGGCCATCCGTTGCCCTGCGCACGATATGATCCTGCCCTTCCAGCAGGTAGGATAAACGCAGTGCCTGGGTTGAGCTGTCTTCTACGATGAGTATATCTGCCATAATGCCACTTTTGTTGCGGACGAGACGCCCGCACTCCCATTCCATACGGATAATCTGCCCGTTTTCAATAAAGCCCGTTCAACACATCAATAATCTCCCCCGGATTCAGCACCAGTTGCGCGGCTCCCAACTTGATGGCCTCACCCGGCATCCCGAAAATCAAGGCACTTTTCTGGTCCTGGGCGATGGTCAACGCGCCCTTGACACGCATGGTTTGCAATTCCTTGGCTCCATCCGCACCCATCCCCGTCAGGAGAATGCCGACGGCACGCCTGCCGTAATGATCTGCCGCAGAGTGAAACAGGTTGGCCACCGTGGGGCGCAAGCCATGCTCCGGGGGTCGCTTGTCATCCAAAACAATCCGGTTGTTCTGGATACCGATATGCTGTTGATCCGGGCCAAAATAGACGCACCCAGGCTGCAGGAGTTGCCCGTGTTCGGCGATGTGGATCGGCAAGCGCACCGCCGCGCTCAGCCAGGTGACCATGCCTGCCAAAAAGCCGGTCGTGATGTGTTGGACCACCACGATGGGAAAGGGTGGGGCGCGGTGCAACCCGCTCAATATTTCGTTGAGCACCGGCGGCCCTCCCGTCGATGCCCCCATCACCACGACATCCACCTGTTTCCGGTACCGTTGCATGAGTTGGGGAAGGTTTGTGATCTCCTCGCGGGGGGTGTCGCCTGGCGACTGCCGCACCCGCCGCACCACCCGCACCGCTGCCATGGCTTTGACCATGCGGATAAAATAGGCCACCGTCGCTGCATAATCGGGGCTGCCGGGGCCTTCCGGCTTGGACAAGGCGGTCACCGCCCCCACCTCAATGGCCTTGAAACTCTGCACCGCCTCCGGGGATCCCCAGGCCCCGCTGCAAATGATGATGGGAATCGGATAGATCTGCAAAATGCGTTGTGTTGCCTCATACCCATCCATTTTGGGCATGTTGATATCCATCACGATCAAATCCGGTTTTTTCTTGTGGACCCACTCGATGGCCTCCAGACCGTCACGCGCCGTCGCCACGACACGAAGCGTCGGGTCGGATTCCAGAATGGCCTTCAGCAGCATAAGACTCGTGGCCGAATCATCCACCAATAAAATTTCAATCACACCAACCTGCCAATCACCCCAAGCAAATGGTTCTGGTCAAAATCGCCCTTGACAATATAGGCCGATGCCCCCACTTCGATACCGCGTTCCCGATCCGCACGGGAGGAGAGACTGGTGACCAGAATCACCGGCAACGGGGCCAGCACGGGATCCGCACGAATCCTGGCGGTCAGCTCAAAACCGTTCATGCGCGGCATTTCCACGTCGGAAATCACCAGATCAACAATCGATGTCTTCAGCGCGGTCAACCCATCCAGTCCATCGACTGCGGTCTGCACCGTATGGCCCGCAGACTCCAGAATATTTTTGAGCAACATGCGTGAGGTGATGGAGTCCTCCACCACCAGAATGGATTTGCGTTTGGTCTCCTCCTGCACACCGGCACCCTCCACTGGGACCGAACCAACATTTTGAATGGCCGATTCCAGCAACTCCTGGACATTCAAAATCGGCACCACCCGACCCGAGCCCAGAATGGTCGCCCCGGCAAAATTTTTCACCTTTTGCAACTGTTTGCCCAATCCCTTGACCAATACCTCCTGTTCCTTCAGGACCGCGTGGATCCGGAAGCCAATCTGTTGATGGCCCATGCCCAGCACCGCCACCAGAATTTTGGTGTTTTCCTCCGGTTCGGGGGGCTCTCCGGCAATACCCAGAACATGGGCCAGTTCCACCAGAGAGACGGGGTGTCCTTTGTACAGGAAGGTGGCACGGTTTTCCACCGAGCGGATCTCGCTGCCGGCCACCCGCAACAAACCCAGCACATGGAGACTGGGAATCACAAAAACATGGCGGGCGCATTGCACAATCACCCCCCGAAAGGTGGCCAGCGAGACGGGCAGGGTGATGCGAAAGGTCAAGCCCTGTCCCGGCCGGTTTTCCACGGCCAGGGTGCCACCCATTTTTTCCACCCTTTCCCGCACGATGGCCATCCCCAAACCACGACCGGACAGATTGGTGATAATGGGTGCAGTGGTCATGCCGGAATGAAAGATCAGCTCTGTCGCGTCACGATCCGCCAGGGAAAATGCCTGTTCTGGCGTGAGCAAACCCTTTTTGAGGGCAATCTCTTTCAGTTTCGCCAGGTCCAAACCGGCCCCGTCATCGCTCACCAGCAGTTCAATCTTGTTGCCTTCTGTCTGGGCCACGGTGACGTGCACCGTACCCTGCCGATTTTTGCCGGCACGCACCCGGTCATCCGGTTTTTCCAGACCGTGATCCAGGGCGTTGCGCAACAAGTGCAGCATGGGATCCCGCATCTCTTCGAGGATGCGTCGATCCACCTCCACCTCCCCACCCGCCAGCAGCAAGGCCACCTCTTTGTTTTGCTCCCGCGCGATCTCCCTGACCATGCGCGGCAAGGGATCCAACAGAATGGAACTCTCCACCATGATCACCTGCTTGGCGGTTTCCAACAGATCGTCCACCATGCGGTTGACCGCCCGATTGGAGTGATCCATGGCCCTGGCCAGGGTCTGGATATCTTTCTGCAAAGTCTGCACTTGTTCCTGGTTCCAGAGCAAAAACTGGTTGGTCGTCTCCAGTGCCGTCCCCAGTTCCTTGTTGGCGTTGCCCACCTGGTCCACCAGGCATGTCTTGCGCAGGAAACGCCAACTGCTCTCTGCCTCGGACCATTTTTTGCGCCACAAACCAAAAATCTGACAGGTCTGCCGTAAGTTGAGCAAATGCTGCTGGCTGACAAGTTTCAGGGCAATCATCTCCTCCGCCTTGATCAACAACTGATCCAGGCGTTCCGCAGCAACCCGGACACTCTCGGTGACAACAACGGCCGGAGAGGCGACGGGCGGCGTGACAGGCGGTGCGACGGGCGGCGTGACAGGCGGTGCGGCGGGCGGCGTGGCCGCCATGGCCGGTGGATCCTCCTGCTGCACCGCCCGTTGCGCCGGCGCGGGCGTTGGCTCGATGACCGTCTGCACCGGCAAAACCCGCGCATCCTGGGGCCTGACGACGGGCGCGGCGGCAACAGGCCCACCCCGCCCTGCGGTTGCAGAACCTGGACACGCCTCCAACTCACCAACCAGCATTGCCAGTTCACGCTTGCTCACCGGTGCCATGGGCTGGTTCAGATCCCCCACCAGAATGGCCTCCATGAAGTGGATCGCCTTGTGAATGGCATCAAACAGACCCGCCGAAGCAATCAGCGTCTCGCCCTTCAACGCGCTGAACAGGCTCTCCAAAGCCTGACAGACCGTCTCGATCTCTTTCAGATTGACCGCTCGCGCAGCCCCCTTCAGGCTGTGGGCATCCCGATAGATCGCCTCCAGCAGACCCTGCCGTTGTGTCCCATCCTGCACCTTTTCCAGTTCCACCAGCGCAGTGCCGATGGTTGCCAGACGCTCCCTGGACTCTTGGCGAAAGGCTTCCCGAAGCTTTTTCAGCAGTTCTTGTTCATTCATGCGCGATTCCTCAGCGGCGTCAGCCTGGCAACGGCGTCACGGACAGTTCAAACTTTGAACCGTTGGGTCAGTTCTTTAAGATTTTTGCTCAAGCCGTTCAAATCCTTGATGGAATCCTCGAGCTGGCGGGCCGCTCCGCTGTTTTGCGTGGTGGCCAGTTTGATGTTGTCCATGGCAATGACCAGTTGATCCATGCCACCCAATTGCTGCTGACTGGAAGCGGTGATTTGCTCGGCCGCCATTTCGCTGCGCTCCACGCTGGCCTCGAAGGTTAAAATCGCCTCCCCCGCCTCGTTGCCCAGTTCAACACCTTTGTCAACCGACTTGTTGCCCCTTTCCGTGGCCATCACCGCCGTGCTGGTCGCCTTTTGAATATCGTTCAAGATCACCTTGATCTGCCCGGTGGCTTCGCGTGCCTGTTCCGCCAGACTCTTGACCTCCTGGGCCACCACCGCAAACCCCCGGCCTGCCTCCCCGGCCTTGGCAGCCTCAATGGCCGCATTGACCGACAAAAGATTGGACTGGTCGGTAATATCGTTGACCGACCCGACAATCTCGCCAATATTCCTGGTCTGTTCACTCAACTTGACGATACTGTCGGCGATATAATCCATCTCCTCCTTGATCCGGGAGATGCCCGCTATGGCCTGGGACGAGGCGGTGCCACCCGTTCTGGCCACATCACGCAAGGATCTCGACTCGTGCACCATTTCCCTGGCCTTGTCATTGGCGACATGCGCCGTGTGACGCACCTCCTCAACGGTGGCACTGACCTCCATGACGGTCGTGGAAGTTTCGGCGGAACTGGCGGCCAACTGGGAGGCCGTCGCGGCCAGTTCACTGCTGGCGGTCGACAAAGAGACGCTGCCAGCCGTCATCTGCATGACCTGTTCACGCAAAATATCGAGCATCATGTTCAGTGCTGCCGAAAGTTGCCCCAACTCATCCCGCCGGTTGCCAATATCCACCTTTCCCCGCAGATCAAAGGCGGTCAATCTCTTGGCAAACTCAATCTGCTTGAGCATGGGGTGGGTAATGCTGCGGGTGATAAACACAGCCACAACGCTACCCATCACAATGGCCAGCAAACCGACACTCCAGATCACGTTGTTAAGCAACCCGGTTATCTTGACAATGAGCGCAAGATTTTCCCGTGATTCATCCACCTGAGCCTTCCGAAACGGTTCGAGCGCATTCCGAACTGTTTCGGACTCCTTGTCAAACTTGACCATCACAGCGTCGCCAGCCGCCTTGCCCGACCCGAGATAGGCCTCCACCATTTTCAGTCCCGTCTGCATCAATCCATCAAAATCTTTTATGATATCATCAATCTGACGCACTTCCGCCTGGCTGTTTTCGTTGACAAACATTTTCCTGAACTTGTCGGCGCCTTCACGCACCCGCTTGGCATACACCGTCGCCTCCTGCACGGAATCCCGGTTGCCCGTCAAGGAAGCGTCGGTCAGGAATTGCTGCACCGCGTTGACATCTCCCGTCATCTCCTCTACCGACAGGGCAAAGGGAACCGTTTCGTCGCGCACCACAACCGCCTTCCTTTCCACATCCTTGAGCTGGACCAGGAAAACACCAAACGCGACACACATAATAACCAGCAGCAGGGAAAAACCCAAACCCAATCGAACCCCAATCCGCATATTGCTCATTGTCGTACCATGCTCCATTTATTTTACCACCATTTTCGGATCGGACAGCAATTTTTTGCCATCCAGGATGACCGTCTGATCATGTGTGATCGCTTTCAAAAATTCCCGCCGGATACCGGTCAAAGTGGGCAGGGATGGAACGGTTTCCGCTTCTGGAACAGACCGTATCCCCCGTATATCATCGGCCAGAATGCCATACTCCATCTCTGGAGAACGCAACACAATGACCCGGCTCAAATCGGAAAAGCCCTTGCTGGCAAGATCGAAAAACTGCCGCATATCCACAACAGAGATAATTTTCCCCCGCATATTGACAATCCCCAGGATAAAGGCCGGGACGCCAGGAAGCTCGGTCAATTCCTTCAGGGGAAATATTTCGTGGATATACGACAAACTAGGTATCCACTTCGGTTAAGCCCTATCCACTTCGATCAAGCGTCTTTGTCTTGTGAATCTTCCCTCTTGGGTTCGCAACAAGTGATCGATACGGTGCTGGTTTCGTGACTACAGCTTGCTGG
>JADFYM010000218.1 GCA_015233035.1 Magnetococcales bacterium
GCGTTGTCACTCATGACTGGATCTCCTTGACAGGGTTGATTTCAGTCATGAGTTTCATTAATTATTGCAAAAAGTCAACCCTTTCTGACACTTCCCGGCACCCCTTGAAAAAGTGTCCGGTAGTGAAATGCGGGATAACTGTTTTTCATCTCCTGATGGTGACCATAAACAAAAAAGGCCCGTTCAAGCGGGCTTCATGAGTATATTGGTGTCGAGAACAACCACCATCAGCCATTTTTTCCTGAAAGCTCTTTGAGCATTTCATTTTTGACGCTCTGGGTTGCTTCGGCAATAATGGTCTGCAAATCATCAGCGGGAAGATCCGCGAATTTTGCCCGTGCCTCTGTAAGGCTTTGGTCAAATACGCGCCATCGGACGGACTCTTCGATAAACTGGGACATATCGCCTTTTGTCATGCCGCGTTGGGATGGAAGCAGATGTGGTTTTGGAGCAAGTCAAACATGGAACAAAAGGAGCCTTTCTCTTGCCTGTTCCAATCTGTTACCCTTGAAAATACACGACTTTCTGCGGCAAAAAAAAGGGAAACTGGCAACAAAATGAATGACCATGCACAAAATGCCCACCCCACGCACCGCACCCCATCGATTCATGGAAACCGCTATCAAGAAGTGCTATCATCCAAACCGTGAAGAATGCGCAATGAAAAACCCTCGCTCTCCTCTTCTCAACTCCGGTTCCGGCCACACTGGAATGGAGCAAAATTGAGGCGTTGTTGGTGCCGCTGGGGGCAGAAATGATTGAAGGCAGCGGGTCGCGTATCGGTTTTATACGGCACGGTGAGCGGGCCGATTTCCATCGACCACATCCCGGCAAAGAGGCCAAGCCCTACCAGATTCGGGCAGCGCGCCAGTTTCTGGAACAAACAGGAGTCAAGCCACGACCCCCATGATGCACAAAGGATATGCCGCCCGTATCGAATACAGCGACGAAGACAGCTGCCTCATCGGTCGTGTGGCGGGCATCAAGCCCCTCATCACCTTTCACGGTGACTCGGTGGCCGAGGTGCGGGCGGCCTTCCAGGAATCGGTCGACTTTTATCTGGCCACGTGTGCCGCCAGAGGGGAGAAACCGGAAAAACCTTTTTCCGGGAAGATCATGGCGCGGATACCACCAGAACTGCACGCCCGTGCCACCTCCATGGCGGAGGCCGTGGGCAAAAGCCTCAATCAGTTTGTGACGGAGGCCATTGAGCAGGCATTGGCCACCGCCCATCATTGAATGCTGAAAAAGGAGTTTACCATGCCCATCGTCACCCCGCACGAGGCCAGCACCCATCTGGCCCCATTGATCGACCAGACGGCAGACGGAGAAATGGTGCGCGCACAAGACAAATCGGTGGCGCGCCTGGTTCCCCTGTCATCAAACGACCAGCAAGCGCGCACCTTGGGGCTGGGCCAAGGCCGTTTCACATTACCTGAAAACTTTTATCATCTTTATGACGCAGAGATTCAGCGCATGTTTACTGCCATGGAGTGACCTTGCCTTCTGAATCCACTACCCGACCACCCGGCCTCACCCCACCAACACCATATTATCCCGGTGAATCACCTCGGCATCCCCCGCAAAACCCAAAACGGCCTCAAAGTCGGCACTGTGCCGCCCCTGAATCCGTTGCACATCCTCGGCACTATAATTGACCGAGCCTTTGGCCACCGGTTGGCCGTCGGCATCGAGACACATGACCGCATCCCCCCGCCCGAAACCGCCGCGTACCGCCACAATCCCCTTGGCCAGCAGACTCTTGCCCGCCTGCAACGCTTGCACCGCCCCCGCATCCAGCACCATCTCGCCACGACTCCAGCGGGCATTGGCAATCCAGGCCTTGTGCGCACTGAGCGGCGTTCCATCGGCCATAAACAATGTCCCGACCGGTGTCGTGCCAAACACCTCCGCAATGGGATTGGGACGAAAACCGTTGGTCAAGACGGTATAACAGCCCCGCCGGGCCGCCATCTTCGCCGCCTTGAGCTTGGTCGCCATGCCACCCCGGCCCACCGTCGAACCAGCCCCCCCCGCCCATTTTTCCAACGCCGGGGTCACCCGCTCCACCAGCGGCACCGGCCGCGCCTCGGGGTTGACGCGAGGATCGGCCTCAAAAAAACCCGCTACATCGGACAACAAAATCAGCAACTCCGCCCCCACCAGATCCGCCACATTGGCCGACAGGGTGTCATTGTCGCCAAACTGGATCTCCTCCACCATGACAGTGTCATTTTCGTTGACCACCGGCACCAGCCCCAGCGAGGCCAGGGTCCACAAGGTGTCCCGCGCATTGAGATAACGCCGCCGATTTTCCACATCCGCCCGGGTGATCAAAATCTGCCCCACCGCCACACCATGGGCGGCAAAGGCCTCTTCATAACAGCGCATCACAATGCTCTGCCCGGCGGCCGCCGCCGCCTGTTTTTCCCGCAGGGAGGCCGGTGCCCGGTGCAGGCCCAACCGGGGCGTCCCCGCCGCGATGGCCCCGGAGGTGACAATCACCACCTGCCGCCCCTCCTTGAGCAACTGAACCATCTCGGTGGCCCGCTCGGCCACCCAGGCCTGCCGCAAGCCGCCCCCGCCCGCCGTCAGCAGGTTGGAACCAATCTTGACCACCACCCACTTGGCCTGCCGCATCTGCTGCCACGCCCGGTTGAGCCGCTCGGCCGGGTCAGCCGACCCAGATACACTCGACGTCATCCTCTCCATGGTCATCCATCCCGTCGTCATCCATTGCGGCCAGGGGCTGCTCCTTGCCCGCCTTGGTGGGCGCATCGGCCAGGGCGGTCGCCGCGTTCTGCGCCCGCACCAGACGAACCCGCTCGGCCAGAGGCTGGAGCCAAGCCTGCAAACCCTCGCCACTGACGGCGGACAGGGCATGCAGCCACTGTTTGCTCTCTTCCTTGTCTTTTTTCCAACTCACCAGCACCTTGGCCATCCCCTTGCGCAACCGCTTGAGGAGCGGCTGGCGCGCCTCGACCGGCAGCAGATCGCACTTGCTCAACACCACCCAGCGGGGCTTGGCCGCCAGCACAGGCGAATAGGCCGCCAACTCCCGTTCCACCTGTTGCAAGTTGGCCACCGGATCGGAACCGTCCAACGGCAGGGCATCGACCAGATGGACCAGCAGGGCACAGCGTTCCACATGGCGCAAAAAGGCATGGCCCAGACCATGCCCCGCACTGGCCCCCTCCACCAGACCGGGAATGTCCGCCATGACAAAACTGGATTCCGGGCCAACCCGGACCACCCCCAGATTGGGAATCAGCGTGGTGAAAGGATAATCGGCAATCTTGGGACGGGCGGCGGAGACCACAGAAAGAAGGGTGGATTTGCCCGCGTTGGGCAAACCAATGAGACCGACATCGGCCAGCAGTTTCAACTCCAGCCGCAACCACAATTCTGTCCCTGGTTCTCCCGGTTGATGCTGATGCGGGGAACGGTTGGTCGAACTTTTATAGTGGACATTGCCCTGCCCACCCCGACCGCCGACCGCCAGAACAGCCGTCTGACCGGGATGGATAAAATCGCACAATACCGAGCCATCGGCATCGTCACGGACCAGCGTGCCCACCGGGACCGGCACGACCAGATCAAGCCCGGAACGACCGGTACGGCATTGTTTCATGCCGTTGGTCCCCCGCTGGGCCTTGAAATGTTGCTGGTAGCGAAAATCGATCAGGGTGTTGAGATGGGGGTCGGCCACAAAGACAATACTGCCGCCGTGCCCCCCATCTCCCCCGTCCGGTCCACCCATCGGGATAAATTTTTCCCGACGAAAAGAGGCGGCTCCACTGCCACCATCCCCCGAGCGGATATAAATCTTGGCGTCATCCAGAAAGCGCATAATGGCGCGACCGCGTCAGAACCGGCCAGCAGGGCGGATCATGAGCAAGCCGTCATACGGCACTGGCGGTCGCAGACACCTGCTCGGCGGGACGCACATTGACATACTTGCGATTGTCCCGTCTGGAAAAGACCACCTGCCCTTCCACCAACGCAAACAGGGTGTGATCCTTGCCCATGCCGACGCCCAGCCCAGGATAAACCTGCGTGCCACGCTGCCGCACAATAATATTGCCCGGAATGGCCACCTCACCCCCGAACAGCTTGACACCCAACCGCCGCCCGGCGGAGTCCCGTCCGTTGCGGGTTGAGCCCGCTGCCTTTTTATGAGCCATGCTCCTACACTCCCAATGCACCACCCCCGCCAGCGGAGGCTTCTGTGTGAATGCCCGTGATTCTCAATTCGGTCAGGTTTTGCCGATGTCCGTGCTTGCGGCGATAATTTTTGCGCCGTTGTTTTTTGAAGACCAGCACCTTTTTATCGCGCAACTGGCGGACGATCACCCCATCCACCTGGAACCCTGCCAAGGCCTCGCCGACCGTCAGCGTGCCATCGCCGTCCACGAGCAACACATCGCCCAACACCACGGAATCACCCTGATCCCCAGGCAATGTCTCCACGCGAATGACATCGTCCACCGCTACTTTATATTGTTTTCCGCCCGTGCGGACCACCGCGTACATAGTATCCGTCCTCCAAAATGGCCAAAGAAACTGCCGAGCCGCAACGAGCACCTCCCAGTGACACCAACGGCCTCCAGGGCTGACTTTACGGGAAACCCCCTATTTTCACGAAAAGAAGGGCCAAGTCAAGTAAATTCCCGCAAGAGAGCCAAAGTTTCGCACAGGGGCAAACCCGCCACCCCGGAACAGGAACCATCGATGCGGGCGACAAGCGCAGCCCCCACCCCTTGGATACCATAGGCACCCGCCTTATCCAAGGGTTCTCCTGTGGCGACATAGGCAATAATTTCTGCCCAGTCGAGCGGCTTGATCCAGACCCGACTTTCCACCAGTCGATGGGCACAGCGGTCGGTGGCGGGTTGGTAGACGGCGACCGCCGTCAAGACGCGATGGGAGCGACCTTGCATCCGGGTCAACATCTGCCGGGCCTCGGTGGCATGTTCGGGTTTGCCCAGCATTTGGCCGGCGAGCACGACGATGGTGTCGGCTCCGATGACCAGGTCTGCGACCACAGAGGGGTTTAGCCGGGCCTTGCCGGTGGCCATGCGAACCACATAGTCACGCACCGGTTCGCCGGGCCAACGGGTTTCGTCCAGATCGGTGGGACACACCAACGGTTCCACCCCGACCTGGCGCAACAGGGACAAGCGGCGTGGCGAGGCAGAGGCCAGACAAATGGGCGTGCCTTGCAGCCATTCGCAGATGGAAGGTATTGATTCCATGTTTTTTTACTCTCCGACAACTCCGCTTGCCCAGGCAGTACAGGCCAACGGCAAAAAAAAATCCCGCCTGCCTTTACTCAAGAACACTTGACGGTTCCCCCATAAGGTTCTTAATGTTCGCCGTGTGGCTTTGTTGGCCTTGATCCTCCGCGCTGATATCCTCCGGTTCCGGTCGTTTTGGACCAACGGGGCGGTCGGTGGCAGAGTGGGCTGGGTCTTGCCCTCCCCAGGGCTGGCCGTCAGGATGATCGACGCTCTTTCACTTTTCAAGGGCGCGTGTTTTGCTACCCTTGTTTGGAATCCGGCCCGTGCTTCTTTCAGAGACTCTTGCACCTCCTTGCCCTTCTCCTCCCGCACTGGACACCCGATCTGTCCTGGAGCGTCTGCACGCGCTGATTGGTCACGATTTGCAGGAGACCAATCGGATCATTGTGGAACAACTCAATGCGCGGGTGGATCTGATTCCGACCTTGGGTTCCCATTTGATTGGCAGTGGTGGCAAGCGGTTGCGCCCCATTTTGACTCTGGTGACCGCCCGCATGTTTGGCTATACGGGGCGGGGTCATGCCCTGCTGGCGGCGGTGGTCGAATTTATCCATACGGCCACCTTGCTGCATGATGATGTGGTGGACAAGTCGGATCGGCGACGGGGCCAGGCGACGGCCAACGCCATTTGGGGCAGCAAGGCTCCGATACTGGTGGGTGATTTTCTTTTTTCCCGCTCGTTCCAGATGCTGGTCGAGTATGGCGACCTGAAAGTGTTGCGCATTCTGGCCGATGCCTGTGCCGTCATCTCGGAGGGGGAAGTGATGCAATTGGTGGTCAGCAATGATCTGGCCACCACGGAAGAGCAATATCTGGAGGTGGTTTCGCGCAAGACGGCCACCCTGTTTGCGGCGGCGGCCCGGTTGGGTGCCGTGTTGAGTGGACGGTCCGAGGCCGAGGAGGCCTGTCTGGCCGGTTATGGCGAATTTCTGGGCCGGGCCTTCCAGGTGGTGGATGATGCCCTGGACTATGCCTCCTCTGATGAAGCCCTGGGCAAATCGGTCGGGGACGATTTTCAGGAGGGCAAGATCACCCTGCCGGTCATCCATGCCTATCAGCATGGCAGTGCCGAGGAACGCCAGTTCTGGTCGCAGAGTCTGGAAGAAAAGGCGCAGATTACAGGGGGGTTGCAGCAGGCCATTCGGTTGGTGCGCGAGCGGGGTTCCCTGGACTATACCATGCGCCTGGCCCGCCAGTTGGCCGAACAGGCCAAAGAGCATTTACGTCCTCTCCCGGATTCGCCGGAGCGGGATGCACTGATTCTGCTGGCCGATTTTTCAGTGGATCGCAGTTTTTAGCTGTCTGCAAGGAGCGTTTTTTTGTCTCTGGCTTTTTCAGGCAAAGTCGGTATAATCCGCGTAGAGAGTTCGGGGTGTGGCTCAGCCTGGTAGAGCACTGCGTTCGGGACGCAGGGGTCGCTGGTTCGAATCCAGTCACCCCGACCAATAAAATCAAGTAGTTAAGGCCACTCCCGAGGTGGCCTTTTTTTATTCCAGTAAGCACCCAGTAAGCAGTCGGAAAAAATCCGTCTGCCAGTAAGCAACCCTTTCTCACGCGCGTTCAACGAATATGGGGGTGCCCATCCCCACCGTTCCCCCCCATCCATCCGGGCAGCTTCCCCACCGCTCCCCGCCAGAAGGCATTGCCCTGGTCGGCGTGGTCGTCATCCATTCCAAGGCCGTCGTCACGGTGGGGGTTGTCATCGGTGCCGGTGATCCTTCCAAGGCGGTGGCCGTCGTCCCGATCCCCGTGGCGGTCGTCACCATACTGGTCGGACAGTCGATCCACCCCACCGCCAGTTCCCCGCCAGGATGCCCACCCCAATCAACCCGCAGTCCTGGCGGTATGCGTCCATGCCGCAGAGGGTGCAGTCACAGCAAGCCCCTCCAGGACAGCGATTGCCACCCGGACACGCCATTGATCACCCTGGCAGCAATCGCGTTCTCTGCGCATCCTGGTGCGAATGGCTCTACTGGTGCACAGCTGAAATTCGGAACCCTCCTTCAGACCGCAAGGGGTTTGCCCTGGTAGGTCCAACGGAACGGTTTCGACATCGCCTTGTTAAAATACGCGATGAACGACGTGATTTTTTCCCTTAAATCGTCTTGGGAA
>JADFYM010000219.1 GCA_015233035.1 Magnetococcales bacterium
CGTCATGCCCGCCCCCACCTCCCGCCCCGGCGGCGAGAGACAAATGGTCTCCCCGCCGGTCTGATACTCGGCCAGAAAATCATGCGCACCCCCCACCACAATGCTGGCCCCGCTGTTGCGAATGGCACACCGCTCGCCCACCCGTCCCAGCACGTCAATCTCACCACCGAAGGCCCCATAACCCACCGCATTGCCGGCATTCACCCACCCTTCTGCCGCTTCGGCCACGGGCGCGATGACCAGCACACCACCGCTCATGGCCGAGCCTGGTCCATCGTTGGCCGGTCCGGCCAGTTCAATGGCCAAGCCCCCCACCAGCGCAAAACCCAGCTTTTGCCCGCCATAGCCCGTGGCGCGCACCCGAATGGTCTTGCCTACCGGATAGCCGCCGGGCCAATGTTGGGCCATGAACCCGGCCAAGGTGGCCCCAAAAGAGAGATCCCCACTGGCCAGTTCCAGCCGCAGAGTGAGACTTTTGCCCAAGAGTACGCTCTCCCTGGCGCGGGCCAGCAAGGCCAGATTTTGGGTCATGGTGCGCGGCACCGGTGGAGGCGCACCACCGGGCAAAGACGTTGAAAGCCCGCCAGCGGTGGCCGGTTCAACCGCCCGTTGCAAGAGAAAATCCAGGTTGAGATGGGCCATCAGGGGGTGTTCCTCGGGCGTGGCGGCCCGCAACCAGTGGGTGCAACCCGTCAGATCCCCCAGTCTGGCTACCCCCAGTTCCCCGGCAATGCGGGCGGCATCCTGGGCCAGGGCCAGCAGATAATGGGTGACACGCCGGGTACGCTCCTCCAAACCCGGCGACGGGCCCCCCTCCCCCTTGTCCCGGCGGGGCGTGCCGGTGATGGCCATGGGACATTGGCCAGTGTAACACTGGGCGCAGGCGATGCACCCCTGCGCGACCATCAAGGCCGTGCCCAGGGCCACTTCATCGGCTCCCAGCAGCATATATTTGACCACATCCGCCCCGCATTTGACCCCGCCCGCCGCCCGCAGGCGGATGCTGCCCCGAATGCCCTGGCGCGTCAGGGTCTGATGCACTTCCGCCACCCCCAGTTCGGCATAGTGGGCGGCATGATCGCGGGAGCTTTCCGGCGTGGCCCCGGTGCCGCCATCCAGACCGTCAATTTCGAGAATGTCGGCCCCCATTTTGGCCACCCCCACGGCAATGACGCCAATCCCGGTCTCGGCGGCAATCTTGACCGACAGGGCAGCCCGGGGATTGACCGCCCGCAGATCGTGAATCAACTGCTGCAAATCTTCAATACTGTAAATGTCGTGATGGGTCTGGGGCGAGATGAGCGTGGTACCGGGCGCACAATGCCGATTGCGGGCGATGAGTTCGTCCACCTTCACCCCCATGAGTTGGCCCCCTTCGCCCGGTTTGGCCCCCTGGGCAATCTTGATCTGCAACTCCTCGGCATGGACCAGATAGCGCGCATCCACCCCGAACCGTCCCGAGGCGACCTGACGAATTTTGCTGTGCCAGGGGCCAGCGTCCCGGTCGGGCGATTCGCCCCCTTCGCCGCAGTTGCTGCGCCCGCCCAGATGGTTGAACGCCGCTGCAATCGCCTGATGGGGGATCTCCTTCAACGCCCCGTGCGACATGGCCGCGCCCACCAGATAGCGGGCGACTATCTCCGCCGGGGTCTCTCGAAAAGTGTGCGCAGGCAATGTTTGCAATAATTCTGCGGGTCCAGGGGGATCATCCCCCTGGTGGGGTCCAGGGGCAAAGCCCCTGGTGGGGTTGGGGGCAAAGCCCCCACTGGCCGCAGCGATGGACAAGACCGGTTCAGGTAGGTTGAAACGCAACAGATGAAGGGGTTTGAAAGGCCGCGCGCGGTGCTGTTCCATCCGCGCCAGGGGGGCCGGGTCCGCCTGCAAGGCGGCCTGATGGAGCAAAATTTTATCCTCGTCCCAGGCCAGGGGCAATTTAGGCTCATCGCTCCCGGCACGAATCGCAGACATGGCCAAAATATCCGTCAACGTCCGCCCCCCCATGGCATAGGGATCGCTGCGCCCCAGAATCTCTTGCACCGCCTCCCCCAAACCAAAGGGCATGAAAAGCTGGGAACTGCGATAACCGGCGGTACTGGTCACCCCACACTTGGACATGATTTTGAGCAGGGCCTTGTCCATACCGCTGCCCAGATGGTCCCACCAGACGGCCACATTGGCCGCAGGCTGGTGTTGCGCCATTTTTTGCACCAGACAGCCAGCCATCTGCCAAAGAAGGGTGGCATGGACGGCGTTGGCTCCGTGGGCAATATTCACCGCCATGTCGTGGGGTTCGCGCATATCTTTCAACTTCAGGATCAAGGCGCATTGGTGGCGCAGCCCGGCGGCAATCAACGCACGATGGAGAAAGGCAATCAGCAGAGGGCCCGGAATGGCCGTGCCGTCTGGCGCGCGGTCGTCATCATGCAGGATGAAGAGAGCAACCTGGGCGGCGATACCCTCCCGAATGCGATGCAACAGAAAATCCAGCCGCTCCTGGCAACGGGCGGCGAGGTCCGCGCCTGCTTCCGTCGCGGAAAAAGTGGCATCGAGACGCACGACTCCCGGCTCTTGTTCCAGCCAGGCGATGACCGAGGGGGTCAGGTTGGGGCTGGCCAGTTCCACGCCCACATCACCGCTCCGATCACCAATATGGATATGCAGGTCGAAAAATTTTTTCTCGCGGATAAAATCGATGGGGGGATTGGTAATCTGGGCAAATTTTTGCAGAAAATAATCGTAGAGGGAGGCGGGTTCCAGTGTCAGCCCGGCGGCGGGGGCGGGTTTGCCCATGGCGGCGGTGGGTTCGCCACCGGTGGTCAGAAAAAATTCCACAATTTGTTCGTGCCGGTGGGTAAACCCCTGGCGGCGCGCCTCCCGGCGCACCGCTTCGGCAGAGCCCACCACAACCGGGCACGGCGGAATCTCTGGACAGACGGTGTGCAACCGGTTGATGCGGGTTTGCAACCCGGGGTGGTGCGCCAGATTGGCCTTCAACACCGCCGCATCGAAGCGCAACTGCCCGTTGTGGTCCACCTGCATGATTTGACCGGAGCCCAGCTTGTCGGCGGCGAGAATGTGGTGGTTGTCCACCGGAAAGGCTCCGATTTCAGAAGTGACGATGACGCGCCCGGAATCCAGATGCAGCCAGCGCAATGGCCGCAGCCCGATGCGATCCTCCTTGGCCACCAACACCCGACCATCGGTGGTCACCACCCCGGCTGGCCCCTCCCACTGGCCCAGGGACATGAACCGAAACATAAAATATTGGTAGTAACGGATCACCTGGGGCGACAACGACCGGGCATCGGCGCGCCAGGCGGGGGGAATCAGGGACAACAGGGTCAGGGCCAAATCCTGGTTGTGGACGTGGTGATACTGATGCTCCAGCACCCGGTCGAGATCGGCACTGTCCGAACCACCGGGCATGAGGATGCCGTCCTGTTCTGGATGGGCGGCCTCGACCCGTTCGATGTTATGCACCGCCCCCCGGTTGGCGGCGATGGCGTTGATCTCCCCGTTGTGGGCCAACAGGCGGAAGGGTTGCGCCAGGGTCCAGTCGGGATAGGTGTTGGTGCTGAAACGGCGATGGAACAAGACAATGTTGCTCACCATGGCCTCGGCCCCGCTGGCGGTGAGATCGGGAAAAAAGTCGGCAAACTGGGTACTGGTGAGCATCCCCTTGTAGTTCAGCAGGCGGCAGGAGAGAGAGGCGATGTAGAAGGAAGGCGCGTCGGGGAGAGATTCGAGCCGCCGACGGGCCAGATAGAGGTGTTGCTCAAAGGTTTCTCCCCCCATGGCGGGTGGCGGCGCGACGAAGAGTTGGTGCATGGCAGGCATGGAGGCCCGCGCCCGCACCCCCAGGGCGGCCTTGTCCGGGTCGGTGGGGACGGTGCGCCAAGCCAGGGGAACCAGTCCAACCCCTTGCAGCACCTCTTCGGTTTGGCGCATCAGGTTGCGCGCCCAATCGAGCGTGGGAGGGAGAAAAAACAGACCGACGCCCAGCTTTTCCCAGGGCGATTCGACGCCGGGCCAATCCGGGCGCAGTTGGGCCAGCCAACGGTTGGCCACCTCGGGGAGGCGCAAGAGCACGCCCGCCCCATCCCCGCTGAAGCGACCGGCCGCGTCCGGCAGACCGGAGCCACGATGCTCCATGCGCTGGAGTGCGGCCAGGATTTCCGTCATGTGGATGCCGCCTGGGGCGTATATCCCGCCCACGGCGCAACCGGCCCGTTCCGGGACAGACAAGGCGAGGTCGCAGGGTGAATGGGGGCGATGAGATGGCGTCATGTCATGGTCTCCCTGGTCAAAACAATTTTCCCGCCTGGCACCAGGGGGAATCCTCTGCTCTGTCCAACCCACCGGAAACGGACGCGACCATCCGCCCCCTGCCGATGGAAAGTCACCCTCACGATACCCCACTTCCCCTCCGCCTGCAAACCAAAAATGTTTTTTTTATCACGCTTGAGCAACATTGCAGGCAGGCAATTTTCCTGTTTCGGGTGCAATATTCCAGGTTGAATGATGGGATTTGATGTGCTACTTAACGGAGCGGGTGGCGGTTCCGTGACCCAATGAGCCAATCCTGTTTGAGTATCGCAAAAAGGGTGCATCATGCCTCGGAAGCGCATCGTTCCGCACAAAACACGGCCCAAACCCTCTCCGGCCCTCCCCTTGACCAGTGGACACGCCTTCGCCCTCTATGCCGCCGGGAACCTGTCGCAAGCTCTGGCCGTGGCCACCCAACTCCTGGCCACCCCCCCTCAGGATGCTTCTTTGTGCAATCTGGCCGCCGTGTGTCATATGCGCCTGGGCGAGGCGGCACAGGCCATCGCCTGTTGGCAGCAGGCACTGCGCCTTAACCCGGACTATGCCGATGCCTACGCCAATCTGGGCCTCCTGCTGCACGAGTTGCACCGTCTCGACGAGGCCGAAGCGGCTTATCGGCAGGTGGTACGCCTCCAGCCAGACCAGGCCAACGCCCACTACAGCCTGGGCCTGCTCTTGCAGGAGATGAACCGTGGCGCGGAGGCCGAGGCGGCATACCGGCATCTCCTGCGCCTCCAGCCCAACCATGCCGCCACCCATGCCAATCTGGGCGTCCTGCTGAAAACGCTGCACCGTCCCGAAGAGGCCGAGACCGCCTATCGCCAGGCCCTGCGCCTCCAACCCGACCATGCCGGCACCCATAACAATTTGGGCAATCTGCTGAAAGAGTTGCTTCGTCCCGCCGAGGCCGAGGCGGCCTATCGCCAAGCCCTGCGCCTCCAACCCGACTATGCCGAGGCCCACTATAATCTGGGTGCCCTCCTGCACCAACAAAACCGCCGGGCAGAGGCCGAGACATCGTACCAGACCGCCCTGCGTCTCAGGCCGGACTATCTCTATGCCTGCAATAATCTGGGCGTTCTCCTGAAAGAGTTGCACCGTTACGAGGAAGCCGAGGTCGCCTGCCAACAGGCCCTGCGCCTCCAGCCGGACTATGCCGAGGCCCACTATAATTGGGCGGTTCTCCTGCACGCAATGCACCGTTCCGCCGAGTCCGAGGCCGCCTACCGCCAGGCCATACACCTCCAGCCGGATTATGCCAAAGCCTGCAACAATCTGGGCATTCTGCTGCAAGAGCAAAACCGTCCCGACGAAGCCGAGGCGGCTTTCGGGCAGGCCCTGCACCTCTGCCCGGACTATGCCGAAGCCTGCAGCAATCTGGGCGTTCTCCTGCAAAAACAGGAACGTTTTGCCGAGGCCGAAGCCGCCTTCCAACAGGCTCTGCACCTCCAGCCAGACAATGCCGATACCCACAACAATCTGGGCAATCTCCTGAAAGAGTTGAAACGGTCTGCCGAGGCCGAGGCCGCCTATCGGCAGGCTCTGCACCGCAAGCCGGACCATGGCAACGCGCTGGGCATGGCCTACCACTGCGCCCAGATGCAATGCCAATGGCAGCATATCCTGGCAGACGATGCCGCCGTGCAAAACGCGCTCAGACAAGGGGTGACGGTGCAACCGTTTCCCCTGTTCACCCTCCCCCACGAGGATGGCCTGTTGCAATGCCAGGCGAGCGCGCTCTATGCCGTGGAAC
The DNA here is from genome assembly GCA_015233035.1 of Magnetococcales bacterium. Classification (GTDB taxonomy): domain Bacteria; phylum Pseudomonadota; class Magnetococcia; order Magnetococcales; family Magnetaquicoccaceae; genus Magnetaquicoccus. The sequence goes on from JADFYM010000219.1 coordinate 6,080, forward strand.
AGGTCGGCCCCCTGCTGGAGATGCCACCGCTGGTCAATCCAGGCCGGCCTCTCCATCGGGACCGACTGCGCATTGGCTATTTATCCGCCGACTTGCGCAACCATCCGGTCGCCCATCTGGTGGCGGGCGTCCTGGAGACACATGATCCGACCCGGTTTGCCCGCTATCACTATGCCATCGGACCAGACACGCGGGATGCCTACCGGCAGCGTTTTATCCAATCAGCTGATCTCTTTCGCAATCTGGCCCCGCTGTCCGATGCACAGGCGGCTTGGCAGATTGCCGGGGATGGCATCGATATTCTGGTTGATTTGACGGGTTATACACAACATTGCCGACCGGGCATCCCCGTTCGCCGCCCGGCCCCCATCCAGGTCAACTGGCTGGGCTATACGAGCACCCTGGGCCATCCCCGCCTGGCCGATTATCTCATTGGCGATCCCATCGTCACCCCACCGCAGCAGGCGGCCTGTTTCAGCGAAACCCTGGCCCTTCTGCCGCACTGTTTCCAGGCCAACGACCGTACCCGCCCCTGCGCCACCCCCCCGACCCGAACCGAGGCCGGTCTGCCCGAGACGGGTTTTGTCTTCTGTGTGTTTACCCAAAGCTACAAGATCAGACCAGAAATGTTTGACCTGTGGTGCCGTCTGTTGCGGGCGGTGCCGGACAGTGTGCTCTGGCTGCTCGAACCGGCCCCCATCGCCATGGCCAACCTGCGCCGCGAGGCAACGGTGCGGGGAGTCTCGCCCGACCGACTCCTCTTTGCCCCGTTTTTGCCGCCAGACCAACATCGGGGCCGGTTGTCGCTGGCCGATCTGGCCCTGGATACCTTTCCATTCACCTCGGCCACCACGGGCAGCGATGCCCTGTGGAGCGGGGTGCCTTTCATCACCCGGATAGGCAATACCTTTGTCAGTCGGGTGGCAGCCAGCCTGTTACAGGCAGCGGGATTGCCCGAACTGATCACCGAGACATGGGACACCTATTTTGCCCTGGCCTTGGCCTTGGCTACGCAGCGGGAGCGGTTGCAGGCGGTCCGCCAACGGTTGGCGGCAAACCGCTTGACCTGTCCGTTATTCGATACCGAACGGTTTACACGCGATCTGGAGCGGCTGTATACCCGCATGGGGCAGGATTATGCGCAGGACAGAAGGGAGATCATTATACTCAGTGATCGGGATTAAGAGATATACTGCACGCGGCCATAAGCGACACTTCCTGTTCCGTCATTCCCGCGAAAGCGGGAATCCATTGGGTCTGTTGGACCTCCTGGATTCCCGCCTGCGCGGGAATGACGATACTCGTCAATTGTGACCGTGCGCAGTATA
>JADFYM010000021.1 GCA_015233035.1 Magnetococcales bacterium
GTGGGGGGGTCTGGGGGGGCGGTTCTCCGCCCCCCCAGCCGGTGACCCAACCAAACCCGCCGCCAAAGAGGCCTGCCCAACATGAACATTCTGGTTATCAACGTGGCCCGCATCGGTGACACTCTGCTGATCACGCCCATCCTGCGCGCCATCAAACAGGCCTATCCCCACCACCAACTGGGCTGTCTGGCCCATCCCAAACGGATGACCGTCCTGACTGGCCTGCCTTTCATCGACACTCTGGACAGCATCACCCCGCACAGCCAGTGGTGGCGGGGCCGTTTTGTGCGCCAGCGGCCCTGGGATGCGGCCCTGGTTTATGGTCAAGATGCCGCCCTGATCCGCTATGCCGCCCGCGTGGCCACACGAGTGGTGGCCTTTCAGCAACGGGACTCCGCCAGCACTGCCCTCCTGCACCCAGCCGTTCCCCACCCCACCCAGCCGATTCATGCCGTGGCCGGACGCATGCTCCTGCCCGAGGCCCTGGGCATCCACAGCACGGACCCTGCGCTCGCCTATCAGGTGTTGCCCACGGAGGCCGCCTGGGCCAAAAACTGGCTGACCACCCAACGGGTCAACCAATCCGGGCCGCTGGTGGGGCTGCAATTTACCAGTTTTGCCACCAAATCCTATCGGGACTGGCCGTTGAGCCATTTTATCGATCTGGCGGAAACCCTACTGGCCCACTTTCCCGGCACCCGTTTTTTCCCACTGGGGGATCAACACAATCGGACGAAAGAAACTGCGTTTTGCTCCCGGTTTCCACAACATACCGTCCGCACCTCCGGCCTGTTCAACCTGCGGGAATCGGCGGCCATCATGCAAAATCTCGACCTGTATGTCGGGGTGGATACCGGCCCCACCCATCTGGCGGGTGCCTTGGGCATTCCCATGGTGGCCCTGTACCATTGCCGTTTCCCAGGCCGCAACCTGATGCCGTTGGGGCGACCCCACGTCCGCATTCTGGAACATCCCCACCTTGATGATGGTGACTGTTCGGCGCAAAGTCCCATGAGCGACATTCCGGTGGCAGCGGTGTGGGAGGCCGTGCAGTCTGTGCTGGCGGAAACCTTTACGGGGCAGGCAGTTCCAGTGCCTGTTCCAGCAACAGGCCGACGCGATCCCAGGTAAAATACTGGAGAATGCGCTGCCGGGCCGCCAGCCCCATGCGGTGCCGGAGTTCGGCATCGGTGGCCAGCCGGGCCATGGCAGTCCCCAGGACCAGCGCGTTCCCAGGCGGGACCAACAAACCACAGGACTCTTCGTTGCCCACCACCTCTGGAATACCGCCGACGTGACTGGCAATGACCGGCTTGCCGCAGGCCATGGCTTCGGCGATGGTAATCCCGAAGGCCTCATCGCCGACGCTGGGAAACACCCCCACATCAATGGCCTGATAATAACGGGGCAACACCGCATGTGGCAGGCTGTCGTGAAAGATCACGCGGCCTGCCAACCCCAACGCCGCACTTCTTTGCATCAAGGCGGGTTTGTCGGCACCGTCACCGATAATCAGGAGACGGGCCTCTGGCAAGGCTTGCATGGGTGGGGAAGCCATGGCTTCAATGGCGACCCGCAAGCCTTTCCAACCCACCAATCGACCGGCAAAACCGAACAGCAGACCTTCGGGCAGACCCAATGTTGCCCGGTCGATGGCGGCCGTGGCGGGGGCAAAATGGGTGCAATTGACCCCATTGGGCACCACCAGCGGAAATTGTTTATAGTGACTGCTGAGTTGCCAGGCATTGAAATGGCTGCAAGAGAGCAGGCGATCGATCCGCGCGATCAGGGTGCGATCACCGGGGAAAAAATCGGTCCCGCCACTGGCAAAAGCAAAGCGGGTAGTGGATGTCTTGGGCAAAAACCATGGCCAAAAAAAGTCGAATGGCTTGGTCACAATCGCCCAATCAAACTGACCGTGCAGAAAATCATCCCGGGCGGGCCAGATCAGGGAGAGCCGTTCGCCGATACGCTGAAATCGCTTGCCCAGATCGGGGAAGCGATCCCGTTTCCGAAAGGGGTAGGTGCGTACCGTAAAAGGGAGATCCGGTCGCGGCGGTCCCTCGCCCGTGAACACGGTGACCTCGTGTCCCCGCCTGGCCAGGACTTCGGCACAATGCCAGACCCAGGTTTGCAGCCCGCCGTATGACCAGGAGGCGGTTACTTCGATGAAGGCAATACGCGCCATGATGGGTTGTTTGTTCCGCAAAAAAGGTGAGAAGAAGGCGTCAAAAAACACCCACTCCGGCAGGGGATGGTACCCCTGACAAAAGGCTGGTGTCAATACCGTGTCCGCATCGTGGCCCCTTTCAAACAGGGGACGCACGGGCTATCATTGGGCGGTGTGGTTGCTGGCGCACGACCAGGTATCCCCTTCACTGGCAAGGAGTATGGCATGTCCGGTTTTTTGAGAAAGGTGTGTGGCTGGGGGTTGCGCCGGGTCAATCACGAAAACTATTGTCTGCGCGCCACCCTGACGCACCGCCTGCGGGAACAATACCGCCAAGGACAGCTCAAGACGGTCTACGACATTGGGGCCAACAATGGCCAGTGGTCCCTGCACCTCCAGAAGGTTCTCCCCGCTGCCGCCTTTTATCTGTTCGAGGCCAATCCAGCCATGCAGCACCGGCTGGAACAGATGCCCTTCTGGTTTCGTATCGTCCCGCTGTCGAACAAGGCCGAGGAAAAAATATTTTTTACCAACAACGGGACCGGCGACTCGTTCTACCGGCAGACGTATGGCAACCGTTCGTTCAATGAAATCACGCTACAGACGGAACGGCTGGACGATGTCGTGGCCACCACAGCCATTCCCGCACCCGACTTTGTCAAACTCGACACCCAAGGCTCGGAAGTGGACATTATCGACGGCGGACGGGCAACCCTGGCCAAGGCCAAACTCCTGCTGTGTGAAATGCCCCTGGTCGAGTATAACGACCGCGCCCCCCATTTTTCCACCTATCTGGAAATCTGCCGCAGCATCGGTTTTTACCCCGTCGCGATGGCCGAAATGCACCGGAAAGAGGGGCGGATCGTCCAGATGGATGTCCTGTTTGCCAAATAATTGACCGGGCCGGACGGGCCGATCAGCACGGCATGGGGGCACACTCATGGTTGACATTCCATGATCCAACCGGCGGTTGCTCAAAACGGTGCGTAAACCGGGCGTAATTTATAACATACATCAACTCCGTGCCTCTTGCGAGAGCAGCAGAACCTGTTTGTTCATGGATGTTGCACAATCCTTGCCACTAGACATAGTTATGGTAGTTGCAAACCATCAACCGGCCTTTTTTGCAACAACCAGACGGGAACCCCCTGCGATAAAATCAACGCCCCGTTTTACCAGGCCAAGTTCAACATTCATAAGCTGACAAAACAAGCCATTCAATATTTTCGGGAGTTTCAGTTCAACCGTCGAGTCAAATTCCGCTTGGGGTTTCATTTTTTTATACCTTGAGAAAACCATCGCTGGCAACAACAATGAGACAAATGAGGTGCTGCGCAGGATATGAAACCCAGCCAACTGCAATTTTCTATGGATTTCTTCAGCCGAGTATCGCCTGACATGACAGGCATATTCATCTGCAACACTCCACAGCCAATCATGTTGGGGAACGGTCAGGAACAAAACCCCATTAGGATTCAGGGCATTTCGCGCCTCAATTAAAACATCTACATCTTCCTCGATATGCTCCAGCATATCGAAAGCCCCCATCGAGTCGAACTCCTCATGGTATGGAATATGTTTGGCATCCATCTGCATAAAAATGGAAGAAGGCAGCCTTTCCGCAGCAAAAGACAAACCCTCAACAAATATTTCGCTTCCGTAAAGCCTTGCGGACGGAAATCGTGTTGCCAGCCCAGACAACACATAACCAGTACCGCAACCAATCTCTAGAAATGATTGTAAACCTGGACAATATTTTTCAATCATCCATAAAATCAAACGATTTCTCGACCGAAACCAGAAATTATCCGTTTCCAGGCGGGCCAATTCTGCGAAATAACTCGCCTTGAATCCACTACCAGCATATGCCAAGTTCGGGGCATATGCGTCAAAGCCATCCAGAACCATTGGCTCAAAGTCACAATTTGGACAATGGATCATTGAAGAAGTATAGTGTGTTTCACAAGCAAGGCAACGTTTCATCGTTTCTCCGTATTTGAAATATTAACACTCGTAAATACGAAAAACTTGAACGCCAAGAAAAGGAAGCCAGCTACGACAAAAATGGCCATTGCCTGGATCCACTGGTGGGGATATCCCAGCCGGTCAACCAGTACGATAAGAATGACCAAGTTGATAACATACCCGACACAGTGAACAATAATATAGCGAATTCCTGATCTTATCAAACTTCCTTTATACGAAAACGTCAAATTTCGGTTTCCCACAAATCCAATTGCGGCACCCACCCCATACAAAAGCGTCATGGTTATCTTTGGGGTGGCACCAAGATAGGTGGCTGATAAATACATCAAGTAACCAACAGAATTACTCAAGATTCCGACGACAAAGTAATGAGCCAGCTGTGTCACCGATTTTCTGATTTGGAGAAAGGCCTGTGGATCAACCATGTGCCAAGACAGCCAAACCAAAACCAGTCTTACCGTATCCATTGCCATTGTACAACATATACCGATGGCCTTTATGGTCCAGAACGAACGGGTATTCGATCATTTCCGCATCCCACCCACTTTCTGCAACATCAATGCCCGTATCGTCAAGACGTAATGTCCAACGCTTCCCGCATTCGCTAAACGCATATCCAATCCTGTAAGTCTTGTCCGGCTGTCCTCCGCGATAGGAAAACCACATATGGTAACCATCTGCATCACATATCACGGATGGACGGGAAAAAGCTTGCGCAATGCCCAACTCGTAGGGCACCGCAAGACCATCTTTCACCCAATGATGACCATCTCTGGAATGGGCAGACTGAATGACATGAACCATCTCATTGTTTTCGGCAACCCAAGTCATGGTTGAGCCATACCACATCCGGTAGGATTCTCCGTCCCGCAGAACCCAGGGATAGGAAAGGCTGATGGGATCGATCGAGTCGGTACCTATGAATGGTTTTGCACGATCGAGAGACATCGTGCAACAATCTGCTGCCAGACACAAGCGGCCCACATCACCTCGCCAGTGGCCATCATCTGGAATCTGCCACCCCATAAACAAGATGTACCGTATTCCACCCGCCTCATAGCTGTTGCCTATGCTCACCCCATGAGAATAAAAACTGCCTTTGGGTCCATGCTCAAAAATGGGTTGATGATGCACGGCCATGACTTTCTGTTGCACAATATCGATATCTGCAAAGCCGACCGAGGATCGATTTTGTTCGTCTCGCCCACTAAAAAAAACGCGATAAAGATCATCCCTCAGCAAAACGGGCAACGGGTTGGCGGCATGAGACATCAGTTTTGGGTGAATCTGTTGGGGACAATACAGCTGTCCTAATTTTTCCCAGCGCATCGCATGCTCCTCAATTCTTTTTTATTCGCATCAGGCATGAACTTGATCATCACTCCGGCCACGATGGACTTTGCCAAATCGTCTTGACACCAGGCTCGCCATCCTCTTTGCGACCGAGTTTTGCCACATCCAATGCGTGCTCATATCCTTCTCAACCTCGTGCTGGGTATTTTCGATCGTTCCGTGGCGACCCCCATGTAGACACCTTCGGGCTCCGCATCCGCAAGCAGCAAAGCTCCGGCCCCGATCACGCATCTCTCGCCAATTTTAATATGATCACGCACTGTGGCATTGACACCGATAAAACATTGTTCCCCAATCTCCACCCCCCCGGAAATGACCACATGCGAAGAAATAAAGCAGTGGTCTTTAATAACGGCATGGTGCCCAATATGATTGCCGCTCCACAACGTAACATTGTTGCCAATCTCAACAAACGGCTGAATCGTATTATCTTCAAGTATGAGGCAGTTGTCTCCTATATACCCATCATTCAACACGGTGGCACGGGAACTGACGAAACTGGCCAGCCGGTAACCCAAAACCTTGGCTGCCAAATATTTTTTCTTGCGCACCACATTGAGGCTTGCGTACCCCACGGCAACAAACAATTCATATTTTTCAGGTGGATAGCGTGACACTATCTCTTCAAAAGCAACGACTGGCAAATCACAGAAAGAGGCTTCCGTCCTGTAAGCAATATCTACCGTGAAGGCAACAACTTCATATTCAGAGTCTGTATTGAAATAATAGTGCGCCAACTGGGCGATATCCCCCACGCCAAAAATTACTAAATGTTTTTTCATGCCTGCTTCCGCACCAGGATCGTGAATTCATACAATCCATAATCGTGGAGCAGCGCGACATTACGCGCATAACGCCTTTTACAAAGATCAAATAAAATACACGGGTCAGCGTAATACAAGTAATCGCGCATCCTGTCGGCATCTGAATAGAGGGTCAAACAGTTGAAGGAAAAACCAACTCGACTGGTTTGATCCAGCATGTCCAATGCATCGGTGAGATAATCTTGCCATTCTGCATTGGACCGCCCCAAACGGACATTGAAGATGCCACTCGCTATTCCATAATCGGCCATCTGATCCGGTTTACTGCTGTGAATAAAGCGCACTTGTGGCACACCATGGTACCGTTGCTGGGCGGCTTGTATCATACTCTCCGATACATCGATACCGGCATAGGAGACCCTTGCATATTCGGTAGCAAGGAATGCATAGAGAGCTCCATAACCACACCCAAGATCGTTGAGAGATATTTCTTCGGAAGGCTTAATGATTTTGCAAAGTTGCTGAAAACGAAGCATTTGACTCTCCGCTCCGTTCCAATCGACACCACGCGGCACCATCCCATGTTGGGACAGTTTTTCTGTATAATATTCGGCGACATCTTTTAAAAATTCAGCCTTGTTGTTTCCCATAAATCTGTCTCACGATGCTGTAAGGCCGTTGCTTGGTTTCAGAAAATATTTTTGAAAGATAAACACCAATAACACCAATAAAAGAGATCACCATCCCGCCCAACAACCAGATCGATGCCATGACGGATGTCCAGCCGCTGAGTGGTTTGGCAAAAAACATCCAGTTGACAGTCAAATAACCGATATAAAAGACCGCGATCAGAGAAATGACCACACCGATATAAAAGATGCCAACCAATGGTGCATTGCTGAAAGATGTCACTGAATTGACCACCAAAGACATTTTTCTTTTGAACGTATAGGTGGTTTCACTGGTACTGTGCTTTTGCACAATTTTTTGATGCTGAGCGAACCCCGTAATATGCCACAAACCGGCCATGAACACTTCTCTTTCTGCATGACGCAGCAAGGCATCGACGTAACGACGGGTCATCAACCGTGCGGTCACGACATTTTCAGGCAAAGCCAACCCCGTCAAAAAGCGAAAAATACGATAAAACCACTGGCCACTCCAGCGTTCAAACCAGCCACCCTTGCGCTGTTCCTGGACCCCGTACACCACATCGCACCCTTCGTTCTGCATCTGCTCGGCGAAGGGGAGCAACCATTCGGGCTCTTCTTCCAGGTCACTGTCAAGCAAAAAAATTTGCCTCCCCTTGGCATGGGCAAGCCCGGTCATCATGGCCTTGTGATGGCCAAAGTTGCGGGACAGATCGACCACGGTGAGATGAGCATCCTCCTCGGCCAGTCGCACAGCAAGGTCAAGACTGTTGTCCGGGGATCCGTCATTGACCCAGATGATCTCATAATCCTCACCCACGAGTTGTTGGGCCGCAGCCCCCACCCGGGCATGAAACTCGGCGATATAGGCCGCAGACTGGTACAGGGTTGCCACAATGGACAGCTTCATGACCGGACATACCTCATATAGCGCGGTGCTTCCTTGGCACAGTTGAACAATAAATCCAGTATGGTCACTCCATGCACGAATTCACCCCAGAGTTGCGGATATTCAGGATATCCCGCATAGTCAAACCAGGTCAATTTGATACCCCGTTTCACAAACAGGCTTTCTTCCACATAATTCTTGGCCGATGGTCCCGAAATATATTCTGTGCCACCCGCCTGGACACATAAATCGGCGAGACGCTCTGTTCTGCCGTCGAGCAGGGTATAGTCCCAGGAATGGGTAATGGTGGTCGTGATACCCAGGTAGCCGCACACAGACTCAATAAAACGCTGATTGAGTTGAGAAACATGTGTATAGGACTCAGCGAGATACAACGGCTCCAACCAGGCTGCAATCTCGTCAAAATGCGGTGCACGGCGATAGTTTTGCGACAAGGACCGCCAATGCGCCATGGCCCAGTCAGAGCCGTCCAGCAGAGTATCCTTGATCTTTTGCTCGTACCGGCCTTTGACTTGTACCGGGACCGTCAGCCACTGTATACCCTGAGGCGTCTTGATCTGATTGCGGTTGCGCCAGTCGCGCCGAGTGTATTGCACATCGTCGTAGAGGATAAATTCATCCACCGCCGCGATCATGTCAAAATAACCCTTCCAGGGGATATAGTTGGACTGGAGGATGGCAATCTTTTTCATGGTACTGGCATGATACCCTCATAGAGAACAGGGAAAGAACAAAATTTGCTGTCCCGTTGTATACCCAATATATGCGATGTTTGACTCCACCCCTGCGCCTTATTCATGCTGTCTGGGACCACCCGATACACTGGGCCAATCCAGCGTCTGCATCCCTGGCAACAATCGCGGCCGAACAGTCACATGGTTCTGTGCTGGGGTCAACCCGTATTGCTCATAACCAAAATATTCATACCCACAGTCGCTGCGCGCTGCAATGACATCCATCCAGGGCCGCTCAGAAATGGCCGGGAAAAGGAAAGGCTGCGCCGAACACCGGCTGATCGGGTTTTTCAACAATGCCTCCCCATTCGGTTTTATTAATACATTCATTGGCGTCTGCTGGCGCAGTTCGAGCAAGGAATCGAGCCATGCACTGTGCTGGCGAACGGATTCACGATGCCTGTCCAGCACAACATCCATGCTTTTCGCCCCCAGGATGGCCAGCAAAACAAAAATAAAAATTAATATTGCAGGCACACTCAATTTTCCATTGCATCGCCTCATGCCTTGCAGCCGATCAAACCCGCGCAACAATAAAAACACGACCTCCGGCAATGCAACAAACATGGCAACACAGGAAAAATAGCTGGCAGCCCCACTCGGCATGGCGAACAGAACCATCACCAGGGCCCCCGCCATTCCCGACCCGATCACATAAACGGCTGCCGGCACTTGCAGCAAGGCCAGCCCACCTTGCCTGCACGCCAAACGGACCACTACAACCCAGGAAAGCAAAAAATGGAAGGCAAAAAAGCTCACAATGGCCACCATGGCCAGCAAGGTGGCACTCCACGACACCCCACCCAGACCCGACCAGCTTTTTGCTGTTTCCTCGAGATACTGACCGAGGACAGAATAGTTGATAATATAGTCAAACCAGGCGATTTTAACGGTGGAATGCATACTGGCACTCACCAGACTAAAGGTCATCCAACCCACAGAAACGGCCACCAGAACACCGCCAAGCCATGTAAAAATTAATTTTTCTCCCCGCAGAAAAATAATTCTGCACAGCCAAAGTCCGGCATACACCAAGCCCACCGGACCCTTGGCGCGCGCGATCTCTGCCGCCAAAAGCACGATCAACATCAGATCGGTAATCTGGTAGCGACGCTTGAAAAGTACCGCCAGGCCAAACAAAAACAGCCCCAATGAAACCAGAAGCGATTCCGATTTAAAATAGGAATTGCCCACATCCCACAATTTCAGCACCCTGGGCAACAACACGAGCAGCATGCAGACCAGGCCCCATGCCAGGGGAACATTGACCTGATCTTTGGTGTCCAGCATCACGCAACAGGCCACAATACTGAAAATCAAGAGGGGCGCGAACAAAACCCAGTTGGCAACGCCATACACCTCAAACACGCCAACGCCAGACAGTATGCTGATACCCGCCATGAGTTCATGGGAAAAAACATGGTTGGGAATCTCGATCAGGCCGTGCAACCCAGTGGAAACAACACCATAATTCTTGATCATGGCGGCTATGCTGGCATGAAACAGGGTGTCGATCCTGACATCCCCGGCATGAAGGCGTTGCAACATGTCGAACGAAGTGGGTGCCCGACTGCATCCCACAATGACCACCGTGGCAATCGCCCCCAGCAACCATATCACTGGCCATTCCCGACGCCCAACACGCAAAAAACGGATGGCATACCCCAGCCCCAACACGGCGCACCCCTGAATCACCGGGACAAGCCAACCCCAGCGACTGTAGACCAGCAGCACCAGCAAGCCGTAGGTCAAAACCAGCCCCCAGATCATGCTCTGCAACAGTCTCGACACGCTGTAAAAGATCAGGAGTACCGCCAAACAGGCCGCCGCAACAGGGATGCTCCCCTGTACCACAACCCTATCCCACAATAATACATTTTCACCCAGAAAAACCCCGACCGCCGTCACCAGCAAGGCCGCAAACAGCAGGTTAAACTTTTCTTCTGGAATCGAAATGGAATCCAATAACTGGCCACCGAACTCGTCCGCCGCCAGTGGCGCAACAGCCTGCATGGGATGCACTCCTGAATGTCATGATTGAAAAATCAAGCCAGCGGTCAGGTGACTGCGCGCGTCAGCACCTCCACAACGCGCTCCTGCTGGACCTCGGTCAAACCCACCCACAGGGGCAAACGAATCAACCGTTCCGACTGACGGTTGGTCACATCCAGTGTCCCGGACACCCGCCCATAACGCCGCCCACCGGGCGACGCATGCAGCGGCACATAATGAAACACCGCGTTGATCCCGTTTTGCTTCAAGACACTGAGCACCGCCTGCCGGTCTATTGCAGGCGCGAGGAGCACATAATACATGTGCGCGTTGTGCTGACACCCCTCGGGGATCACCGGGCGGCGCAACACCCCTTTGGCCTCCAGAGGGGCCAGGGCGGCGTGGTAGTGGTCCCAACTGGCCAGACGCTGGTCCGTGATGGCTTGCGCCTCTTCCAGTTGCGCCCACAAAAAGGCGGCGATCAACTCCCCAGGCAAAAAAGACGACCCCACCTCCTGCCAGGTATATTTATCCACCTCACCCCGGAAAAAGCGGCTGCGGTCGGTGCCTTTTTCCCAAACAATTTCAGCGCGCATGGCCAAGTCGGGTGCATTGACCAGCAGTGCTCCCCCCTCGCCGGAGATGACATTTTTGGTCTCGTGAAAACTGAACGCCCCCAGATCCCCAATGCTGCCCAACACCCGGCCTTTGTAGCGGGCCATCACCCCCTGGGCCGCATCTTCCACCACCAGCAGCCCATGGCGACGGGCAATCGCCAGGATGGTATCCATCTCACACGCCACCCCGGCATAATGGACCGGCACAATGGCTCTGGTCTGCGGGGTGATCGCCGCTTCCAGCAACCGCTCATCCAGATTCAGGGTATCCGGCCGAATATCGACAAAGACCGGCACCCCACCGCGCAAAACAAACGCATTGGCGGTAGAGACAAAGGTATAGGAAGGCAGGATGACTTCATCGCCGGGCTGAATATTCAACAACAAGCCCGCCATCTCCAACGCCGCCGTACAGGAATGGGTCAACAGGGCCTTCTGGCAACCGCTTTGCTCCTCCAGCCAGCGGTGACAGCGTTTGGTGAACGGCCCATCCCCCGCCAGCATGTTGCCGAGCTTGGCCTCGACAATACAGAACAGTTCCTTGCCCGTCATGTAGGGACGGTTGAACGGAATCATGTCACGATCCACTGCCATCGGCCTCCAACCGACCCAATACCCGGTCCAGGACCGGCACCACCTCATGCACCGCCAACTCTTCCAGACAGCGGCTGACCTTGCTGCCGTCGCAGCCATCCCGACCACACGGCGCGCAGTCCCAATCCTTCTGAATGACCCAATGCGGGCCCGCCTGTTGCGTGCCGTTTCGCCTCGGATACGGCGTGGCCTGCCCGGTCCAGCCGTTGGGCCAGGGCCCCCAGTCAAAGGTGCCGGAGGGTCCAAACAGGACCACGACCGGCACATCCAGGGCCGCCGCCATGTGCGCCGGGGCGGTATCCACCCCGAAAAACAGGCGACAATGGGCCGTCAGGGCCGCCAACTGCCGCAGGCTCAGACGACCGCTCATATCGAGCGGCGGCGACTGGCACAAGGAGACAATCACCCCGTTTTTGCGCCGCTCCTGCGCGGCGGGACCACTGGTCAACACCACCCGGTAGCCCTGCTGCTGGATATGGTCGATCACCTGGGCCATGCCGCTGTCGGTCCAGCACTTGAAGAGCCAACGGGAGGGGGGATGGACCTGAACCAATGGCTGTACGCCATCCCAGCCCTGTTCCCGCAATAAACCCTGCACAGAGGTCCACGCCTCCGGTGCGATGGTCAGATGGACCACCCGCGCCTCATCCGTCACCCCGGCTCCGATCAGATCCAGATTGCGGATCACGGTGTGGCGCAGCCCCGGCTGGTTGGCTACCCGCTCCGTCATCAACAATCGCCGCCACCGTTTTTCGCGCCGGGATCCCACCCCCAAACGCCGGGGAGCACCCGCCAGGAAACCGGCGATCACCCCCCGGTCCCCCTCTGTGGTGTTGATGACCCAGTCAAACCGTTTGGCGCGCAGGGCCAAAAACCAACGCCACGTCCGCAGGAGGAAGCCCATCCGCCCCTCGCCCGCCTGTCGCTGCGGAAAGATCAAGATTTCCTGCACATGCGGATGGTCCTGCACGATGGTCGCGCAATCGGCCTTCACCAGGAGAGTGATGCGGGCCTGGGGATGGCGACAATGCAGGGCGGCCAAGAGCGGCCCGGTCAACAAGACATCCCCGATATGGCGGGACTTGATCACCAAAATCCGCTCGGGAGCGGCTACGACACGGGCGGACACGCCGAGACGGGCCGTCACGGGGTTGTCTGCCTCTCGGGCAGATACCATTTGCAGACCACGCTGGCATCAACGATAAGTTTCGTCATTGTCCCGGTCCTCACGGATCAATTGGTCGGCGAACGGCATCCCGGGAGGCAGGAGAGAAAAGGTTTTATAAATGGCCTCGGCTTCCGCCACCAGGTCTTCCCGGTCAGGCAACACCGCCCTGATCAGAATCTCGCGCAATACCTGTTCCAACGACTGACATTGCACCGCCGCCATGGCGGTGAGCCGCGCCACGATTTCGTCATCCAGGTTGCGGATTACCCATTCACCCATTGTCTGCCTCTTCGTTTTGTCTGTCCGTTGCACACCAGAATCCGCTCGGGAGCGGCTACGACACGGGCGGACACGCCATCTCCCGCTCCTGGAATTGCAGATAATGAAAGCGGGCATATTCGCCCCCCAACGCCAGCAATTCGGTGTGTGTCCCCTCCTCGACAATCCGCCCATCCCGCATGACAATGATCCGATCCACATGCTGAATGGTGGACAGACGATGGGCAATCACCAGACTGGTCCGTCCCTCCATGAGACGCTCCAACGCCTCCTGGACCGTCCGTTCGCTTTCGCTGTCCAGGGCACTGGTGGCCTCGTCCAGGATGAGAATGGGGGCATCCTTGAGCAACGAACGGGCGATGGAGATCCGTTGCCGCTGCCCCCCGGAGAGACGCACCCCCCGGTCGCCGATCACCGTCTCAAACCCCTCCGGCATGGCTTCGATAAATTCCAGCGCGTTGGCGGCCTGTGCGGCGGCGCGCAACTCGGTCAGCGAACGGTTGCGGTCGCCATAGGCAATATTGTTGCGCACCGTGTCGTTGAACAGGATGACATCCTGGGTCACCACCGCAATCTGCGCCCGCAGGCTCCGCTGCGTCACCTCCCGAATATCCACCCCATCCACCCGCACCGAACCGGAGGTGACATCAAAAAAACGCGGCACCAGACTGACCAGCGTCGTCTTGCCGCTGCCGCTATGGCCCACCAGAGCCACCCGCTCCCCGGCCCGAATGGTCAGGTTGATGCCATCCAACACATCCGGCAACCCCTCCTGATAGCGAAACCGGACATTTTCAAAACGAATGGCCTCCCGCAAAGGCAGCAGCGTCTGCGCATCGGGACGATCCTGGATGGCCGGCTGCATATCCAGCACCGTAAAGATCCGCCGGGCCGCCGCCAGACTCTCCTGCAACTGGTTGTTGATGGTGGTCAGGCTTTTGACAGGGTCATACGCCATCAACAAGGCCGTAATGAACGAAAAAAAGGTGCCGGTCGTGGTGGTGCCCGCAATCACCGCCTGCCCGCCATACAGAATGACCGCACTGACCGCAAAGCCGGCAATCATGTCCATGGCCGGACTGGAGATGGCCCGCACCTTGGCCGAGCGCAGGTTGTTGACCAGTATGGTCCGGTTCAACAGGCGAAACCGGGCGCGTTCGTACCGTTCCATGCCAAACGCCTTGACAATCCGCTGCCCGGAAATACTCTCTTCCAGGTGCGCCATGATCCCACCCATCAGTTCCTGACTCACGCGACTGATGGTGCGCATCCGCCGACCAAAGGAGTAGATCATCATCCCGGCGGCGGGCAAACCCACCAGGGAGACAATGGCCAGTTGCCAATCCCGATAAACCAACACCCCCATCAAAAAGACGACTGTAAACCCCTCCCGCAGCAGATTGGAAATGACCGAAGCGGTTGCGCCCCGCAGTATGTTGGCATCATAGGTGATACGCGAGATGATATTGCCGGTGGCATTGGATTGAAAAAAGCCCAAATCCATGCCCATCAGGTGACCATAGAGCCGCACTTGCAGGTTGCGCACCACCCGCTGCCCCGCCATCTCCATCAGATAGGACTGGGAAAAGTAGACCAGCCCCCGAATCGCAAACAGCACCATGATAATCAACGGCATAGAGGCCAGCGAAATCTTGTCCTGCTGGATGAACACCTTGTCCAGAATCGGTTGCACCAAAAAGGCAATGGCTCCGTTGGTACCGGCCAACACCAACATGCACAAAAAAGCCGGTGCCAGATACCAGCGATAGGGCCACACCAGCCGCAAAAACCGAACCATCAACTCCTTGTTGGAAAAATCAGCGTGGGAGGCGTCCAGACTCAGGACAGAATGGGCAGCTTGTTTTTTGTTTTTTTTCACCAGAACATATCCATGAAATTCATGCCAACGTAGACAATAGATCGGGAAACAGCGATCCGTCAGACGCGGCGTCCACCGCGCACCCGTGCGACCGTGCGACGGTACTTGCAAGAATGTGACCACCATCCCTATTTCCAGGATAGCCACGGTTTAACCCTTGCGCAACGGCTGACTCTCCCATTACCGTGCATTAGACGGTATCGGTGTTTGGCACACGCCCAGGAGCAGACCCTATGACCCTACAACTCACCCCCGAACGCATCGCCCAACTGTTGCTGGATTTTGCGGTGACCAAACTCCGCGCCGGGGCCACCCCGGAGTCCATCGAACAGGCCTTGATCCAGCAAGGCGCACAAGCGGAAGTCGCCAGACTGCTGGTCAGTCAGGCCGTGCACAGCGTCCACCCGGCCTGACCGGCGACCCGGTCACCAGTGCTGGCAACTGGCCCGCACCTTGGCATAATTTTGCACCGTGTCAATGGCCGCCTGCGCTGCCCGTTGGGACTTGTCCAACTGCTGAATCTCCTTGCCCACCGCCTGTTCCAGGGCGGTCAGGATGCTTTGCTGTGCCTGCGGCGGATTGGCACTGGCGACGGGCCGAATCTCATAGGGATAGACAAAAGCGCGCAACCGACTGTGCCACAGGGGCAAGAAACGCTCCTGATAGCCATTGAGAATGCGCACATGCTCCAACTCGTGCCGATAGATGGCCTGATATTCGCAGCTCCCCGGTCGATACGCATTGTCAATATAGACCTTGGTGTTGGGATAGCCCAGCGTCAAGGTCACCACCCGCAGATAAATACACCGCACCCCCCGGTCGGTCGTGGAACGCACCTCAAACTGGCCCTTCACCGTATGGGCCAGCCGCGAGGAGGTCAGACCAATGGGATGATTCAAAACCCGGGCCTGCTCCTGGATCCAGGCGCGGGAATGGCTGTCATCGATGAACGGACGGGCCGGATCAAAATGCACCTCCACCTGCACCACCTGTTCCAGGGCGGGACAGACCGTCGGTTCCAGACTCCTGGCCGCCCGCACGGGCAACACCACCAGGATGACCAGCAACAGCCATGCCACCCTCTCCCCACCGTTGGCCATGGCCATCCGCACCATCACTGTTCTGGTGCTCTGGTGTTTGAATCCCGCACAGATCGTTGCCAGGCCACACCATCCACCCGATCAAAAGAGGGTACGCTCCCGGACAGTTTCATCAGATTTTGCGCATCGCTCAAGACTTCTCCTGCTGGCGGGTAACCGTCTCCCTCATCCGCAGCATTCAGCCCGACAATACGGTCAAAGATCAGAATGGCACAACGAGTGCAGACCTCGACAACATTTTGCCAATCACACCAGCGTTCGGACAAGTTTTTGTATTCCGCCAGGGAGAGAACCTCCAGATCATAAGGCAGTGGATTGGCCAACTGGATTTGCAGTTGCTGCAAGGACGATGCCTCGTTCGGTTGAGGATAAAGACGATCGAAAGGGTGCAAGGCATCCACTACCCGATCCTCCCCCATCCGGTCAGCCAGGGCCACAAAATCCAGATAGTCGCGTGTCGCATTCCGCTTCAGAATCAATACACCCTTGATCCGCAAAATTTCCGCCAGGGTGGGAACTGTCAACAGACCACCCTGCCAAGCCACCTGTTCGGTTTCCAACGCCTCTGCCCGAATCAGTTGGCGCACACCCGTTTCAATGCCATCCAGACTGCCCAGGATCAAGACCGGACGTTTGACACGCGCCGTTGTCCACCCGGCCACCGCTTCCAATTCGGCCAAGACGGCATCAAACTGTTGGCGCAAATTGTCCAGGACATGATCGGCATCGACCGACAGGCGGTGCCCCGCATGGAAGACCGACGCCGTCCCACCCACCAACACCGCCTCCGGCAGGATGCGCTGCAAATGGACGGCGGCCGCCAGAACCCGTTCCCACTCAGGCCAAGTATCGTTCGGCATAATGCTTCCAGAAATGGTAACGTTGCGCATAGGGGTCGGCGACATGGGCCAGACAAACTGTCAAAACCTTTTCCAACAAGAGGGGATTGGCCAGGACAGCCATGCGCAATTCCGCCCAATCCACCCGCCCACCACGGGCAATCACATCATCAATGGCCGCCAAGGTGAAGGTTTGCTGATTCAAGTGTCGATGTTGCATCGTTCCCCCCGGTCAATGGCCTGCCAGACAATTTTGCACAGTTGGGTGCGCTGCATGGGACGATCCAGACAGTAGACCCGCGGAATCTGTTCCAGATGCGCCCGTTGCTCGGTCGGCACATTGCTGAACAAAATAATCGGCAAATCGGCCAGGGCGGTCTCGGCGCGAATGCGGGCAATCTCCTCCGACCCCCCCGCCTCCGTGCCAATACACTCCAGACAGACAAAATCCCACGCCTCGTGGTGACACATCTCCTGCAACTCTTCGGGGGTGTGACAATGGCCAAATTCGCTGACCTCCAGCCCCAAAGAGGTCAATAATTTTTTCAAAATCAGCCGGTTGACCGGATTTTTGCCAATCACCGCCGCCCGCAGACCCGCCGGCAACGGATCCGTGATATCGGGCCCCGGTGCCACCGGGGGCAGATCAAACGGAATCGTAATGGCAAACACCGAGCCTTCGTCCACCCGGCTCTTGAGATGAATGGCCCCCCCCATCAATTCAATCAGGCGTTTGGCAATGGTCAACCCCAGGCCTGTCCCCTCATAACGGCGCGAGGAAGAGCTGTCCACCTGCATGAACAGTTCAAAAATGGTCCGCTGCTTCTCTTCGGGAATGCCGATGCCCGTATCCGTCACCGTAAAACAGATCGCCACCGGCACATCATGCCGACTGTCATCCCGCGTCACAGACAGCTTGACCTGACCCGCCGGGGTAAATTTGATCGCATTGCGCACAATGTGCATCAAGACCTGCCGCAACCGCACCGGATCCCCCTTGACCCTTTCCGGCACCTCCGCATCCAGATGACTGACAAACGTCAACCCCTTCTCGGCCACCTGCTCCGCCACACTCTCGCCCAACGCCTGCACCAGGGGCGACAGCTCAAAAAAACTTTTTTCCAGCGTAAACTGCTCGCTGTTGACCTTGGACAGGTCCAGCAGGTCGGAAATCAGATCCGACAACCGCTCGGCACTGCTCTGAATATTGTGCAAATATTTTCTCTGGTTTTTGTTCAATTCGCCAAAGTCGGCATCCAGCATCACCGAGGTACAACCGGCGATGGTATTGAGCGGGGTGCGCAATTCATGGGAAATATTGGACAGAAAATCATCCTTGACCTGGTTGACGGTCTCGGCGGCCTCCTTGGCCTGCTGCAAATCTTTTTCCATGGCAATGCGGGAGGAAATATCCTCCTTGATGGCCAGATAAAAGGTATTGATGGAGATGGACCCGGCGGGCGGATCTTCGCTCGAAACAAGCTGATTCGGGGCATGGATATGGGAGATGGTGTTCAATTCCCAGTAGACACTGCCATCCTTGCGGCGGTTGTGCAGTTCGCCATGCCACACCTTGCCGTTGGCAATGGTCTTCCACATGGCCTGGTAGGTGGCCGACGGCGTCTCCCCGGATTGCAAAAGACGGGGATTTTTGCCCAGAATCTCGGCGGGCTCATAGCCGGTCATGCGGGTGAATTGTTTGTTGACATAAACGATTCTGCCGGTCAGATCACAGATCATGACCCCGGCCGGGCTTTGTTCGACCGCCTGGGAAAGTTTCCGCACTTCCAGTTCCGCCCGCTTGCGCTCCTCCAGTTCGGCATGCAGGCGGTCGCGGGTCTGGACAATTTCGTGGGCCAACGACTGAAACCGCTCCCGCAGAATGGACAATTCATCCCGGGTACGACTCTCCCCCGGTTGACGGCCCAGCACATTGCGGGAAAAATCCATGATTTCATGAGTCACCTGCCGAATGGTATGCGTGACCCACAGCAGGGTACACAGGCAGACCAGAATCAGCACGGAGGCCCCGATCAAACGTTGCTCCCGCTCCACCTGCAGGATGGAGCGGGTCAACGAATCAAAAGACTCCGAGGAGACCAGCGTGATCAGTTGCAACAGCAGATCGGAGGCTCCATAGTCAAAAAAAGACTGCCCTGCCACGAGATAAGAACCCAACAACCGTTCCAGTGGCAGGCCGGGCGGGGCAACCTGCGGCTGGTTGCTGGCCACGATATGCGGCTGGCTGCCCTCCAGCAGGGCGACGATACCCGTATACTGACCCCCCAACCCCTGGGAACTGGTCAGAAAGGTGCCATCCAACGGCGAGGCCAGCATCAGCATGGCCTTGGGCTGCCCATCCCGCCCCAACACGCTCTCCGAGGTGAGCAAAAACAGGGTGCCGTCCACCGCCGTGATCAGGGGTTGGCCATGGCTCAACGCGGGCAACAGGGAGGCCGGTTGCAGCAGGGCCGCTGGCGGCGGGTCCAGTTGGCCCTGGAACACCTCCCGCACCTGACCATGCCCATCCAGGAGCAGGACATAACGCAACGGCACCATCCCGCGCAAGACCGACGATTTGGGCAACCAGACGGGTGGCCCATTGTGAAACAGAATGGGCCTTTTTTCACCGGTGGCAGACGGCGCATCCCGTTGTTCCAGATATTCCAGCAGGGTGCGCTGCACCACCAGCAGATTGACCGCCTGCTGGTGCATCTGGACATGCTGGTCAAATACGACCCGATTGATCTCCGCCTTTTCCCCGACAATCTCCCTTAACCGCTCCTGAAAGAGGGTTTGCAAATGGCTGGTCTGCCAATGGTCCAGCAAAGCCCAGGTGGTCATTCCCACCAGGGCAGTGACCAGAAGGGCCTTCAGAGTAATGGGAAATCGCTGCCACATGCCGCCTGTAAGCCGCCCCCCTTATTCGGTTTCCAGTTGTATCTTCGGATTGGGCCGATCCTGGCGTCCCGAGGGATTGGTGAACTGGTCGTTCAGATTTTGCACATAGGTATCGGAATTTTTGAGCACCCGCTGCAATTTCATCTGGGACCAACGACCCCAACCCACCGGTTGGCTGCGAAACAGGGAATACAGCGGGCTGGTGTTGCGCGCCAACCCTTTTTTCAGATAGACGCCCAGTTCCGTCGACTTGATGCTCTTGGCCATCCGGCAACCCACCACACGGGCCGCCAACCGGCGCAGCCCAAGGTGCAACGATAACAGGAGCACCACCGAACCGCCCGCCAGCAGGTCAACCAGCGCGGATTGCCAGGGGGCACCCGAGGCCCACAAGCCCATATCGAGCCACGCGGCCACGGGCGGCTCATGGCGCAAGTATAAACTGGCCACCCCGACGGCGATGGCCCCGAACAGAATGGCGTCTGCGATCAACACCATCTTGCGCCACCGGGCCAGCCACTCCCTGAGCCTGGGCACGCATTCCTGCTGGATCTGTTTGGCGGTATGTTCCAGGACGCCGATGATGCGGTAGGCCCGCTCCACCTCCACCCGGCGGATGCGCCCTTCCAGCTCACTCATATCCTCCGCCAGCTTGCTCTCATAGCGCAGACGGAGCGTGGCATCCTCGATGGGATGGGCCGCTTCCGTGTTGTAGATCTGGTAAAAATGGCCTGCCGTCAAACCCGACTGGGAGAGTGCCCGCTGCCAGGCGGCCACCACATCTTCCAGGTTGTCCTCGCGGATGGTGCAGTCCACATGGTTGAGCACAAAGACAAATTTGTTGGAATCTGAACGCTCTATGGTGTTTTTCACCAGATGGTCCAGGGTATCCCGCATGGCACCCGGTTCGGGATGGCGGGCGTCAAAAAAGACCAGCACCAGGTCCGACAGGTCCATGATATGGTCGGTGATGCGCAGGACGGCATCGCGCTGGGAATCGGCATCGAAGCCCGGCGAGTCGATGATAATCTTGCCGCGCAGCTTTTCCGTCTGGCAGGTTTTGAGTTGCAGGTAGGCATCGATCCGCCGTCCCTCCCCTTCGCTGACCCGTTCCAGCTCCTGGCTGATCTGATAGAACGGAAAACGGGGATCGGCATCCAGGGCCAGCCCTGGCAGGGTACGAACCTGTTCTTCCTTGCTGAAGCAGATCACGGTAAACTTGTCGTCCACCGCCTGGTTGCCGGTGCGCTGCACCTTCTGGTTGAGATAATGGTTGATAAAGGTTGATTTTCCCGATGAAAATGTCCCCAGAATAGAAATCATCGGCCACCAGGGCACCCGGGTCGCGAACGATTCACTGCGATCCAGGATGCCCATGCGATAGGCAATGGCATCCAGGTCACGAAAACTTTGTACCACCTGAAGCAGGACGGGGTTTTCTTGTTTCAAGTGTTTTTCTAATCCGTTGAGGCGTCTCTCAACGTGGCTGCCGGGGCTGTCAAACATGGGAACACTCCAAAAAATTCCGGGAACAGGTTGTACACAGGGGAATCCAGTGCTGTCAGAATCCGGATCGCGCTCGACTCGCGCCAACCCGGAGGCATCTGTCTTGTGCATCCACTCCCTTTTAGAACAAAATACGGGGCAGATCCATGGCTAAAGATACAATAACGCGCGACCCGCCGCCATCGTCGCTGCGGCAGAAGGGGGAAAAAAGAGGGGGAAGACGGGAATAGATTGATTTTATGGCGGATTGACCTAAGGATGGGAGCAGACTTTTCCGCCACCGCCGACAGAACCTCGTCTCATACCAGTCCAGGGTATCCGCAAGAGGGTGACAAGCGGACAGGTGGATCCACCGTCCAGGATAGAAGAGGGATGCCGCCACACGCACGGCACTGTGAACAAACCTGCAACCCAATCCAGGAGAGATTTTACACCCAATTGAGTGGTTTCTGTTGGAATTTGCCCAAAAATCCTGGTAACCTGAACCCGTTTTCAATCCCGGTCAGGAGGCCACCATGTCTGCAACCGTTGCATTTGACACGCACAAGTTCATACTCCGACTCCGCAATGCCGGGGTTGATGAGAAGCAGGCGGAGGCATTCTCGGAAGCCATCCATGATGTCCAGGACGCACAATTTCATAAATTGTCGACCAAAGGCGATATCGAAAAGTTGCGCCTTGAGTTGGACACCCAGTTGGAAAAAGAACTCTCCCCCATCAAAACCGATCTGGCCGTCATCAAATGGATGCTGGCGTTGATCATCATCGTTGTTGTTCTGCTGGCACTCAAAACGCTGTTGGGGCCATCTATTGAGCAAGGAACGGCCAGGAGTGCCGTTGTCCAACCCGCCGTTCCGCACCCCGCGCCGTAACGCACCGGTCTTGCCTCGCCGAGCAACCTGCCATGCTGCCCCGTCACGCCACCCTGTGCATCAAACGGCGCACAAACAGACGCAGTTTTAAATTTCTGACGGCCACCAAACGGCTTATCCTGGCTCCGATCAACCGCTCATTCTCGCGCAACTGAGGATCCCCTTCCAGATGCAATTTGCCCTCTGTCACGGAGGAACGCCGCAAAAAACGGGTGGTATGCGAAGCGTCACCCGCCTCGATATGGTGGTGATAATAGGCACCCGGCAACTCTCCCACCGCAAACGGGGCCGACAGGAGATAATTGAACGCCACATCTTCCCCCCCCAGCGGACCACGAAACACCTCATCCTCTGGAAAGCCATCCAGAAAACGAAACACCACACGGCGCAACACCATATTGGTGACGAGCGAACCACGGATGGCGGCCAGTTTTTCCGGCTCGACCGGAATGGGTACGGTGACCCCGACCTTCACCGCGTCCAGGGCCTGTTCCTGATCCAGAAAACGGACGGTCTCTTCCAGAAAGACCGGGTCATAGGTATCGTCCGCATCGAGAAAGGCCAGATATTCACTCTCCACGGCATGGCCGCCCGTATTGCGGGCGGCGGCTGGCCCCTTGTTCACGGCATGGCGCAAGACATGGATACGGGCATCCGTCCGCGCCAACCCGGTCGCCACCGCCATGGAATCATCGGTCGAGGCATCATCGACCAGGGTCAAGGTCCAATCCGTGAATATCTGCGCGCGCACCGAGGTCACCGCCCGTTGCAGCGTACTGGCCATATTGTGTACGGGGATGACAACGTTGACTCGTGACATATGCTCTCCTGACGACAGACTGGATGGGATGCTTGCCCTGACGGCGACCCGCACAGTATACCGATGGAACCACAGGAGGCAATCCTCCCAGTCGCCCACTCGGCCTGGCACACCTGCCATCCCAGAGGATGCTTCCGTGCAAACGCACCTGCCCTGCCCCCGCTGACCAAAGGCTGGATTTTACCCACAGATTGGGATATCATGCCTGCGTGCCCGTTTGCCCTGCCCGGCAGAGCGGACAGCGGGACTGGCAGCCCGGTTCCGCAGACCACCCTTCGCCCGGCATCCCTACGCAAACCGGTTGTGCCAGGACAATGACCCATCAGGATGATGACTACACCGCCAACAGGGTAACCCGCACCATGGAGACCACAACAGACACCACCCTGCAATCGGTCGGGGTCGTGCAGACCCAATTTGTCGAACTGTTTACCGCCGAACATCGATTGCCTCTGGATTGCGGAGCCACCCTGGGACCGGTCCAGGTGGCCTACGAAACCTACGGCACCCTCAACCCGGAAGCCAACAACGCCGTGCTGCTCTGCCATGCCCTCTCCGGCACGGCCCATGCCGCCGGACGCCATGACCCCAACGACCCCAAAACCACCGGCTGGTGGGATCTCTACGTCGGACCAGGCAAACCGTTCGATACCAATCGCTTTTTCGTCATTTGCAGCAATAATCTGGGCGGCTGCGACGGCACCACCGGCCCCTCCAGCATCGACCCCGGCACCGAACAGCCCTACGGCTTGACCTTTCCCATGATCACCATCGGCGATATGGCCCGCCTGCAAAAGGCCCTGGTGGATCATCTGGGCATTCGCCGCCTGCTGGCCGTGGCGGGCGGCTCGATGGGCGGGATGCTCGCCTTGCAATGGGCTCTGGACTACCCAAACCAACTCGAGGCCGCCATCGTCACGGCCTCCACCCCCCGCCTGTCGGCGCAAAATATTGCCTTCAATGCCGTGGCCCGCCAGGCCATCATGGCCGACCCCCATTTTAACGGCGGCAACTATTATGGCAAGGAATCACCCCGCAAAGGCCTGGCCCTGGCCCGCATGATGGCCCACATCACCTACCTCTCTGAAAAAGGCCTGCACGATAAATTTGGCCGCCGCCTCCAGGACCGGGAACGGCTTTCTTTCGGTTTTGAAAATGATTTTGCCGTCGAAAGCTATCTGCACTATCAGGGTTCCTCCTTCGTCAAAAAATTTGACGCCAATACTTACCTGTACATTACCAAGGCAATGGATTATTTTGATCCGTTTCCCGACGCACGCACCACGGCGGAACGGTTGGCGTCGGTCACAGCCAGAATACTGGTCATGAGCTTCGATACGGATTGGCGTTTTGATACCTCTCGCTCCAAAGAGTTGGTCAAAATACTCAACTGGCATGCAAAAAGGGTTACTTTTGAAGAGTTTCCCTCACCACATGGCCATGATGCCTTTTTGCTGTATCAGCCCCTGTACCAACAATCCCTGGCCTCTTTCCTCGACCGTCTGTACCGGGAATGCGTCCATATCACCGCCGACGCACCGGTGGAAATGGATGAAGGGGTAGACCATATTGTCTAGATTGCGCATTGATCAGGCGGTCATCGCCCAATTGGTGGATGAAAAATCCCGCGTCCTGGACCTGGGATGCGGTGATGGACTGCTGCTGGAATATCTGTTTCAGCATAAACAGGTGCGGGGCTTTGGCGTGGAAATCTCCCACGAGGGGGTCCATGCCTGCATCGCCCGCGGCCTGCCGGTCTATCATGGCGATATTGACCAGGGCCTGTCGGATCACCAGGATGACTCGTTCGACTATGTCATCCTGTCGCTGACCTTGCAGGCGGTGCGCCGCCCGGAATTTGTGTTGGGTGAAATGTTGCGGGTGGGCAAGCGGATTATTGTCTCCTTTCCCAATTTTGGCCATTGGCGGATTCGGGCCTATCTGGCGTTGCGTGGTCGGGCCCCCCGCACCCGTCTGCTGCCCAACTTCTGGTATGATACGCCCAACGCCCACCTCTGCACCATTTTGGACTTTCAGGATCTGTGCAACAAGATGAAAATTCGCATCTTGCGCCAGATTCCCCTGGCGGCGGAGGGGGGCTTGCCCAAGGGATTGATCCGGGGCGGCGTCTCCAAATGGCTGGTACCGCTCTCCGCCGCCAATCTTCTGGCACCGGTTGCCGTCTTTTTGTTGGAAAGGGGAACACCATGATCGTCTCACCGGCCAACGCCAACCGGACCGCACCGCCACCCAAAATTGTCCCGCTCATCACCGAGGCGGAAATTCATGCGCGGGTGATCGCGCTGGCCAGTGAAATTGCCCCGCGTCTGCAACCGGGCACCGTGGTGGTGGCCTTGCTGAAAGGGGCCTTTGTCTTCGCGGCGGACCTGCTGCGGGAGTTGTCCCGCCATGAGTTGGACATCAATCTGGATTTCATGGTCCTCTCCTCCTACGGCAACGACACCCGCAGCAGTGGCCGGGTGTTGATCAATTTGGACTGCCAGAAGCTGGTGGAAAACCGGGATGTGTTGTTGCTCGATGATATTCTCGACAGCGGCAACACCCTGACCTTTGCCGTGGAACATATGCGCTTCAAGGGGGCCGAACGGATCCTGACTTGCGTCCTGCTCGACAAGCCTTTGCGTCGGCAGACGGCTTTTCAGGCGGATTTTGTGGGCTTTACCATCCCCGATCTGTTTGTGGTCGGCTATGGCATCGATCATGCCGAACGGTTCCGCGAGTTGCCGTTTATCGGCCACCTGGAAGAATAGGACGCGCGCGGCTTATGGTCCATCCATTGCGTATTGTGCCGCCTGTGCGTGCCATTCTCTTCGACCTGGACGGCACCCTGGTCGATTCGGCCCCGGATTTGTGCCAAACCATGAACCATGTCCTGGCCGCACGGGGCTATCCGTTGCTGGATCTGGGGCAGGTGCGCCATCTGGTCGGCCATGGGGCGCGTGCTTTGCTGGCGCGAGGGTTTTGGGGCGAAACCGCCGAGCCCCCGGTGGCCGATCCTTGGTTTGAAGAGGCGGTCGTCGCCTTTCTGGACTATTATCGGGACCATCTGACCGACCAGTCCGTCCCCTATCCGGGTGCTGTGGCAGCCCTGCACACGCTCCGGGACCGGGGTCTGGCTCTGGCAGTGGTCACCAACAAACCCGAGGCACTGGCGCAGTGCATGTTGGAACAATTGCAATTGCGGTCGTTTTTTACCCATGTGGTGGGTGGCGACACCCTGCCGCAACGCAAACCGGCGGCAGAACCGCTGCTGTATGTTCTGGACCAACTGCATATACCGCCCCACCAGGCGGTGATGGTGGGTGATTCGGAGACCGATCTGCTGGCGGCCCGGGCGGCGGGTTGTCCGGTGGTGCTGATGCGCCACGGCTACAGTCGGGGTATGGACCTGGAGCAATTGCGTCCCGATGGGGTGTTGGATCATTTTGCACAATTGTCCCCACTGTGTGCGGGATGAGGCGGTGCCATTGATACCCAATTGCAATCGAACGGGGAACAAGGCGACAGGCACGGCCACCCGTTATCGTCATTCCCGCGAAAGCGGGAATCCAGGAGTTCTGCGGGGCTGGCTGGATTCCCGCCTGCGCGGGAATGACGGATAACTGCGCATTCCGAAACATGCGTGGTTTACAATGGAAGAAATTGCAAAATGCACAATAATATGAAAAAACGTCATTCCCGCGCAGGCGGGAATCCAGGAGTTCCCGAGGGTTAGCTGGATTCCCGCTTTC
>JADFYM010000220.1 GCA_015233035.1 Magnetococcales bacterium
GAACGGTGTGACCTAAGCTTGTTCCAACTTGGGTTAAGATTCTTGGAGTACATCATGAACGAAGGGATGGAAATTCCGGTTGCGTTTGTGCTGTCAGCAGGGTGGGAAAAAAGTGTCCGGTAGTGAATCAGGAGTTAGAAGAGAGTCGGTTTCAGATTATCGAACATTTATCACGGGCTATTGAGGGTCGGGACAAACATACTGGATTGCATGTTCAGCGCGTGAGTCGATATGCGTTTGTCATTGGCAAATTTTTGGGTGAGCAACGCCAGCATGCAAATGTGATCGGCCATTCTCAAGAGGATATACAAAAGTTTTGCAGGATCTTGGAAAGTGCGGTTCTCATGCATGACGTTGGAAAAGTGGCTATTCCGGACAGCATTCTTTTAAAGCCTGGCAGGCCGAACGCAAAAGAACGAGAAATATTGAATACTCATCCAGAGAAAGGGGCCAAAATCTTCGATGGCGCAGAGGATAAACTCTTGCAAACTGCCAGAGTGATTGCCCTTATGCATCATGAATTTTGGAACGGAAAGGGGTACCCAAATAAAATCAAGGGTGAGGATATACTCTTGGTTGGTCGAATTTGTGCCGTTGCGGATGTGTTTGACGCCTTGACATCTGAGCGTCCTTACAAACCGGCTTGGCCTTTTGAAAAAGCCATAGCGAAGATCCAGGAAGGTTCTGGAGAGGAATTTGATCCCGCCGTGGTGCGTGCCTTCCTCGCAAAGCAGGATGAGATTCGGAGAATCATGAATGAGAACAGGGACGATCCACTTCCCATTGCGCCGTCTTAGTTCGTATTCGTTTGGCAGAAGGTGAAAAATTTCCTCAATTTTGCATAAGTATTTTGTAAAAAAAAGCCAACTCAAGGACAGAAACCGATCCCATGAGCAATTGGTGAAATATGGCATTGGCAGCTTCACTGTTGCGCCGCATGTGAGCCAAGGCAACAGTGAAGTGTTTTCCTGCCGCAATGTCCATGCCAGCATGGGTCTTAAGCCGTCGCCAGTAGAAAGCGGTACACCAGCCAAATTCCAGTGCAAAGATGTCGTTCAGGTAGGGCAACAATGGATAGAAATGATCCTCTACCTGGACGTACTGTGCTATTTGGATGGGGCGCATACGGTGTAACCCATTGGTCAGACAAGCCCCAGACCAGACATCCTGTTCGACCAAGCAGGGTGCGGTGTCGCTCAAACGACCTTGTTTGTCTATTTCTCCTACAGCCAAGTCGATGGCCGCATTCAAGGGGGCGTCGTGCAGATGAATCCCGCTCGATTGGGCTAATTCCTGGGGTAAGTAAGCACCATACCACATCTCCTTGGCCAGTGCTCCCACGTCTCGTCGAAATTGAGCCAAAGCCCCTGGAGCGAAGCTACCCGTATCCAAATTCGGGACTGTATAAATGTTGGCTGGTTCAGCAAACCAGGGTCGCGAAAGCGGTTCCATGCTGCTCCGGGTTTTATATTAACGACTGGGTCAAAGTCAAAGATTCAGTCATCAGATAGCATGACGCCTTGTATTCCACTAAAGGCACTACGAAAATCTTCATCAGTCAGGTCTTTCGGCAACTGAGGCAGACCGAACAGGCCGCTTGTCCCGTTATAGAATCCTATATCCTTTGGACGCCACCACGACTTGTCACCAGGGTTTGGATCGTCTGGGTTCTGTGGATCATCAGAATGCATCCCCTTTCTCCT
The DNA here is from genome assembly GCA_015233035.1 of Magnetococcales bacterium. Classification (GTDB taxonomy): domain Bacteria; phylum Pseudomonadota; class Magnetococcia; order Magnetococcales; family Magnetaquicoccaceae; genus Magnetaquicoccus. The sequence goes on from JADFYM010000220.1 coordinate 1,704, forward strand.
TCTAGAACTGCCCTAAGTTTTCTCGACCTTTTCTCGAGTATCCATGCTTAGTTGAGTGATACAACTCTTAAAAAACACACAGAAGCCCCCCTTGGTTGACACAAAGAATACGAAAATCATGTAAAACCGGAATACTTCGCAAATTTCGCCACGCTTGCAGATCGGGTGCTACGCTGGCGAAAGATTAAACACCCCGAACCGCATCCGGTGGCGAGTGTACACTGTCACGGCAACGATTGCCAGGAAAAAATTTGAATACCTTCCAGGCTTAAACTGTGGACAGGCCTACTAAGCTCTGATGACCTTGCCGAACTCCTTAAGTATGTGAACCGGTAGGGACGTAATTCTTTGCTCTAGAATTGTTCCGTTGTGTAAAACATTATGTTTTCTTGGTAAAGAATCAATAATGATGCTAGCGTTTTTCTTGCCTGCGCAGACAAGTTTGTACCCAATTTCTTGGAAGCAGACGGTTGCGAAGACCGGATGGTTCTGATCGGAGTCCGTGGTGTCGTGCAAAATATCCACCAGGGGCATATATTCTAGAAGATCTGAGTGACGGAAACCGATGCGCACCAAGCCGATGTACTGGCTCATTATCGGCATTTCCTCAGCCAAGTTCGTGCGGAGTTTGGCTCGGGCTTCGGGTGTGTCCATCAGCGTCTTTTCCAGTACCTCGCCGAGGTAATCAGTCAACCTGACAAATTGACACGAGAACGAGAACTGGGGGTCGGAGATATTGGCAATCGCCTCCGTCAAACAGAAGTAGCTCCCGGCCAGCAGGGACATTCTGTCCATTCCTGACCATAAAAGCGTTGCGGGTGTTGTGCGCAGCGATTCTGGGACAGCAACAATCAGAAACTGCGGCACAAAGACATAATGCCAGAGGTCGTTCTTTGGATGCCGGGCAGCGTCGCGAGCCGATGAATATTCTGGAGGATCCAGATAGAGTTCAACACGCTCATATTCACAGACGGGGGGAATGTCCGGGCACGGTACGTTCCTTATCTGAAACCGAGCATTCGGGCCGATACTGTCGTCGTGCAGGTATATATACCTGATGCCTTCTTCCTGGCAGTTCAAGATTTGCAAACGGTTTGTTGGATCGGGCGCACAAGAACGAAAACCAATAACGCAATTGATGTGATGTCTACCCGCAGCTTGTCCACAGAGAAGAACGGGAAAACCGCCCCGAATGAGAGCGGTTACGAGATGTACGAAGTTGGTGTGGGTGAATCCCACCGGATCCGTGCCAGAAGGTCGAGGAATGTCGCTCTCGATCAGGAAGGGTTCCATGCCCGGTTGTGCGTGGATGGCATCCATTACCGAATACAAGTCCAATCCTCGAAAAGGGAAAGTGCGTTCGCCGTAACTCATACGGTGACGCGCACCTCTATTGATGTCCGGGGTGGTAGGGCCGGGCGGATGGTAAGCTTTAGCTTGTAGCACTGACCACAAGCCCACTGTGGCACAGGTTCCAGTGGCGTGATCCTGCTGCTGCCAGGAAAGACCAAACACCATTAGTCTTAAGCCTGCAATATGAACGTAATTCTCTCGGGATGGCTTGATAATGCGGGGAGTCGATTTGTGTTGTCGATCTTCGTACCATGCCAGCACCGTGCGCCCCAGGGGGGCACTGTGAATGGGGCGCAGTACAATGAAGCCCAGGTAGTCTTCCTGCAACGCTGCGTGTACCGCTTCATCACCGCCTAAAGCTTGGAGCAGTCGATCACGACTGATGCCGCGCTTTTTGAAAAAGTGTAATCGACGACAGGTATTGGAATAACCGGTGGCACTCCGGCAGTAGAACTCCTGATGCTGCGCGAGAAAATCCCGATCAAAATAGGACGGCTCCTCCATCACCGCAACAGCACCGAGATCCTTGAGATAGTGGCACAAATAACGGACCTGTACGGTATCCGGCAGACCGTTCAGAGGATTTTCTGTATGGAAATCAAGGAATCTGAATGGTTGTTTGTCTCGCAATTTTCCGGCGGGATTGTTTTCCAAAGGATGATCTCCCTTTTTTGGTCTCACCTGGATTGTATGCCATTGCAATCCCAACGGTGGGCAAATTGTACAGTGGTGTGTCGATGTAGTCAACCAAAAAACCACTAAGTTGGTAAAAAATATATGGTATGCAAAGTTCATCTTGTTTTGTGGTATTTGTTTACATTGTCGGTTTTGGGAATGATCCGGCATGCAACTGTTTAGGGTCGGTTGCGGGGTAATAATGATAAAATTTAATAATGTATCCTTTTTTACTTATTGTTAGAAATATATTGCAAAATAATTATCATTTAATCTGTTCGTTAGTCTCTCTTTCCAATGAAAAAGATTGTTCACTGTCCAGCCGATGATTAACCGGAATGTGGTCGTAACTCAGAATCGGAATGATACGCATCTATGTAGGGTACACCACCATCGCGCCGCCCATAAAATCCTCTTGACGCGCCCGCCCCTTTCGGATTACGGTCATCGGCAACCGGAACGTTCAGACAAGGGGTGAAGCGTATGGACAAACCAAAGCTGGCCATGTATTGGGCCTCGGGCTGCGGTGGTTGTGAGGTGGCTTTGGTCAATCTCCACGAACGCCTCCTGGATGTGGCCGCCGCCTTTGATTTTGTCTTTTGCCCCTGCCTGCTGGATACCAAATATCAGGATGTGGAAGCCATGGCCGATGGCAGTATCGCCGTCACCCTCTTCAACGGAGCCATCCGCTCCAGCGAAAACGAGGAATTGGCCCACCTGCTGCGCCGCAAATCCCAAACCTTGATCGCCTTCGGCTCCTGCGCCAAGGCAGGCTGCATCCCGGCCTTGAGCAATCTTCACTCCCGCGACGACCATTTCCACTCCATCTATCGGGACAATCCCACCCTGGACAACCCCACCGGGATTGTCCCGCAAATCATCACCGAACGCCCGGAGGGGACGCTGACACTGCCAGTCTTTTTCGAGCGGGTGAAAACCCTGGCCCAGGTGGTGACGGTGGATTATCTCGTGCCCGGTTGTCCGCCCGAACCCCACCAGATCTGGACCATTGTCGATCATCTGATCCAGGGTCGCCCCCTGCCGCCTGTGGGCAGTGTGCTGGGCGGGGGCCGTTCCAGCGTCTGCAACGAGTGCGACCGGATCAAACAGGACAAGCAAATCAAACAATTGTACCGGAATTATGAAGTGGTGCCCGAGGCGGAAATCTGTCTGCTGGAACAGGGGCTGGTCTGCATGGGGATCGCCACCCGCGATGGGTGCGGCGCGCTCTGTCCCAAGGTGAACATGCCCTGTACCGGCTGCTATGGCACCCCGGAAGGGGTGTTGGATCAGGGGGCCAAAATGGTCAGTGCCTTGGGCTCCATGCTGGATCTGGGCGATACCCACGGGTTGTCCGAGGCGGTGATCGCCCAGCGGCTGGATGAACAACTCGACGCCCTGCCCGACCTGGCCGGCACCTTTTATAAATACAGTCTGGCCGACTCCATCCTGGGTGGCCGGAGGGCAAACGGATGAAACAGATTACCATCAATCCGGTCACCCGGCTGGAAGGTCATGCCCGCATCGATATTTTTCTGGATGAGGATGGCAATGTGGCCAACACCTATTTTCAGGTGCCGGAATTGCGCGGGTTTGAGCAGTTTTGCGTCGGGCGGCGGGCCGAGGAGATGCCGGTCATCACCAACCGCATCTGCGGCGTCTGCCCGGAGGCCCATCATATGGCCTCGGTCAAGGCCCTGGATGCCCTGTTTGCCGTCGAGCCGCCTCCGGCGGCCAAAAAAATTCGTGAACTGCTGTATATGGCCTTTTTTGTCACCGATCATACCACCCATTTCTATGCCCTCGGCGGTCCCGATTTTATTGTGGGGCCCGATGCGCCGCCCGAGGAACGCAATATTTTGGGGGTCATCCGCAAGGTGGGGCTGGAGATTGGCCAACAGGTGATCGCCTGCCGCGCCCGCAACCACCATGTCATCCAGATGCTGGGAGGGCGGGGCATTCATCCGACCGCCGGTCTGCCCGGTGGCTGGAGCAAGGCCATCGCCGAGACGGAACGACAGGAAATCGAGGCCATTGCGCGGCAAAATATCGCTTTTGCCCAATTGAGTTTGCAAATTTTTGACCAGATTGTCTTGCAGAATGCCGCCTATCGGGATCTTGTGACCTCGGATGTGTTTTGTCACCGCACCTATTCCATGGGCACGGTGGATGGTACCGGACAACTCAATTTTTATGATGGGTCGATTCGTGTCGTGGGACCGGATGGCCAGGAACTGGTGCGCTATCATCCCAGCCGGTATGCCGACCATCTGGCGGAACATGTGGAACCCTGGACCTATCTCAAATTTCCCTATCTGAAACAGATTGGCTGGCAGGGGTTGGTCGATGGTCCCGACAGCGGCATCTATACCGCCACGCCGCTTTCCCGGTTGAATGTCTCCAACGGGCTGCCCACCCCGGCGGCCCAGGCCCATTTTGACCAGTTGTTCACCACCTTTGGTTGCCAGTCGCTGCCGGGCGGGGGGTATCAGCCGATCCATCATCGGCTGGCAACCCACTGGGCCAGGTTGATCGAACTGCTCTATGCCAGCGAACATATGCTGGAATTGGCGACCGACCCCGAAATCACTTCCCCGCACGTGCGGGCGGTGGTGCGGACGGAAAATATTTGTGGGGTGGGCATCGGCTCCGTGGAGGCTCCACGGGGCACGTTGACCCACCATTATGAGACCGATGAGAAAGGGGTGTTGACGCGGGTCAATTTGATCGTCGGCACAACCAACAATTATGCCCCCATTGCGCTCTCCACCAAACGGGTGGCCGAACGGTTGATCCAGAAGGGGAAGGTGGTCAGCCAGGGCATTTTGAACCGGATTGAGATGGCGTTTCGCTTGTATGATCCCTGTTTTTCCTGTGCGACCCATGCCCTGCCGGGAAAAATGCCACTGATTGTCACCATTCGGGATCCCGATGGTGCGGTGCGGGAGACTTTGCGGCGGGATGGTTGACATACTGGCAAGGGGGTCCGGGGGGGATTATCCCCCCCGGTGGGGTCCAGGGGCAAAGCCCCTGGGGGTCGCGCTGATGCTCGAAATGGGGTGGTGGAACGGGATATGACGACCATCGTCATTGGGCTGGGCAATCCGGTATTGAGTGATGATGGGGTGGGTGTTCGGATTGTGCGGTTGGTGCAACAAAGCCTTGCGCATCCTGGAGGCCTTTGCTGGGGGGGGCGGAGAACCGCCCCCCCAGACCCCCCCACCCTTTTTTTTTAATCATTTTGAGGATGGCCGGGGGGTGACCTTCGCCGAAGGAACCCTGGGCGGGCTGCGACTCATGGAACGCATGGTCGGCCATGACCGGGCGGTGCTGATTGATGCCTGCATCACCGGCCAGCACCAACCGGGAACCATCGTCTGCCAGGATTGGGAGGAGATGCCCGGCAGTCGTTATACCTGGTCCTCCCACGATACCACCCTGCCGGTTGCCCTGGCCTTGGGTCGCTCCATCGGTTTGACCCTGCCGTCTGTCATCCGCATCTGGGGCGTGGAGGTGAAAGAGGTGGACACCTTTGGTGAACACTCGATGTTCAAGTTTTTTCCCGCTTGACAGGTTTTTCGCCCGTCAAGCAGCTTTTTTGTAGTGCCTCAGGGATGGCGTCGGTTCTTGTCGTCCCAAATCCCTGCCGGCCATATGCTTCTCCGA
>JADFYM010000221.1:0-4620 GCA_015233035.1 Magnetococcales bacterium
TACGGCAGAAAAAGAGAGATCGCAGACTCAAGACCTTGTCCCATGGCCAGCCCTCCGAGAAAAATTAACGTGAGCAGGCAGCGTATCATGTCCTTGTGGACGGGTCACTGATTTTCACTTCTGTCCAATAGACTGCGGCGGTGGCAGTATCCTCCTCCTCCTGGATCACCGGCATCCCATACCCCGACACCCCGACCGGGTTGGTGCATCCCAGATGTTTGGGCACGCCCATCCCCGGCAACCGATGGCAGAGGGCGCGTGGTCATTATGGCGGGGCTGGTGTGCCCTGTTGGACGCCATTCAGGGTAAACGGTGGCGATGACTCCCATGCCTGCGGTCAATGCGGCACAGCCATGGCCGCCTCTGCTGCGACGGTATCCGGCTGGTGGGGGTGGACAGGGGAACGGTGGGGGATGGTGGGCACCACCCTGGCGGATCGGAGGGGCGACGACGGGCAAGCCCCTCCTCAATGGGCCACCAGCCCAGCAAGATGACGACGGCCACGCCGACCAGGGCAACACCTTCTGGCGGGGGCGGTAGCGAATCTGCCCAACTGGAGGGGATGGGCGGGGTGGATCGGTGGGGCATGATTGGGAACGGTGGTCACACCCCGGTCACACCCCAAGCAGAATTGCACCCCAACGAACAGGCCGACCGAGGGGACGACGGGCAAGCCCCTCCTTAATGGGCAACCAGCCCGGCCATGGCGGCACCACCCTGGAGGGGATCGACGACGACAGCCCCCAGGGGATCAACAACCCGACCAGGGACAGGACGACCGGGCTGGTTCTCATGGGGATCGGTGGGCATTCCATCGACCACCAAAGCAGGATGATTTCACCCTCAATCACACCCAGTCAATGCAAAGTCACACCCCAAGTCACACCCCAAACAAAAACAGCCACCTGATGGGTGACTGTAAGTGCTTGATTTCATATGGTGCGCTCGGAAGGATTTGAACCTCCGGCCTACTGGTTCGTAGCCAGTTGCTCTATCCGGGCTGAGCTACGAGCGCATGAGATGGTCACTGTGGCAACGGAGAGAGAATCTAACGGATGCCACGACCGTCGTCAACCTTCAAAATAATTTTTCTTGCAAAAGGGCCGATTGAATCTGTCGCAGGCTCTCCAGACGGTCGGGATGTACCTGCCCGGACTGGACTGCGCGCAAAACCGCACAATCCGGTTCCGCCCTGTGTTTGCAGTCGGAAAAACGACAGTGCCCGATCCACGGCGCAATGTCTGGAAAATACAGTCCCACCTGGCGGGCCGCAATGGCATGGAGACCAAACTCCCGAATCCCCGGCGAATCAATCAAACAACCCCCCGCAGGCAGATGATACAACGAGGTCACCGTCGTGGTATGCCGCCCCTTGCCGCTCTCCTGATTGACCTGGCCAATCTTCAACGAATCCGCCGCAATCCATTGGGCAATCAACGACGACTTGCCCGTGCCCGACTCCCCGACAAAAACCGAAATCCACCCGGATAACGCCTGGGCCAGCTCCGCCAGGCCCGTCTGCGCCACCGTGGAGGTAAAAATCACCCGATATCCCATCCGTTCATAATGGGCAAAGGCGGCCTGCTTGGCGGCCCGGTCCGGCACCAGATCCATCTTGTTGACCACAATGACCGCCTCAATCCCCTCCAGACCCGCCGCCACCAGATAACGGTCCAACAGACCGACATTGGGATCCATCGCCACGAAAACAATAAAAATACGCTGGACATTGGCGGCAATAATCTGCAACCGTTGCGCCGACAGGGGGCGTTGCAATACCGATGTGCGCGGCTGAATCCGATTGATGATTCCTTGATCGTTGATCGCCCGCATCCATATCACACGATCCCCGCACACCGGTTCCCCGGTCGCACTCTTGCGCACCGCACACCGAAACCGGGCCCCCGTGGCATCCTCCACCTCAATATTCAAGCCAAAATGGGCAATCACCAGCCCTTCCTCCTCGGGACCAAAGGCCTCCCGCCCCAAACATTTGAACAGAGCATCGCCATGGGCCGCCAGGGTGTCGGCACGTCGTTGCTCGGTGGTCGCAATCCGCCCGCGCTGCTGCAAGGAGAGCGGTCCCCCCCGTTTTCTGCGTATCATGATCGTCATCCTCGAACTTTTTTTGCCATTTGGTGTCAACGGCACCGGGCGGACGTTTCAGCCATGGCAGAAAACAGCATTTGGCTTTATAGTCCAGACTCCTCTTGCGCCAGGGAACTATACATGGAGTATTCCTTCTTTGCTACCACCGCCACCGGATTCGAGCCACAACTGACCGAAGAGGTTCGTGCGTTGGGCGGTACGGCTTTGCGACCCGGATTGGCCGGGGTGGCCTTCAACGGTTCATCCCTCGTGGCCATGCGCATCTGCCTGTGGTCGCGGGTCGCCAGCCGCCTGCTGCTGCCCATCGCCAGAGTGCCCGCCAATGCCGTGGAACCGTTTGACGCCGCCCTCTCCCAACTCCCCTGGGAAGACCATCTGTCCCCCGAGGCCACTCTGGCCGTCGATTTTGTGGGGACCAATGCCGCTTTTCGCAACACCCACTTCGGTGCCCTCAAGGTCAAGGATGCGGTGGTGGATCGCTTTCGTGCCTTGGGCAAACCGCGTCCCTCGGTCGATACCGAACGGCCGGATCTGCGCATCCATGTGCGCCTGCAGGCGGATCGTGCCCGCATCAGCCTGGATCTTTCGGGCGAAGGGTTGCATCGCCGGGGTTGGCGGGTCTCCCCCACGGAAGCCAACCTGAAAGAAACCTTGGCGGCTGGCATTCTGCTTCTGGCCGGTTGGCCCGCCGTGGCCGCTGCCGGTGGCGGCTTTGCCGATCCCATGTGCGGCTCGGGCACCTTTCCCATCGAGGCCGCCTGGATGGCGGCCGACGTGGCCCCCGGTCTGGCGCGCTCTGCGTTCGGGTTCCAGCATTTGCCCTGGTTTGATCAGCAGGAATGGCCCGCCCTGCTCGCCGAGGCGCGAGAAAGAGCCCAGGCAGGCCTGCTGCGGTTGCCCCCCATTCTGGCCTGGGATGTCGATCCCAGGGCCGTAAACGCCGCCCGCAAAAATGGCGAGGCCGCCGGTTTGAGTGCCTGTATCCATTTTGAGCAACGGTCGGTTGAACACTGCACACCCGTGGAAGCGGGGCCCTTTGGCCTGGTGCTGGCCAATCCGCCTTATGGTGTGCGTCAGGGGGAAGAGGACGAACTGCGTTTTCTCTACCAAAAATTGGGCGAACAGATGCGCACGGGTTTTCCGGGCTGGCGGAGCGCGGTGTTTACCGCCCGGGAGGATCTGCTCCATAACCTGGGCCAGCGTCCTGCCCGCGAATATCTCCTCTATAATGGGCCACTGCCGTGCCGTTTGTGGATCTATGATCCCAAACCGCTGAGCGTGGCCGCCCCGGCCGGGACGGCTCCCAACCATTTTGCCAATCGTCTGCAAAAAAACCTGAAACAGTTGGGAGCCTGGGCCAGACGGGAGGGGATTGAGTGTTTTCGGGTCTATGATGCCGACATGCCGGAATATGCCGCCGCCATCGATCTGTATGGCGCGTGGGTCCATATTCAGGAATATCATGCCCCCAAAACAGTGGATCCACAGAAGGCCGAACAGCGGTTTGCCGAACTGGTGGCGGGGGTGACCCAGGTGCTGAATGTGCCCGCCGAGCGGATCTGCATCAAGGTGCGCAGGCCGCAGAGCGGGGCATCCCAATATGAAAAACAGGGCGATGACCAGCCGTTGCTGGCGGTGACCGAGGGGGGATTAAAATTTCTGGTCAACCTGGAAGATTATCTGGATTCCGGGTTGTTTCTGGATCAACGCTTGTTGCGGCAACACATTCGACAATTGGCGCGGGGGCGGCGGTTTTTGAACCTGTTCGGTTATACCGGTTCGGCCACGGTGTATGCCATCGCCGGGGGGGCCTATTCCACGGTACTGGTTGATATTTCAAAGACCTATCTGACCTGGGCCGAACGCAATCTGACCCTCAATGGGTACGCGCCCGGTCCGCAACACCAATTGATCCAGGCCGACTGTCTCCAGTGGATACAAGGGCAAAAGAGCCAGTTTGATTTGATCTTTCTGGCCCCGCCCACCTTTTCCAATTCCAAGCGCATGAACGAGGATTGGGATATTGTGCGGGATTATGGGGCGTTGCTGGCCCGGTGTCGCAGCTTGTTGGCTCCGAGTGGAATATTGATTTTTTTGACCCATGCGCGAAAATTTCGGCTGGACCCGGAACGTGTTCCGGCTGATATGCGTTGTACGGAGATTACGGCGCAGACCATTCCCCGTGATTTTCAACGCAAGACCGCGTTTCATCGTGCCTGGGAGATGCAGCGGATCACGTAAACCGTACCCTGGATCGATAAGTTTTGCGGGTCCAGGGGGATCATCCTCCCGCTGGGGCCCCCACCCTATGCACATATCTTTAAATATTGACAAAAAATTCGAAGTATATTGTGCAGTTATAGGGGTCCAGGGGGATTATCCCCCTGGTGGGGTCCAGGGGCAAAGCCCCTGGTGGGGTCCGGGGCGAAGCCCCGTGAGGCACACAATATCAACCAGTTGGGGGCTTTGTCCCCAAACCCCCTGCTGGGGAGTGTGACGGTTCCCGGACTC
>JADFYM010000221.1:4683-7373 GCA_015233035.1 Magnetococcales bacterium
CAGGGGCTGTGGATCAAAAAATGACACAGTAGCAACACCTTGGTGGTTCCAACTCCAGGGTCTTGTTTTTCCGGGGCTTTGCCCCGGACCCCACCAGGGGCGTTGCCCCTGGACCCCACCGGGGGAGATAATCTCCCCCGGCCCCCCATGAATAATAACATTTTTTTCGATGTGTATGACGGGATGGGTTCCCCCTGGTGAGGTCCGGGGCGAAACCCCGAATAAAAAATGACCTATACCGAGGTGGACTCGGTTCAGAATCTCACAAGGAGCACGCACGTGCAAACAGTACTCAAATGGTTACTGCTCATAACAGGATGCTTCGGTATGGTCACGGCCACAGCGGAAGAACCCATCCTCATCAAATTCAGCCATGTGGTGGCGGTGGATACCCCCAAGGGCAAGGCAGCGGAAAAATTTCGTGACCTGGCAGCCCTGTATACCCATAACCGCGTTCGCGTGGAGGTCTATCCCAACAGTCAACTCTACAAGGACAAGGAGGAACTGGAGGCGTTGCAGATGGGGGCGGTGCAAATGCTGGCTCCGTCGCTGGCCAAGTTTGGTCCGCTGGGGGCCAAAGAGTTTGAGGCCTTTGATCTGCCCTTTGTGTTCAGCGACTATGCCGCCTTGCACAAAGTCACCCAGGGGCCTGTGGGGCGGGCACTGCTGAAAGGGTTGGAAGCCGCCGAGATCACCGGGCTGGCCTATTGGGACAATGGTTTCAAGGAGATGAGTGCCAACAAACCCCTGCGCAACCCGGAAGATTTTCAAGGGTTGAAGATGCGTATCCAATCGTCCAAGGTGTTGGATGCCCAAATGCGTGCCATGGGAGCCATGCCGCAAACCATGGCCTTTTCAGAAGTCTATCAGGCCTTGCAGACCGGGGTGGTGGATGGCACCGAAAATCCCCCTTCCAATTTTTACACTCAAAAGATGCACGAGGTGCAAAAATATTTAACCTTGTCGCATCATGGTTATCTGGGCTACGCGGTGGTGGTCAACAAGGCGTTCTGGGATGGCCTGCCAGCGGATGTGCGGCAGCAACTGAACCTGGCGATGACGGAGGCGACCCTCTTTGCCAACCAGATTGCCCAGCAGGAAAATGAGCAGGCTTTGGCCGCCATCCAGGCCTCCGGGAAAACCGAGATTCTCTCCCTGACGCCCGAACAACGGCGCGCCTGGCAAAAAAAGATGCGGGTCGTGCATGACCAAATGGCCGAGCGGATCGGGAAAGAGTTGCTCCTCTCTCTCTATCAGGCCACCGGGTTTGATGCCGGTCCGTAATTGTCAAGGGGGTCCGGGGGGATTATCCCCCCGGTGGGGCAGAGGCATACGCCTTTATATTTTTTGACAATGGGTTGTGTGGCCATGCTCAAATGGTTGGATCATCTGGAAGAGTGGTTGATCGCCCTGTTGATGGGGGCCGCCACCCTGCTCATTTTCATAGCCGTGCTGCACCGCTATGCCTCGGGTATCCCGATTCTGTATCCCTATCTCATGCGTCTGGATCTTTCCTGGGCACAGGAATTGTGCATTTACATGTTTGTCTGGATGGCCAAGTTTGGTGCCGCCTATGGGGTACGGACCGGCATCCATGTCGGGGTGGATGTGCTGGTGCAAAAGCTGGAACCGCACCGACAGCGTCAGATCATCCTGCTGGGTCTCGCTTGCGGGGTCTTTTTTACGGCCACCATTGGTTCGCTGGGAGCCTATATGGTGTGGCGGATTGCCCATACCCAGCAGACCTCTCCGGATCTGGAAGCACCCATGTGGTTGGTCTATTTGTGTATTCCCCTTGGATCCTACCTGATGAGCTTTCGGTTTTTGCAAGTGGGCTGGTCTTATTGGCATTCCGGGACCTTGCCCCACTATGACCCGTTGCCCGTTGCCGAGTGGGAGAGCAGCCCAACCCAACCCACCGGGTCGGAGTTGTGCCGATGAGTGCCGCGATCATCTTTGCCTTGTTGACTGTGCTGCTGCTGACCGGGATGCCCATCTCCATTGCCCTGGGGATGACGGTGTTGATTTTTCTGTGTACGCTGACCCAGGTGCCGCTCGAAGCTGTGGCCATGAAACTGTTCACGGGTATCGAAAAGTTTGAAATCATGGCCATTCCGTTTTTTATCCTGGCGGGCAATTTTTTGACCCATGGCGGGGTGGCGCGTCGCCTGATCCGGTTTGCCACCGCGCTGGTGGGCCATTTGCATGGCGGGTTGGGCATTGCAAGCGTCATCGCCTGTGCCTTGTTTGCCGCCATTTCCGGTTCCTCACCGGCCACGGCGGCGGCCATCGGGACCATCATGATCCCGGCCATGGTCAAGGCGGGTTTTCCCTGGCAATTCGGCGCGGGCACCATCGCCACGGCGGGCGCGTTGGGTATCCTGATTCCCCCCTCCATCGTCATGGTCATGTATGCCGTCTCCACCAACACCTCGGTGGGGGTTTTGTTCATGGCCGGTATTGTGCCGGGGATTGTCCTGGCCTTTCTGCTCGCCTTGACCACCTGGCATCAGGCCCGCAAAAACAACTTTCCTCGCCAGCAGCGGGCCTCTCTGCGGGAGATCCACGGTAAATTTGTTCTCGGCCAGGGAAGCTACGAAACGGTAGCGCGACAGGTGTTTTGCGTCATACGGAGGTAGTCAAATACCAACCGCACACTCATAGTCAGTTGCCGCATCTTCTGAGCTACA
>JADFYM010000222.1 GCA_015233035.1 Magnetococcales bacterium
CCGCATAAAAAATGGGGATTTGCTTACAGGGCCTTGATCATCGTTTCGGCCATTCCAGTCAGAACCCTGGATTCCCGCCTTCGCGGGAATGACGAGCGCGTTTCGTGTCATACCCATTCCCGTCACGCCCGCGAAAGCGGGCATCCAGGAGAGTTCGTGGACGAAACGATGATCAAGGCCGCTTACAAACAGGAACAGGAGAACAGCCATGAACAGTGACATGACGATGGCAGCACCAGAGGATTGGTTTCCCACGCTCGGTGATCAGTGGTCAGAATTTGCCCTCATCCCGCGCTTTCGTGCCGAGGCCAGCATGGGGAGTGGTGTTGAATGCCACGCAGAAGACGAAATCATCGGCCACCTGGCGTTCAAGAATGTTTGGTTGCAAAAACGCCGTCTGAATCCAAAATTCCTCACTATTGTTGATGCCGTTGGCGATTCCATGTACCCGACGATCAACGATGGGGATGTTCTGCTGGTGGATCTCCGGCAAAAGGAACCCATTGATAACCGGATCTTCGTGATTCGGATGAACCAGCAGTTGTACGCCAAACGACTCCAGTGTCGTCCGGGCAGCAAACTCGTCGTGCACTCGGACAATCCCCACTCACCGGCATTCGATGTGGATTCAGCAGAGAACGATGGGCTGGACATTATCGGACGGGTGGTATGGGCAGGCAAAGACTTATGAGCATCATCCCCCTCCTTCACCCACTGCGCAGGATTGGAGAGGAAACGGCATGAACAGCAACATGGATACGGTAAGCGATACCGCCGAACATGAGGCCATGACCGCCACATTGGCCTCCATGAGGGAATATGTAGGTGCCATCGGCCTGCACCGTCCCCTGGCAGATTACAGTCGGGAGGAGGCCTTGAGCCTGATTGAGGTGGTCATCACGGCCTTCCAGTATTACCTGGTCCCCTCCAACACGGACGATGTCTCGTTTTGTACAGAGGCTGGCCGTCACCTGCCCCGCTCCAGCCCGACGCGACCCGATACACTCTTCAAGGCCGAACCTCGACCGTGATCCCAGTCAACCGCACCCATCTGTTACCGGAAACAGGTGTCCGTACCCGAACAAACAGGTTTCTCGAATAGTTCGCTCGGCCATGTCAATCTTTTTGGCTGTATTCTGGACGATGTCCACGGCCACCACCGCCAGGGCACCCGTCGACTTTCTGGCATCGATTTGCCGGGGTTCACCTGGCCGGATCCCGGCAGGCGGGAAGAAATGGAGGGTTTGAACATGGGTTTAGGTTCCTTGTTTGGCAATCTGCACGAGCGTGTCAGCAAAAAGTAAAAAGCAAACAGCGGGCCAAACCGGCCAGATGGCTGGCTGAAAAGGCGTTTACCCGGTGCCCCCTGCAGGGTATCACGTGTACAAATAAATTTTTACACTGCTACGCAACACTGTAAACAAATTTTGTCAGACGCTGCTCCATTGGCAAATCCACGCCATCCTCTACGCAAATTTTGTATTTTTTCAAAAATGTTCTGATTGTTCCACCCTGTTGTGGCATGAGATGTGTATTGGCTTGTTGTTTGCCTTATGTATCGCGATTGGCGGCACATATACTCCGCTCCGTCAGGGCAGGCGTTGCGCCTGCGGATGGATGGTTGTCTATACTGCACGCGGTCATAAGTGGCATTTCCTGTTCCGTCATTCCCGCGCAGGCGGGAATCCATTGGGCTTGTTGGACCTCCTGGATTCCCGCCTGCGCGGGAATGACGATACGTGTCAATTGTGACCGTGCGCAGTATAACGGGGATGAAAGAGGAGTGGCGGCAGTGGTAATGGGTCTGCATGTAGCCTTGCCTTGGTTTTTTTACCTGGGATTGGGGGTTCTCCTGATCATTGGGCTCATGCTCTATTGGAACAGTCGCCTGGAAAGGGAGATTGCAGAACGCAGACGGATAGAAAGACGCCTCCGCTTGGCTCTCGAAGGGGGGTACCTGGGGTTGTGGGATGTGGATCTGGCGACCGAATTTGTGGTCGTGAACGATATCTGGGCGGAAATGCTTGGCTATAACCTGGAAGAGATCCAACCCGTCTCCCGGTCCTTTTGGATCAAGACCATTCATCCCGATGACCGGGAGCGCGTGCTGCAAGCAGGGCGTGCCTGTCAGGCGGGGGAGCAGGAACACTATGTAGTGGAATATCGTGCCCTGGCCAAGGATGGCCTCCGGTGGCTGCTCTCCCGTGGCGCGGTGATGGAGCGCGACGGAGAGGGCAAGCCTACCCGCATGGTGGGTACCGTACAAGATATTACGGTGCGCAAGAATGCCGAGGATATGTTGCGGGAATCCGACGAACGCAGTTCATTGATCCTGTCCTCCGTGACGGATGGGATTTTTGTGATGGATGTCCTGGGACGGACCACTTTCGCCAATCAGGCGGCGGCGGCCATGCTGGGGTTTACGGTGGAAGAACTGATCGGCATTCCGATGCACCACACCATCCATCACACCCATCCAGATGGTTCACCCTATCTCGCCACAGAGTGCCCGACAGGCAAGACCTGTCGCGAGGGGATTGCCTGTCAGATAGACAATGAAATGTATTGGCGCAAGGACGGTACGGGTCTGCACGTGGAGTATACGGCGGTGCCCATGCACAAAAACAAAAAACGGGTGGGTGCGGTGGTGGTGTTTCGGGATATCACGCAACGCCGCCAGGCCGAATATGAGTCCCGCAAATTGTTGCAGGCGGTGGAACAAAGCCCCGTCTCCATTGTCATCGCCCATTGCAGCGGCCAGATCGAGTATGTCAACCCTGCCTTTACCAGGATTACCGGCTATGCACGGGCAGAGGTCATCGGGCAAAATCCACGGATATTGACCTCAGGGGAAATCGACGATGTGACCTTTCAACAGCTTTGGCACACCATTCTCGGGGGTCAGGTCTGGCATGGCACGCTGCTGAATCGGCGCAGAAATGGGGAACTGTTCTGGGAAGAGGCGTCCATCGCCCCCATACTGGATGACAAAGGGGAGATTACCAATTTTCTGGCTGTCAAGGTGGACATCACCGATCATAAGAGGGCCGAACAGGCACTGCGAGCCAGCGAAGAACGGTATGCCCTGGTGGTACGCGGTGCCAACGATGGTATCTGGGATTGGAATCCCGGGCAAAACACGCTCTATTTTTCCCCACGCTATATGGAGATGCTGGGCCATCTGCCGGAGGCGTTTCCGCATTGTCTGGAGGAGTGGTCCCAACGGATTCACCCGGATGACCGTGAGCGGGTGATGGCGGTTTATATGTCGTGTGCCCATGGTACGGTGGACAGTTTCCATGTGGAATACCGGTTGCGGCACCAGGATGGCCATTGGGTCTGGGTGCTTGGACGGGGTGCCCACATCAAGAATGAGTGCGGTCAAGTCGTGCGGCTCGCCGGAACCCATACCGACATCACGGAACGCAAGAATACGGAAGAGACCATTCGGATTCTCAACCAGCTTGTCTACGGTTCCCTGGAATCGGCCTCGGTTGGGGCATGGTGGATCGATTTTACCGAAGAAGATACCTTTCACGCACTGGATACGACAGCCCGACTGTTGGGGCTGGCACCTTCTGTGCTGACGGACAAGTCGTACAAAATTGGTGAATTGCTGCATCTGCTGGAACAGACCAGGTCGATACACACGGAATATGCCAAGATGATTGACGATACCTTGGAGGCACTGCGCGGCACCATAGCGGGAGAGCATGAATTTTTTAATGCCACCTATCCGATCCATCGGGAAACGGGCGTGATCCACTGGCTCAACGCCCGGGGCAATGTCTCCCGCTGGGATGCCCAGGGGGGGGCCCTGTTGATGACCGGTACCGTGATCGATGTGACCGACCAGAAAGATGCCGAACTGGCCATGGCAGAGGCCAAACGGGTCGCCGAGGAGGCGGCCCGGATGAAAGCAGACTTTGTGGCCAACATGAGCCATGAAATCCGTACCCCCATGAATGGCGTGATTGGCATGTTGGACGTTTTGCAACAAAGCGAGTTGACCGCAGCGCAGCGCAATATGGTGGGCACCATCCAGGAGTCTTCTGTCAGCCTGCTGCATATTTTGAATGACATTCTCGATTTTTCCAAAATTGAAGCGGGCAAAATGGAGGTGGAACAGGTACCGACCCTGCTGCGGGAGGTCATTGAAGGGGTGGCACAACTCATGTTTGAGACTGCAAACGCCAAGTCATTGGATCTGCTCGTCTTTGTCTCTCCCCAACTGCCCCGTTGGATGGATGCGGATGCCACACGTCTGCGCCAGGTGTTGCTCAATCTGTTGGGCAATGCGGTTAAATTTACCGCCCATCGGGAAGAGAGACCCGGCTGGGTGATGGTGCGCGGCGAACCTGTCCTGCGCGCCGATGGCAGCACCGGGTTGCAACTGCGCATTCTGGACAACGGCATCGGCATGAGCCAGAAAACACTGAAAAAATTATTCAAACCTTTCAGCCAGGCAGATGAGAGCACATCGCGCAAATATGGCGGCACAGGTCTGGGGTTGAGTATTACCCACCGCCTGGTGGAGTTGATGCACGGCACCATTGCGGTTCGCAGCGTCCTGGGCGAGGGGACGGAATTTATAGTGCAATTGCCTTTGCGCGAGAGCGCGACGGACAGACAGATGGTCCCGGAGCCTGATTTGCAAGGGGTACACATTTTGCTGGTAGCGGATGACACGGCGTGCGCGGAGATTGTGCTGGCCTACTGTCGTGCGGCGGGGGCCGAGGTAACCTGGGTGTCCGACCTGACCACAGTCACCGATCTGGCACCTCCCCTGACTGTATTGCTGGCCCATGAAACTATTCCGGATTGGACAGTACACCTGCCAGAAGGGGTGCAGCTTGTGCATATCCTGCGTCGTGGGCAGAAAAGCCTTGCGGTCAGGAGTGTCACGGTATCGGCCACGCCATTGCTCTATCACGACCTGATCCGCAGCATTGCCGTGGCCAACGGGCGCATGGGCATCCAGGAGTTTGCCGCGTTGACCGACCGTCGCCAGCAACCCAGAATGCCGGTACCCACCGTTCCAGAGGCCATCGCCGCCAACCGGTTGATCCTCCTGGCGGAGGATAACAGCATCAATCGCTCGGTGATGTATGAGCAATTGCGCCTTCTGGGTTATACGGCAGAGGTGGCGGAGGATGGGGATGTGGCATTGAACATGTGGCGCACCGGTCGCTATGCCCTGTTGCTGACCGATTGTCACATGCCCAACCTGGATGGTTTCGCCCTGACCAAGGCAATTTTGCAGGAAGAGCTCCCTGGAATGCACAAGCCGATTATCGCCGTGACCGCCAGTGCCTTGCAGGGCGAGGCGGAGCGTTGCATGGCGCAAGGGATGGACGACTATCTTTCCAAGCCGTTGCGTATACACGAACTGGGTGCCATGCTGAACAAATGGTTGCCCCGTCCGGCGGAGGCGGAGGCGGAGGCGGAGGCGGAGGCGGAGGCGGAGGCGGAGGCGGAGGCGGAGGCGGAGGCGGAGGCGGAGGCGGAGGTGGAGGCGGAGGCGGAGGCGGAGGCGGAGGCGGAGGCGGAGGCGGCAACGGGACCGCACACCGTATCGGATCCGGTTTCTGATCCCATGGCGGGCAACAATGGCTGTGCGCCCGTCTGGGATGGCCATACCTTGACCCGGATGGTGGGCAACAACCCGGCCATGCAACGGCGTTTGCTGGAAAAATTTCTGGAGCAGGCCCAGGATCAGGTGGTTGCCATGCGTGCTGCAATAGACCGGGGGGATACGGTTGTCGTGGGTGAGATTGCCCACGCAGGTAAATCGGCCGCTCGGATGGTGGGTGCTCTACAGCTTGGTGAACGCTTGCAGGAGATGGAACGGACGGGTAAAAAGGGCGAACTGCTAGGTTGCCAGGCCGCGCTCCCTCTGCTGGATGAGGCATTGGGTGCCGCCAGGGGAGCCATACAAAAACATTTGGCTGGTGTGGGATGATACGCAATGAATGAACGGTTGCTGATTGTCGATGATGACGAATTTATGCGTCTGGTGACCCAGGAGGTACTGGAGCAGGCGGGTTATCAGGTGGAGGTGGCCAGGGATGGCATGGTGGCCTGGGAAGCCTTGGAGGCCGCCCCCGCCCGGTTTGACCTGATCCTGCTGGATCGGCAAATGCCGCGCATGGATGGCATGACCTTGTTGCAACGCATCAAGGCCGATCATCGGTTCATGGATCTGCCCGTCGTCCTGTTGACGGGTCTCGACCGTCAGCAGGAGATTGTCGAGGGGTTGGCGGCGGGGGCCTATTATTACCTGACAAAACCCTCCCCGGAAGATGTGCTGCAACGGGTGATCAAGAATGCGCTGCATGAGGCCCGCCAGAAGGAGGAGTTGCGCACATTGGCTGGTCAAAAAGGCCGGGCGGTGCGCTTGTTGCGCCGAGGGGAATTTTACCTGCAAAATTTGCAGGAGGCGAAAGATATGGCCCTGTTGTTGGCAGAGGCCAGTCAGGATCCGGTGCGCACAGTGAGTGGCTATTCCGAGTTGTTGATCAACGCGATTGAACATGGCAACCTGGGCATCGGCTATGAGGAAAAAAGCCAACTGTTGCGGAAAGGGACTTGGCGGGAAGAGGTGAACGCCCGCCTGCAGCGCACGCCCTATCGGGACCGTCTGGTCTCCGTGGTGGTGGACAGGAGAGCGTCGGTCTGCATCGTCACCATTACGGACCAGGGCGGGGGATTTGCCTGGGAAAACTATCTTCAGTTCAGCCCCGAACGTGCGTTTGATCTGCATGGCCGGGGCATTGCCCTGTCGAAGGTGGCAAGTTTTGATGAGATGGAATATCTTGGCAACGGCAGTACCGTGATCACCCGCGTGAACATGGTGGATGGAGACTGAACAGGAACAGGCCCGTCGTCACGGAATGAGCACAACCAGGGCATATGTTAAAATTTCATCGTGCATATGATCGTTTGGCCGGGTTCGGTTGAGCACAAAAGCGGGATTGTTGCCCTGTTCGGTTATGAATGGAACCTTCCCGCAACATTTTGGCTGGGAGGAAAATCTCATGGCAGTGCAGCACAAAAAACAGGCAATAAACCTGTATGGTCCTGAAAAAGAATGGATACCTTTTCTATGGACAGATGCGTTGCGGACAGGACTGGGGTGTCCAAAAACGGCCTCCACGGTCCAAATTTATTGCCCAGGATCTGGGCCTCGTCAGCAGATACCTCACTGCCCCCCATTCAATATTTTGGGACATTGACCGGATTTTCAGCATAGTCCC
>JADFYM010000223.1 GCA_015233035.1 Magnetococcales bacterium
AATCAGAGGAAATTGCAAAATGCACGAGAATATGAAAAAACGTCATTCCCGCGCAGGCGGGAATCCAGGAGTTCCCGAGGGTTAGCTGGATTCCCGCTTTCGCGGGAATGACGGAATCGGGCATTTTGCAATTACCTCAATTTTAAGGGAGTCCAGGGGGGATTATCCCCCCTGGTGGGGTCCGGGGCGAAGCCCCGTGTGGCACACAATATCGATTGGGGTTGTTTTTCTTAGCGTCTGGCAGAGGATGGATTGATGAAAAAGACGATGCAAATAAACCTGTTGTGCGGATTGACTCTCTCCTGTCTGGCGGGTTGTATCCCGGTGGTTGTGGGGGGCGGCATGGCGGCCACCACGGGTGTGGTGGGCGAGGATCGCACGGTGAGCAACCAGATGGAAGATTCCTGGGTGGCGATGAAAATTCGCAGCCGTTTTGTGCAGAGCGACCTGGTGCGCGTGGGTAATATTGGCGTTTCTGTCAACAACGGCAAGGTCTTGCTGACTGGTG
Organism: Magnetococcales bacterium; assembly: GCA_015233035.1. Taxonomy (GTDB): domain Bacteria; phylum Pseudomonadota; class Magnetococcia; order Magnetococcales; family Magnetaquicoccaceae; genus Magnetaquicoccus. The sequence goes on from JADFYM010000223.1 coordinate 509, forward strand.
CGGCGATGAACCAGGAGGAGGTGGACGAGGCCATTCGGATTGCCCGGGAGGCCCGGGGGGTGACAGAAGTCCGTTCCGAGATTCGCGTTCAGTATGTCGGCCCCTCCGAATTGGCGAACGATGCCTTGATCACCAGCAAGGTCAAATCCCAATTTTTGGTCAATTCGGATATTCATGGTCTGAATATTCATGTCAAGACGACCAAAGGGGTGGTCTATTTGACGGGCGAGTCGAAGACGACGCAAGAGCGGGATCGGGCGATTCAGGTGGCCCGGCAGGTGTCGGATGTGCGTGAGGTGGTTTCCTATATTGACATCATCCCGGAATCGTCCGGCAAAACCTCGGGTGCGACGCGTGAGTTGGCACCGGTGACCTCCTCGGAGGGGGCGGTCAAGGTGCCCAGTACGGGACATGATGTCGCGCCGGTCTCGATCCCGGTTGAATCCCCCAAAGTTTCAGGAGCCGTGCATGAAACCGTCTCTCCTGTCGCAGCCCCTGGAACCTCGGCTCCCTGACCATTTTCCAGACCTGCTGGCGCGGTTGTCCCGCGCCCTGGGTCCGGCCAGCCTCCTGTCGTCTGCGGTGGAACGGGAAGCCTATGCCTGGGACAATACCGGTGCCCGGTATTGTCCATGGGCGGTGGTGTTGGCGGAGAGTCGCCAGCAGGTGGAGACGACCTTGCGTCTGTGTCATGCAGCCCAGGTGCCGGTGATCCCACGGGGGGCGGGGACCGGCAATGTGGGGGGTGCCCTGGCGGTACAGGGCGGGGTGATTCTCTCCTTGCAACGGATGAATCGTGTGCGGGAGGTGTCGGTTGCGGATCGGTTGGCCGTGGTGGAACCGGGCGTCATTCATGCCGATTTGCAGGCACATTTGAAGCCGCATGGTCTTTTTTGGCCGCCGGATCCCTCTTCGTCCCGCAGTTGTTCAGTGGGGGGCAATCTGGCCATGTGTGCGGCGGGTGCCAATGCCGTCCGGTATGGGGTGACCCGTGACTGGGTGTTGGGTTTGGAGGCCGTTCTGGCCGATGGTACGGTCTTTCGCACGGGCGGTCGAACCACCAAGGGGGTGGTTGGTTATGACATGACCCGCCTGTTGATCGGTTCCGAAGGGACGTTGGCGGTGGTCACCCAGGCGACGCTGAAACTGGCTCCGGTCCCGGAGGCGCGGCGGTTGCTGCGGGTGGTCTTGCCTTCGGTGGCCGAGGCCGCGCGGGTGGTGTGTGCCCTGATGGCCGAAGGGGAGGCCTTGTCGGCAATTGAATTTTTGGACGGATCGGCCCTGGATCTGCTCCGGCAAAGCAAGACCGTCGCGTTGCCGGCAGAGGGACGGGCCATGTTGTTGTTGGAGGTGGCGGGCAGTGCGGCGGCACTGGACGCCTTGACGGCGGATCTTGTGCGTCGGTTGGCGCGGTTTGAGGTGGTGGAGCAGCTCCAGGCGGGGGCGGAGGAGGCGGCCACCGTCTGGGCTGCCCGGTATGCCTTGTCGCCCACCTTGAAAAAATTGGCTCCCAAACGGATCAACGAGGATGTGGTGGTCCCGGTTTCCCGTCTGCCGGAATTGATGGCGGGGCTGGCGGAAATTTCTCAGGCGTGCCGGATTCCCATTGTCAGCTTTGGTCATGCCGGCAATGGCAATATTCATGTCAATCTGCTGGTGGATCCGGCCAACGGGCAGCAGATGGCGGTGGTTCCGGCGACTCTGGAGCAGGTGTTTCGTCTGGTGTTGGACCTGGATGGCTCCTTGTCCGGCGAGCATGGGGTGGGTATTCAAAAACAGGCGTTTCTCCCGTGGGAGGTGGACGCCACCTGTCTGTTGTTGCAACGGCGCATCAAGGCCGCGTTTGATCCCCAGTCCATTTTGAATCCCGGCAAGGTGTTTCCTGTTTAAGGCAGTGGGTGGTAACCGTACCCATTTTGGGGTATACGGTTCTGCGGGTCCAGGGGGATCATCCCCCTGGTGGGGTCCAGGGGCAAAGCCCCTGGTGGGGTCCAGGGCGAAGCCCCGAACGCAGAGCAACGAACCCCGAGATGGGTACGGTTGAAGAACTGCTTGACCCTATAATTTTCGTGTTATATTGTCCCCGTTATGCACAGCAACGAACTTGTCAGAAGACTGATGGCGATTGGGGCAGATATTGATAAAAGCCACGGCAAGGGTGGACATGCCATGGTCAAATTGAACGGTCGTGTTTCCTTCATTCCACTGCACGGCAGCCACGAGATACCGACCGGAACGTTGCGTTCCATTTGCCGTCAGTTGGATATCGATCCCCGTGCTCTCTGATGGAGAAAATGAATGTTGACCATGGGCTATCCAGTTGAGGTGATCAGGGATGAGGGGGTGTTTCGTGTCGTCTTTCCAGATTTTGATGCGACCGAGACGTTTGGCGAAACCCGTGTCCAGGCCATGGAGTCTGCGGTCGATCTTCTGGAAACGATGATTTCAGCGCGCATTGCGGATGACAGGGATCTGCCATCGCCATCTCCGATACATCGCCGGACCGTGATTCGTCCTTCTTCTATGACAACGCTCAAGGCAGCCGTTTACCAGGCGATGCGGCTTGAGGGTATTACCCGCACCGAACTGGCCCGTCGGTTGGGCTGGAAGTGGTCGCAGGTTTCCAGGTTGATCGATCCACGCCATCCTTCTCGATTGAATCAGCTTGAATCGGCCTTGGAAGCTCTGGGGCGGCGTGTGGTTGTCACGGTGGATGCGGCATGATTCCAAGGTGGATGCGGCGGCAAAACAATTTAAAAATCAAGTAAAAACCCAATCAATCCGGTGTGTTGTCCTGTTGGCGTGAATTGATTTGACAAACGTGCTTGTTTTTTTATAGAATGCAATGCTTTCAGTGGTTGGCTGGAAAGGGTTGCCGCAAGGCGTATGAAAGGGGTCAAACATGGATAAAATCGCCGATATGACGTTGCCTGAGGCCTATGTACCCTCTGAGGAGGAGGAGTACATGTCACCCATGCAGCGCGCGTTTTTTTACCGCCTGTTGCTGAGATGGCGCGAGCAGTTGATGGAGGATGCCGACAAGACGCTGGCCGCCATGACCGAAGAAAAGGCCATTTTTGCGGATCCGACCGACCGGGCCGCTTTGGAGACCGATCGCAATTTTGAACTGAGAACCCGCGACCGGGAACGGAAGCTGATTTCCAAAATTGACCGCACCCTCGCCGTCATCGAGGCCAATGAGTATGGTTTCTGCGAAGAGTGTGGGGTGGAAATCGGTCTCAAAAGACTCGAAGCCCGTCCGGTGACCGATCAGTGCATCGGCTGCAAGACCCGGGCCGAACGCCGGGAAAAGATCAATCTTTCTGAAGAGGAAGAAGTTCTGGAAGAACCCTGATCCCGGACATTGACGTTCCTGCCGCTGTCCATATCCATCACAGGTGGCTGTTGTGCCATGCTTGAGTCGCCTGTTCCAGGCGTTGTTGCCAACTCTCCTTTTCCCATAGACCACTGATCATGGCCACCGCAGACGCTCCGGTGGCTGCGATGGGTGCCATGTCCCCGACCTGAATGCCCCCGATGGCGACGACCGGTTTTTGTGCAACACGGCAGGCTTCGGCCAGGCGGTCCACGCCTTGGGCGGCCTGGGCGTCCGGTTTGGTGTGGGTGGGGAAGAGGGGACCAAACCCGACATAATCCACCGCCGCCTGATTGGCCAGCAGGATCTCGGCTGGGGTGTGGGTGGACCAGCCGACCAGCTTGTGTGGTCCCAGCAGGCGGCGACAGGTGGCCACCGGCGTATCCTCTTGTCCCACATGCACCCCATCCGCAGCCAATGCCACGGCCAACTCGACATGATCATTGATGATCAGGGCAATGTGTGGCGCGTATTGGCGCAGGGCGGTCACCCACAAGGTGGCGAAGGGTGTGCAGCGCGCCTGGTCTTTGCAGCGCAACTGCACACAGGAGACGCCGGATGCGCCCAGGCATCGGGCCAGGGTACCGATCACGGAATCCCGCCCGGACTGAAACCGACGGATTTCGGTGGCCGAGATCAGTTCCAGGCGGTCCAGCCAGTCGGCATCCAGGATAGGCAGCACACCACGGATGGCGTGAACGCCGATCATAGAGAGGCAAAAAACTCTCTGTCGATGGTCTCCGAGTCGCCCATATTCAAGGATATGAGACGGCGCAGATGGCTGAAACTGTCCACATCCATCCCCTGAAAGAGGATGGCGGCCCCCCGATCCAGGTGCGAATGCACCACCATGCCGGTTATGCGCAGTTCCAGGTCACCCAGGAGCAGGATGCCTGAGAGATGTGTCCCTTTTTCCGGCAACGGACTGCTCCAGAACAGCATTCCTTTCAGGCTGATGTCGTCGAAGGCTCCCGGATATTCGGTGCCCTGATTATCGTGGAGGGTCAATTGGTGCCGAAAGTCGACCCGGGAAAAGTGGCGACGGTTTTGCGCCTCTGTGAGGGGGGTGTGTGTGTTTGTCATGATAAGGCCTCCTGATCATCCAAAATGAGACGGGCTTGGCCTGCCCGGAGTCGCGCACCCGGTTGGGTGACCAATACAGATGCGGCACGACAGGCGAGTTGACCGGCCTTGGCCAGGGCGTATCCGTGCGTCATCCCGAAAAGAAAGGCCCCGGCAAAGAGATCCCCCGCACCATTGCTGTCCAGTGCCTGCACGGGAACGCCCGCCACGTTGATCCACCTTTCCCCGTTGTAGAGGGATGCGCCTTGCGCGCCTTGCGTGATGCCGATCATTTTGGCAACTGATTTTAAGCGATTTTTGGCCTGCTCCAGCGTCTGGCTCTCGGTATAGGCCATGGCCTCGCTTTCGTTGCAGAGCAGCAGATCCAGTCCGTCCCCGATGATGGCATCCAGGCCAGAGCGAAAATAGTGGACCATGCTGGTATCCGAAAAAGTGAGTGCGGTCTTGACCCCCTGTTTGCGTGCCATGCGGGCGGCCTCCTGCGTGGCCGCCTGCCCGGACGGCGAGGAGACCAGATAGCCTTCAATGTACAGATATTCCGCCTGGCTCAGGATGGGTTCGGCAATTTGCTCGATGGAAAATTGTTCCGAAATACCCAGATGGGTACACAGGGTTCGTTCCGCATCCGGGGTGATGAAGACCAGGCAGCGACCGGTCGTGCCGGCGGGGCGGGGGGGGTGCAGGCCGTTGTCCACCCCATGCAGCCGCATATCCTGGGCAAAAAAGTCACCGGCTTCATCGTCTGCCACCTTGCAGGCGTGAAATCCTTTGCCGCCAAACTGGGCCAAACCGATCAGCGTGTTGGCCGAGGAACCGCCACAAGAGCGGTGGTGGGGCAGATCCGCCACTTGTTGCAGCAATTGCTCTTGCCGGGCCTCATCCACCAGGGACATGCTCCCTTTTTGCAGGCCAACATGGGTCAGGAAGGCGTCGGAGACGTGCAACTCCATATCCACCAGGGCGTGGCCAATACCATAGACATCATAATGATTCATACCTGTTTCCTGCACCAGAAGGGGTCAAATGGGGTTCCATTATGTTGTTCCGAGTGTGGTTGCGGCCAGCAGGGGCTTTGCCCCTGGACCCCACCGGGGGGGATAATCCCCCCCGGACCCCCTTGCAAATTTCTAAGAAAAAAGGGTGGAGGGGTCTGGGGAGGCGGTTTACCCGTCTCCCCAGTCATGACCGCCATGGTCAGGGCATTCCGCATGACTCAGGCCACCGCCTGCCTGTCTGGTGACAGCGGCGTTGGTTCGAGCAGGGCCAGCAAGGCCTCGTGCAATCGGCCATTGGTGGCCAATACGGAACGTACTTTGGTGTTTTTTTGGTTAAAACGGCAGGGTTGGCCGTCTTTGTGACTGACGCGACCTCCCGCCTCGTGCAACAAGAGGGTACCGGCACAAAAATCCCACTCATTTTTGGGCGTCAGGGTAAAGGTCAAATCAAAGCGTCCTGCGGCCACCAACGCCAATTTGTAGGCAATCGAGCCCATGGGGGTGATGTGGAACGTGGTTTTGAAGGGTTCCCATTCCCCGCGTTTGGTCTCCGAGTGGCTGGCCAGACAGGAGGCTCCGCAGAGGCGGTCTTGCGGGGAGACCTGGATCCGCTGACCGTTCAGCCGCGCGCCACCGTCCAGGGTGGCCGAAAAAAATTCATGGGTGGCGGGATTGTGGATGCAGGCGGCAATGGGACGACCCGCCTCGACCAGGCCAATCGAGACGGCAAATCGGGGAATGCCTCTCATGAATTCTTTCGTGCCATCCATGGGATCGACGATCCAGACCCGTTGGCGGGACAGGCGACTGGCATCATCTGCCGTCTCTTCGGAGAGCCATCCATAGTCTGGACGATGGCCCAGCAGTTCCTGGCGCAGCAGTTGGTCCGCTTCCACGTCCGCCTTGGTCAGGGGGTTGTTCCGGCTTTTGTCTTTGAGATGGACATGGTTGGATACCTCGGCACCGGGCTGGAAATAGCGCATGATGCAGGATCCGGCCATCCGGGCCGCTTCTTCCATCAGGGCAAGATCAGACTGAAGAGAAAACATGGTACGGGTGGCCACCCTGTCAGGTAGAGGTCGAAAGACAAGTTGACCATGATACAACGAATGCGTTGGATCGGTCCAGTCTTGTTTCACGGTAAATTTGTTCTCGGCCAGGGAAGCTACGAAACGGTAGCGCGACAGGTGTTTTGCGTCATACGGAGGTAGTCAAATACCAACCGCACACTCATAGTCAGTTGCCGCATCTTCTGAGCTAC
>JADFYM010000224.1 GCA_015233035.1 Magnetococcales bacterium
AAGGGGGGGGGGGGGGGTGGCGCGGGTACAAAGGGGGTGACACTAGAGTGGCGCGCAGGGGGGGGGGGGCGGTGTTGGGGGGGCAGCGGGCGGCGCTGGGGGGGTTGCGGGGCGCTGTAGTGGGGGGGGGTGGGTGGCTGTGGGGGTGGCCCTGCCGCGCGCCGCCAAAAAAAAAAAAAAAAAAAGGGGGGGGGGGGGGGGGGGGGGGGGCGGCCCCCCCCCCCCCCCAGAAACAACCGCCAGGCCGCACATCGCAATGGAGAGGCTGGCGTGGCAGAGATCCATGCTGTAACATGCCCTCTTGAGAAATGAGTCACTGTTCCAGCTTGTCTTGTAAAAAGGAGCACGTTGTCATGGGAATATTTTCTGGATGGCATTTGTTTATCGTTCTGTTGATTGTCCTGGTTGTCTTTGGGGCGGGCAAACTGCCCACCGTGATGCGGGATCTGGGACGCGGGGTGAAAAGTTTCAAGGACGCCATGAGTGAAAAGGAGGCGGAACACCCGGAACCACCGCCCGTGGTGCGCTCCACCATCGAAGGGGAAGTCAAAAAGGACGCGGTCTAACGTCATGCCATTGGTTATGTGCGGATATAAAACATGTTGGATATGGGATGGGCCGAACTTCTGGTGATTGCCGTGGTGGCCTTGCTGGCGGTCGGACCCGAAAAATTGCCCGAGGTGGCGCAAGGGTTGGCCCGCTTGATTCGGCAGACCCAGCGCATTGTCCACGAATTTCGTGAGGCGATCAACCTGGAGGCGTTTGATGCCGAACTCCGCCGGAGCAGTCAGACGGCGGATACGGATACGCCTGCCGCGCGCCCGCCAGTCGGGGAGCGGTCCGATATGGACCAGGATTTGCGTGTGGATGGGGAGAGGGTGGTTGAAAGCGAGGCCATCGATCTCGGTCCAGACCAGGAGGCCATCCTGGCGCAGGGCCAAGAGCGGGAGACGGTCGCGCCACGGCCACTGGAAAAACCAGAGGAGACCGCCTCTGTCCGGCATGAGACGGCTGGGCAGGGTCATGAACCACACACCTGAGCCATTGCGATGACGGCATCACCCGACGAAAAAATGCCCTTGCTGGAACATCTGATTGAGTTGCGGAATCGTCTGCTGATTTCGGTGCTGGCCATTCTGGTGGGTTTTCTGGTCTGCTATTGTTTTTCCGAGTCCATTTTTGCCTTTCTGGTGCGTCCCTTGCGGAAAATTCTGGGACCGGACGCCCGCATGATTTACACCGGCTTGCATGAGGCCTTTTTGACCTACATGAAGGTGGCCTTTTTTGCGGGTCTGTTTCTGGCCGTGCCGGTCATTTTGACGCAGTTTTGGCGGTTTGTGGCACCGGGTCTCTATGAGGACGAACGCAAGACCTTTTTGCCCTTTTTGATCATGACGCCCGTCCTCTTTTTTATGGGTGGAGGATTGGCCTATGAATTTATCTTTCCGTTGGCCTTTCAGTTTTTTTTGGGGTTTTCCTCGCCCACCATTGAGGCGTTGCCTTCCATCTCGTCTTATCTCAGTCTGGTCATCACCCTGATTTTTGCCTTTGGCCTGGTTGCCGAACTGCCGGTGGGATTGTTGTTGCTGATCAAGGCAGGTATCATCAGTACGGCTGGTCTGGTGGAAAAACGCCGCTACAATATTGTCGTTGTTTTTATCGTGGCGGCCATTTTGACACCACCGGATCCGTTCAGCCAGATTTTTCTGGCCCTGCCCATGTTGGCAATGTATGAAATATCTATTATTCTTGGCCGCCGCATCGAGAAGAAACGGGCAGCGGCCGAGTCAGTGTAGGAAAAAACAGTGAGTCAAGCGGATACGATGGCATTGGAGATTATCCCCCTGGGCGGTTTGGGGGAGATCGGCATGAACCTGATGGTGTACGGCTATGGGGGACAGTGGCTGGTGGTGGATTGCGGGCTGGCATTCCCCAATCCCGATACACCCGGCGTGGATCTGATCATTCCCGACACCCAGTTTTTGCAGGACAACCGCGACCGGATTGTCGGCTTTGTGATGACGCATGGCCACGAGGATCATATTGGCGCGTTGGCCTATATCTGGCCGAACCTGGGCGGGCCGGTGTACGGCACGGCAATGACCCTGGGGTTGCTCAAGGCCAAATTCCGGGAACACAATCTGCAACACAAGGTGCAATGGGTGCAGGTCAACTATCGGCAGGCATTGCAACTGGGCCCTTTTTCCATCCGTTTTTTGCAGATGACCCACTCCATTGTGGACAGTGCCGCCCTGGCGATCACCACCCCCCTGGGGACCATCCTGCACACCGGGGATTTCAAGATAGACCATACCCCGGTGGGGGGGCGGACGACCGATTTGCATTCGTTGGCCAACCTGGGGGAACAGGGGGTTTTGGCCCTGCTGTCCGATTCCACCAACATCAACCGGCCTGGGGTGACCACCTCGGAGCAGGAGATCAGTGCCGTCTTTGACCGCATTTTTCCCACGGCCAAAGGCTTGCTGCTGGTGGCCACTTTTTCTTCCAACATCGAGCGGATTCAGCAAATCATCCGGGCGGCGATGGCGGTCGGGCGCAAGGTGGTCCTGAATGGCCGCTCCATGCTGGCCAACGTGGCGGTGGCCCGCGCCTTGGGTTATTTGACCGTGCCATCCGACGCCCTGGTGGAACTGCGCGAAATGGGACGCTATTCCCGGCAGGAACTCCTGATCATTTCGACCGGCAGTCAAGGAGAACCGAACTCCTCGCTGGTGCGGATCGCCGCCGGGGACCATCGGGAAATTGTGGTGCAGGAGGGGGATATGGTGGTTTTGTCCTCCAAGTTTATTCCCGGCAACGAGCGGACCATCTGGACGCTGATCAACCAGTTGGTGCGGGATGGGGTGGAGGTGATCCACGAAAAAAATGTGCCGGAGATCCATGTCTCCGGTCATGCCCCCCGGGAAGATTTAAAATTGATGCTGGCCTTGACGCGACCGCAATTTTTTGTCCCCATCCATGGGGAGATGCACCATCTGCGCAACCATTGTCAACTGGCGGTGCAGATGGGGGTGCTGCCCGGCAACAGTGTGGTGCTGGAAGATGGGGATCGGGCGGTGTTGACGCGCGAATCCTTGCAGGTGGTCGGGACGGTGCCCCATGGACGGGTCTTTGTCGATGGCAAGGGGGTGGGGGATGTGGGCGATATTGTCCTGCGCGACCGTCTGCATCTGGCCGAAGATGGTCTGGTGGTGGTCGTGCTGGTCGTCGAAAAGGGCACCCACAACATATTGCAACGACCGGAACTGCTGACCCGTGGGGTGGTCTACGAAGACGGTTCGCAGGATCTGCTGGACGAGGCCAAGGATGCGGTGGAACGGGCCTTGGCTCTGGGGCCCAAGGCTCTGGATTTTGCGGACGAGGAGGGGGCTGGTCCGCGTGAGGTGGCGCAACGGGCCCTGCGGCGATTTTTCAAAAAGCGTTTGGGCCGGCGACCGGCGGTGATTCCCCTGGTGATGGAGATGTGATCCCATGGCCTATCGCAGCAAGCCACCCCCGCCCAAACAGAAAAAAGAGAGTATTTGGCCCAGCTCCATCCTGTATGAAGGATTGGGTATTGTCTGGATCGCCGTGGCGATCTTTCTGCTGCTGACGCTGCTCTCTTTTCACCCGGACGATCCCTCTTTCAACCAGACCGGCGGCGAGGCCATTCGCAATGCGGCTGGTCTTTTTGGTGCCTATCTGTCGGATGCCCTGTTGCAGACCCTGGGCTATTCGGCGGGCGGTCTGGTGGTACTGTTTGGCCTGGCCGGGATGCAACTGTTTCGCCATTCCGCCATCTCCTATTGGGACAGAATGGTCTCCCTGGTGGTGTTGATCGTGGCGACCGCCATTTTGTCTGCTCTGTTGTGGGACAAGGGGGTGTTGCCCGCTGGTCCCGGCGGTGTGCTGGGCTCTTTGGGGGCGGAACGGGTGCGGCGTGCGCTGGGGCCCATGGGGGCATTGATTCTCCTGGTGCCGATTGTCGTGGTCTGTCTGATGGTTTTGATCCGTTTTTCCCTTATTGCTTATTGGCGGGCCGGGGTGGCGTTTGGTCAGCGGCTTTTTTTGTCGCCCGACCGTCCAGACCAACCGCCAGTCGGGGGTGTCGAACCCCGGATCCCGGCGGAAATCCGCGCGGAAGAAAAAAAGCGGGCTGAGGCGGACGTGGAGGCCAAGCGACGGGCGACAGCAGAGGCCAACAGAAGAGCGGACCTGACAGCCAAGGAGCGGGCTCATCGGCAACAGATTGAAACGGAAGCAGGCATGAAGAGGGAAATGATCAGCACCGCCCAGGTCACAATCGATCCACTGGAAAAAGAGGTGCGGGCAGAACGGGAAACCCTGGGCGGACGATTGGGGCGGCTGTGTGGTACGGGTATGGCCCACACGATGACGGGGATGCGCCAAGGTTCGACGGTCCTGCTGCGCTGGTTGCGGCGGGGGGTCTCTTTGGGCTGGCAGCAGATGGAACAGGCCCGACGTGCCGCCCGTTTTTTGGCGAAAAGACCGTTGGGCAACGAGGCCGAGCCGGAATTTTTCCCGGCGCAGTCTGAGGGGGGGCGGGAGCCGACCTTTGAGGATGTCCCGGCAGCAGAGCCACCGCCTGCGGTGCGCGTGCGGGATGGGCAGGGAGAGCCGGAACGGGTGGTGGAACCGGTGGTTCCGGCCCGGCTGGTGCCGAGTGTTGCCCCGGTTGCGCCGGTGGTTTCTGTGCCGCAGCCGGAACCTCCGGCAGAACGGTTGGCCTGGGCCACCCCCATCCCCACTGCCCCGGTTCGGGAGGCATGTGCTGCGCAGCGGCCGGAACCGGCGCAACGGGTGGAACCGGCGCAACGGACCGAGACGCCGTTGCGCAATCCCTATGCGTTGGTCCCGGAGAGTGCGGGCCAGTTGGCCGCGTCCCGTACCGAGACGGTGGTGGTCTCCCCGGTCGTTGCGCTGACGCCTGCCCGTGATCTGCCGAGTTTTGAGGCCTTTCCCCAGCCGAGTGAGGATCGTCAGGATTTGATGCGGGGCCTGGAGCGGGTGTGGCAGGACGAGCCGCTTGAGGAAGCGTCGGGTTTGCCGCCCTTTTCCCTGATGGTCGATCCGGGTCCGAAAAAACTGGGTGGGCCGACGCGGGAGGATCTCAATCTGATCGCCCGCATGTTGGAGCAAAAGCTGGCCGATTTCAAGATCAAGGGGCAGATTGTCGATGTGCTGCCCGGTCCGGTGGTGACCACCTTTGAACTGGATCCGGCTCCGGGGTTGCGGGCGGCCAAGGTGATCGGTCTGGCGGACGATCTGGCCCGTTCCATTTCGGTCTCCTCGGTGCGGGTGGTGGGCAATGTGCCGGGCAAGACGGTGATCGGCATCGAAATTCCCAATGAGGTGCGGCAGACGGTCTATCTCAAGGAGATATTGACCTCCGAGGCTTTCCGCAAGGTGGGCAGTCCGTTGGCGGTGGCCCTGGGTTCGGATATTTTTGGCAATCCGGTGGCGGGCAATCTGGCCAAGATGCCCCATCTGCTGGTGGCGGGGACAACCGGTTCGGGCAAATCGGTGGCGGTCAATGCCATGATCTGTTCCATTTTGTTCAGTGCCACCCCCAAAGAGGTCCGCTTTCTCATGGTGGACCCCAAAATGTTGGAACTGTCCATCTATGAGGGGATTCCCCATCTGTTGGCCCCGGTGGTGACCGATGTGCACAAGGCGGCCAACCTGCTGAAATGGGCAGTGACGGAGATGGAAAACCGCTATCGTCTCATGTCGGAATTGGGGGTGCGCAACCTGACCGGGTTTAACGAGCGCATTAACGAGTGCATCGAAAACGACGAACAGCCGACCCGGCGCGTCAAACTCGGCACGGATCCCGAGACCGGGCGTTCGGTGGAGCAGGAAGAGCCGATTCCGCTGGATACCAAGCCCTTGATTGTCATCGTGATCGATGAATTGGCGGACCTGATGATTCAGGTGGGCAAAGAGGTGGAGCCTGCCATTGCCCGTCTGGCGCAGATGGCGCGGGCGGCGGGTTTGCACCTGATTCTGGCCACCCAGCGGCCTTCGGTGGATGTGATCACCGGCCTCATCAAGGCCAACTTTCCGACCCGGTTGGCCTTTCAGGTGTCGTCCAAGATTGACTCCCGCACCATTCTGGATGCGATGGGGGCAGATCGGTTGCTGGGCATGGGCGATGGTCTCTTTTTGCCGCCGGGCACGTCGCATTTGCAGCGCATCCATGCGCCGTTTGTGTCGGACAAGGAGGTGCATGATCTGGTGCGCTATCTGCGCTCCACCGGGACGCCGGACTATGATCTTTCGGTGCTGGTGCAGCGGGATAGCGATGAGGGCGATGAGGGCGGTTTCCTGGGGGGGGCTGGCGGGGAGGAGCAGGATGAACTGTATGATCAGGCCGTGCGCATTGTGTTGAAGGAGCGCAAGGTGAGCACCAGTCTGGTGCAGCGTATTTTCAAGATCGGCTACAACCGTGCGGCCCGTATCGTGGAGCAGATGGAGGCGGAGGGGTTGGTCTCGGCTCCCAACGGGGCGGGCAAACGGGAGGTGTTGGCACCGGAGGGGTGACACTCTTTTTTGAGGCAAAGGTTCCATCACTAGAACAGGCAGTCGCACTCCAGAAAGCGGTGGAACTCTACCAGGCTGGCAAAACAGACGACGCCATTGCGCTCTGTGGTCAAATCATCGAGAAGGATCCAGATCTGTTCGAGGCTTACAGTCTACGGTCTCAATTACTGCTTGCCTCCAATAAATCGAAGGAGGCGGTTGCCGATGGGGAACACGCTGTCGGGTTACGTCCAGAAGATGGTGAGGCTTTAGGTAGCTTGGGGTGGGCAGCCTGCACGGGCATGACGATACTCGTCAATTGTGACCATGTGCAGCAAAACCGCCGAGGTTGTCCTGGGCGGACTGCTTGCGCATTTTAACCGTTAAAATTAAAGGTTATTCGCGGGTCGTAAACGACCATGGAATTTTTACCGAGTCGCTACAGCACTCTGACCTGCATCCAGAGGCTTCACCAGTTTCCACGACTCGTCCTGCAAAGCTTCCCACAGGTCGTGGTTGCTTTGCAGGTTAATCCAAAATGCGGGGGACGTACCAAACGAATTAAGGCTTTTTGCGTCGCTTGCCGACGCAAAAACCTGGTTGGACTGAACGCGGGTGGGGTGGGAAACGGTCCGGGAACTCTTATATGGAATTTTCAGGTTGTTGGGGGTGCCAATGG
>JADFYM010000225.1 GCA_015233035.1 Magnetococcales bacterium
ATCGGAGAAGCATATGGCCGGCAGGGATTTGGGACGACAAGAACCGACGCCATCCCTGAGGCACTACAAAAAAGCTGCTTGACGGGCGAAAAACCTGTCAAGCGGGAAAAAACTTGAACATCGAGTGCCAGGAAGGCAAGAGAACCACCTTTGCTGTGGCCGGTGATATAAAAGGCTTTGCCATTCAGGCGTTCGTTGATCTCTGTCGGCAAAGCATTGCCATCGACTGCCCAGAGACGTTTCAGTGCGTCCAGGAAGCCGGAATGGACCATTCCCCCCATTTCCGTTTCTCCAGAAACCGGGGCGAAACGGGCATCGTTCAACCAGTCGATTAACGTCCCTTCCGTACCGCGAAAGGCCAGAATCAACTCGCCTTGCGTGTATCCGATCAGACAGGCATGGATCGGTTTGCCCAATTCGTCATTGGCGACGAAGGTCATAACGGCATTATAGTCTTCGTCAAACCCTGCCCTCTCGTAAAAGTCACGATACTCTGGCGGCACATCCTCGATCTGACGCCATTGTCCTGATGTGGTGATCGCATAGGCCAGGTTGCTGGCGTTGAGCAGACGGCAGTGTAAATCGGGAGCGGGAGGCATTATTCAGGTTCCTTTGATGAAAAGTTTGATTGAAAGAGAGGCTGGAGGTTCCAGCCTCTCTCCTGTATTTCACGCTTGGCATACAGATGCCGAATGATACTATGCCGTATCGTGAAACGTCAATCATTAAAATCACCAATGGAACATTTCCATCATAAATTCATAACCCAGACTCATGAAGTGGGCGTATTGGCTTTTATTTTCAGCAATTGTCCCAAATCCCGGACGGCTCCTTTGGCCGCTGAGGTGGTCAGGGCCGCATAGGCTTGCAGTGCCTGGGAGACCTGCCGCTGGCGATTGGCCGGACGGAATATCTTTTTCTGCGCCCGGCGTTCTTCCAGGATCTCGTCCTCCACCTCCATCCGAATGGCACGATTGGGAATATCAATCTCAATGATATCGCCTTCTTCCAGAAGGGCAATATTGCCCCCTTCCGCCGCTTCCGGTGAGACATGGCCGATGGACAGCCCGGAGGTGCCCCCGGAAAAACGGCCATCGGTGACCAGGGCACACGCCTTGCCCAACCCTTTGGATTTCAGGAAACTGGTGGGATAGAGCATCTCCTGCATCCCCGGTCCGCCCTTGGGCCCTTCATAGCGGATCACCAGCACATCCCCCGGTCGGATCTGATCGCCCAGAATGGCATCACAGGCGGCTTCCTGGCTTTCGAACAGGCGGGTTGGACCGGAAAATTGCCAGATGGAGGGGTCCACCCCCGCTGTTTTGACAATGCAGCCGTCTTCGGCCAGATTGCCGAACAAGACGGCCAAGCCGCCATCCTGGGAGTAGGCATGGGCCACATCGCGAATGCAGCCATGACTGCGGTCGAGATCCAGGCTGGGCCACCGGGCGGACTGGGAGAAGGGGAGGAGAGTTGCTTTGCCGCCGGGGGCTGCCAGGTGACGCATCTGTGCGGCCTGGCTGGCCTGGGGGCTGGCGATATCCTCCTGTAGCAAGGCGGCACCGATGGACGGGGCGTAGACGGTGTGACAATGGCTGTTGAGCAACCCGGCCCGCTGCAATTCACCCAGAATGGCGGGAATGCCACCGGCCCGATGGACATCTTCCATGTGGTAGCGGTCGGAGGAGGGGGCCACTTTGCACAAACAGGGCACCTGACGCGACAGGCGATCGATGTCGGCCATGGTGAAGGGCACGCCCCCTTCCTGGGCGGCGGCCAGCAGGTGCAGGACCGTATTGGTGGAGCCTCCCATGGCAATGTCCAGACACAGGGCATTTTCAAAGGCGGCAAAGGTGGCGATGGAACGGGGCAGGACCGAGGCGTCGTCTTCCTCATAATAGCGTTTGGCCAGCGAGACAATCTGTCGCCCGGCTTGCAAAAACAGTTGTTTGCGATCCGCATGGGTGGCCAACAGGGTGCCATTGCCGGGCAGGGCCAGACCGAGGGCTTCCATCAGGCAATTCATGGAGTTGGCGGTAAACAGACCGGCACAGGAACCGCACGTTGGACAGGCATTGTCTTCCATGGTGGCCAACTCGGCATTGGAGACGGCATGGTTGCCAGCGGCGATCATGGCATCGATCAGATCCAGTTTGCGGGTGGTGCCATCGGGCAGGGCCACCTTGCCCGCCTCCATGGGACCACCGGAGACAAAAATGGCCGGAATGTTGAGACGCAAGACCGCCATCAACATGCCGGGGGTGATTTTGTCACAATTGGAGATACAGACCAGGGCGTCTGCCGTATGGGCGTTGACCATATATTCCACGCTGTCGGCGATCAGATCCCGCGAGGGGAGGGAGTAGAGCATGCCGCCATGGCCCATGGCAATGCCGTCATCGATGGCGATGGTGTTGAACTCTTTGGCGATACCACCGGCGGCGACAATCTCCTGGGCCACCAAAGCACCCATCCCTTGCAGGTGGACATGTCCCGGTACAAACTGGGTGAAGGAGTTGGCGATGGCGATGATGGGTTTGCCAAAATCCGCCTCGGCGACACCGGTGGCGCGCCATAACGCCCTGGCACCGGCCATGTTGCGTCCGTGGGTAGAGGTTTGCGAGCGATAAACGGGCATTCTTTGATCTCCTGGGTGAATACAACGCAAGCGACGTGTTGCCTGATGGGTAAACAATGTGAGATAATAGCAAAAGAATGTTGGGTATGGCCACTACTGTTGACAAAGGGAAGTGAATCACAATGGCGTTACGGGTTGCAATCCATCCAGACAATCCACAAAAGCGTCTGATCGCTCAGGCGGCTGAGGTGTTGCGCGGGGGAGGGGTCATCGCCTATCCTACGGATACGGCGTATGGTTTGGGCTGTACCCTCAGCAATCGCAAGGGGGTGGAGCGCATCATTCAGATCAGGCAACTGCCTGCCAATCATCAATTTTCCATTCTTTGTCCCGATTTGGCCGAGATTGCCCGTTATGCGCGGGTGGACAATGCCACCTATCGCATCCTGCGTCGGTTTCTGCCGGGGCCATACACCTTTGTGTTGGAGGCGACCCGGGATGTGCCCAAAAATATTTTGCCACGGCGCAAGACCATTGGTCTGCGGATTCCCGGACATCCCATCTGTCTGGCCTTGTTGCAGGCAGCGGGTGAACCGCTGCTTTCGACGACTCTCCGTTTGCCCAACGAGGACAGAATCCTGAACGATCCCGAGGAAATTTATGCACGGTTGACGGGGCAGGTGGATCTGGTCATCGACGCGGGCCTGTTGTTGACCGAATCGTCCACGGTCGTTGACTTGACGGGAGAAACACCGGTGATTTTGCGTAACGGGTCTGGAGATCCCAGCGTCTTTGTCTAAAAGTCTCATCTTTTGTCCCGAATATGCCGACAAGGGAATCAAGATGGATGTCCATGGCCAACGGGAGACGAAGATGATTGAGACGACAAAGGCAAAAACCTGGGTTCCCTTGCGGGATTATTTGGTGGGCGGTGTGCGCCCGCCCAAACAGGCCCCGGTGGATGCGGTCGCAGGGTCTCTGCCCCCCACTTGGGTCTCCGCCTGGGACTATTGGGTCGAAGGGGTGCGCAAACCCCGTCCCATCGCCGAAGAATCCGCCGTGATTTCCCTGAAACCGGCTCGACCCAAAAAGCCGGTTCCGCCCGAGGCCTGGCTGACGGTGGATGATGTGATTGCGGATATTCAGGCTGTTTTTGCCCGGAGTATTGTCCCGTTGCGGGTGGAAGATATGCAGGCCATCAACCAGCAGGAACTGGAGCGTGGCGAGATTGTCGATGAAGAGTGGCAGTATCGCAATGGACGCCTGGAGGAGATTCAGGAGGAACATTTTGTCCGCATAGAAGAGGTTGTCCAATGGTATGTGGACAATTATTTCCGCGACTGGGATGCGACCAAGCGGGCGGAAGTGCATTGAAGCCGAGCCTGTACCCCTTGGCATATATCGTTCTGCGGGTCCAGGGGGATCATCCCCCTGGCGGGTCCAGGGCTTTAGCCCTGGTGGGGTTCGGGGCGAAGCCCCGGAAAGGGGTACACGTCTTGCGGTGTCTTTGCCCCTGCACCCCGCCGGGGGAGATAATCCCCCATAAAACTTTACCCGTCCAATCGGATTGGTTGAACCACTGCTGGGCCGACAAAGCGAAAATGACAGGTATGTCCTTGACCATCGGCATCCCTGGATGCCCGTCTGCGTGGGCGTGACGGGAATAGGCGCAGGATGAGGCGTGCCCGTCCATTTATACCAAATTGCAATCAGACGGGTAACGACGTTGGCTGCGTCGTTACGGCACGTGGTCGTGAGTGACACTTCCTTATGCCGTCATTCCCGCGCAGGCGGGAATCCAGCCATGCGACTTCTCGTCTATCGCGTCCTTCATTGCGCCGTCATTCCCGCGCAGGCGGGAATCCAGCCAGCCCCGCAGAACTCCTGGATTCCCGCTTTCGCGGGAATGACGATGACGGGTGTCTGTGCCTGTCGCCTTGTTCCCCGTTCGATTGCAATTTGGTATTAGGTTTGTCTGCCCACCACGTTTCCCGTGTTGGGTGCGGTTTGGCACCTCCAGGGTCTTGTTTTCTGGGGCTTTGCCCCAGACCCCACCAGGGGCGTTGCCCCTGGACCCCACCGGGGGAGATAATCTCCCCCGGCCCCCCATGAATAATAACAATTTTTGCAATGTGTATAACGGGATGGCCTAAGCTCCCTGTTTGCGCTTCCCTGTCGACCACGGCTTCCATCCTGCTGCTTATTCCTGTCATCCGCACTCGCTCAAACTGATTAATATCAATGTTTTTTATAATCAGTAACAATAAAAATTTCTCAAGCCCAAAAAACCGCTTGACAGCAGGATATAACTGGTTAGAATTTAAAAGTGGATTGAGGGTTATAACCGGTTCAGGAGGGCACTATGCCCACAAAGCAAGCCAATATTTTGAGTCCTGCAACAGAGGAAGTGGTGTTGCGTCATCTGACCACAACGCGCTATCCCACCAGGAACCGTGTCCTGTTTTTGCTTTCGATCAAGGCAGGGATGCGGTCCCAAGAGATTGCCGTGCTGAAATGGTCCATGGTCATGGACGCAGATGGCCGCATCGGCGACTGTATTCGTCTGGTCAACGCGACTTCCCATGGCAGGCGCAGTGGGCGGGAGATTCCGTTGCACAAGGAGTTGAAAGCGGCTCTGCTGGCCTTGCAGGCGGAGCGTGGCGACCAGGCCAGGCCCGAAAGGGAGGTTATCCAGTCAGAACGGGGGGACCGGATGTCCGCCATCACCGTCACCAACTGGTTTTTCAAACTGTATCAGACGCTGGGTTTGGAAGGGTTTTCCAGCCATTCTGGCCGTCGATCCTTCGCCACGAGAACGGTCCAGGCCGTTGTCGAGGGGGGAGGATCCTTGAAGGATGTGCAGGAATTGATGGGCCATGCCTCCCTGGCCATGACGCAGAAATATATGCCAGATACCCTGTCACCATCCCGGGCGGCAGTCGTCGCTCCCACCGGTGGGCAGAGTGTGCCACACGGGGAGCGCGTTGAACGGGTGTGGCCGACCCCGCCGGTGGAGACAGCCGCTTCCACCGGTGGGCAGAGCATGCCACACGGGGAGCGCGTTGAGCGGGTGATGCCGACCCCGCCAGAGGAGACAGCCGCTGCCACCGGTGGACATGTGCCGCACGGGGCGTGTCCGACCCCGCCGGTGGACACCGCCGCTCCCACCAGTGGGCAGAGTGTGTCATGCGGGGAGCGTGTTGAACGGGTGATACCGATACTGCCCGTGGAGATATTGGCTCCCCCCACCGGGCAGGGTGCACAGGCCAAGGCGCAGACCGTGGTCGTTCGGGTTGAGTCTTTAGGGGCGGGCGTTACCCACCTGCTATCGGATATGGGGCGGGCGATCTGGGGGTTCAGGGGAAAGAAAGGGAGCGGCAAAATATCGTGATGGGCACCGGCCCATCCCGCAGTGTTTTGTACTGGTCGTGCAATATTTTTTATAATCAGTATCGGCAGGATTTGGCTTGTCAATACAAGATGGTGTCATCACTTGTTATAAAATATCTTAGCAATTCCCCTTGCGGAAGCAAAACAAAAATTCCCGGTTACCCTTTGGTCCCAGAATGGGTGAGGGGGTTGATCCCAGAATGTCCAGACCCAGCGTGGTGGCCAGTTGTTCGAACAGGGTCTGCGCCTCCTGGTGCAATGCGGGATCCCGAACCACCCCTCCCGGCGTCATCTGCGCACGGGCCAATTCAAATTGTGGTTTCAACAACACCACCCCATGCCCGGTGGTGCGGAGAAACGGCAAGGCTGGTGGCAAGGCCTGGACCAGCCCGACAAAACTGACATCCATGGTCAATATATCGATGGGATCCGGGATGACCGCTGGATCGATATGGCGAATGTTGGTGCGGTCCAAGACGACTACCCGCGCATCCTGGGTCAGCTTCCAGGCCAGTTGTCCATACCCCACATCCAGGGCATACACCTTGGCTGCCCCCCGCTGCAACAACACATCGGTAAAGCCGCCGGTGGAGGCTCCGACATCCAGGCAACAGGTATCCTGAATGGGCAGATGGAAATAGTCGATGGCGTGCGCCAACTTGACCCCCCCACGGGAGACCCAGGGGATCGAGCGGCCCAACAGGCGGATCGCGGCCTGGGGCGCGACAGGCGTACCCGGCTTGGTGATGCGCCGTTCATCGACCAATACCTTGCCGTCCATGATCCACCCCCGTGCCTGCTGGAGGGAGGTGGCCAATTGTTGCGCCAGCAAGAGCGCGTCCAGGCGCATTTTGTTCTTGTTGTTAACGGATTTTGTCCTTGTTTTTTTAAAACGCTTCTGGGGAGGAGGGGAACCGTCTCCCCACACCCCTCCACCCTTTTTTTAATCAGTTAAAATAATGCGGGTCCAGGGGGATCATCCCCCTGGTGGGGTCCAGGGGCAAAGCCCCTTGGCGGGGCTCGGGGCGGAGCCCCGAATTGGGGCATTAAACCGCACCTATTGCGGAATGCGTAGTTTCCGTCATCCCCGCGAAAGCGGGGATCCAGGTTTCGCAGTCTCCGTCATCCCCGCGTAGGCGGGGATCCAGATCTCGCAGGTACCACCTGGATTCCCGCCTGCGCGGGAATGA
>JADFYM010000226.1 GCA_015233035.1 Magnetococcales bacterium
GGTCTGGGGGGGGCGGTTCTCCGCCCCCCCCCAGTAAAAGCCCGATGCCCCAGGTGTCACCAATTGCGTGACAACTGCGCCTTGGCCGAGGCGGTCTCCCCACTGCTGACCGTGATGGTGTAGGTGGTACCATCTTTGCCCACATGGGTGAGGGTATTCCCTGCCGCCGACCAGCCATCCGGCGCATTCCCCCCATCAAAAGCCCCTGCCAAAGTTGCCCCGGAGGTGATCATGGTCAACCCTCGGCCCGCCCGATTGGCCGCAAAATTGATGGCTGCCGCCGACTGGGCTGCTGCCAATACCCCCGAAGCCGCCGCTCCTTCGGCCTCATTGCTCAAATCGATAAACTTGGGGGCCGCCACCGCCGCCAGAATGCCCAGGATCACAATCACCATGATCAATTCAATCAGGGTAAACCCCTGTTGCCGATCCCGAACCGGGCGTCGTGTTTTCGACAGGCTCATCATGAATCCCTCACCTCCGTCCCAGGGCAACCGATCCCAGATTCCACATGGGCAGAAAAATGCCCAACGCCAGAAGCAACACCAGACAGGCGACCATTAAAATGAGCACTGGCTCCACCCAGGCACTCAAGGCCTGGAGTTCATACTCCACCTCCCGATCATAAAAATCGGCCACTTCGAGCAGCATGTCCCCCATATGGCCGGTTTGTTCCCCGACGGCCAGCATTTGCAGGACCATGGGCGGGAACAGGCCGCTGTGCTGGGCTGCCTGGGTCAGGGGTTCCCCCCGTTCCACCCGGTCGTGTATTTGCGCCAATTGGCGGGCCATGCAGCGATTGTCCAATGTCTCGCCCACCAGGTGCAGCGTTTGCGCCACCGTCAGGCCAGAGCGCGTCCCCATGGCAAAAGTTCGGGTCAGGCGGGCCAGCAGGGCGCGCTGAATGAGGGAGCCAACCAGAGGCAGACGCAATATCTGTTGGTCCCACACCTCCCGGCCAAGCCGGGTTTGCCGCAGGGCCCACCCGACATATCCCAGTCCGGCCATACCCAACAGCAGCATGGGCCAATAGGCCTGTGTAAACCGTGATGTGGTCACCAACAGGCGGGTCAAGGGGGGCAATTCGGCCCCG
This sequence comes from Magnetococcales bacterium, assembly GCA_015233035.1. Taxonomy (GTDB): domain Bacteria; phylum Pseudomonadota; class Magnetococcia; order Magnetococcales; family Magnetaquicoccaceae; genus Magnetaquicoccus. The sequence continues at coordinate 1,094 of JADFYM010000226.1, forward strand.
AACCGGGCAAACAATCCCGCAAAGGCCGGTATCACAAAACAGTTGACCACCAACAGGGCGATCCATGTCGCCGCCAGGACCAGCAGCGGATAGCGCAAGGCAGTCTGAAGACGCCGGCGCACCGCCCGGTCCCGCTCCAGATATTGAAACATCTGTTGAAAGGACTCTTCCAGACGACCCGTCTGTTCCCCCACCCGCACCAGACGGGGGAACAACCGCCCAAAAATATGGGGATAGGCTGCCAAGGCCGAGGCCAGATCCCGCCCGGATTGCAACGCCTCGATCACTTTGCCCAGTGTCTCTTGCAGCAGGGCATGATGGGCATAACCCCGTATTCCCTGGAGGGCCTGGATCAGGGGCACCCCGGCATGGATCAAGGCAACCATTTGCCGGGTGAACAAAATCAGATCGTGTGCGCCCGGTGTGGCGGATCGGGCCAGACGGTGCCAGCACGTCTGCCAGAAATGCCTCTCCTGGAGCGGTTCGATGGTCAATGGCTCCAACTGCTGGGCCAGCAACTGCGTCGCCACCGTCATGCAATCCGCCGAGTGGACAATCCCGGCGACAATGCCTTGTTGACTGCGGGCGGAATAGCGAAAGTCCGGCATCCGGGTATCCCTATCGGTCCAACCACCGGTCAACCCGGTTTGCCACCCAGCGGGAGTCGGCCAATGAATAACCGATCAGGGCCCCCAGCAAGGATCCCACGCCCGGAATAATGGAACCAATGGCACCGCCTGTGGCAAGACCAATGGTCTTTTTGGATCGGTGTTGAAGCCTTTTGATGCCCTGGTCAGGCTCCTGCCCCTCGGTGTCGCCCGCCAACAATGTGACCATACGCGCCAACTTATCTTGTTCGTCGTAGTGAGATGATACCGCCATGCCCTTTATCCTGTCTCACACCAGTGTTGATAATTTTTATCAAGCGAGGGGAGTACGTCCTGCATGATGACTATAAAATACAGGAAAAATAGAGACCTGGCAAGTCTGATGATCTGGGGGTAAGGCGGTTATGGGGGCGAGACGGGCAGATTTTTTTCGTCTTCGTCCGGGGAGAGCGGACGGACGGCTTCCGTGCTGACAACTGGAATTGCCACGGTTGTCAATTGTTCAGGAGATTTGTCTTGTCGATGGGAGGGCAGGCCACTGATAATGGCCATCAATACCGTGACGGCATAGGGCAATGATTGGACGAGCAGGACATTGACCCAGACGCGGGTATCAAAGAAATCGAAGCCGATATGGACGGCCACGCCCCAGGCGGCGATCCAGAAGGCGAACATCAGGAGGGCTTCGTCGCGGGCGGAGGCCAGGGCGCGCCACAGGCGGTGGCCGTCGGCATGTTTGGGGGTACGGAAGAAGGGTTTGTCGCTGCCGAAAAAACCATCAATGATGGCCAATGAGATGGTATGCGAGAGGGAGAGGCCCGCCACGGCGGCCGCCAGGGAGCCAGCCATGCTGACCCCGACATGGGCGCAATACAGGTAAAAATGTTTCAGCAATTTGAAGGCGAACAAGGCCAGGGGCAGAGTGCTGAAGACCATGGAGGGGGAATCGATGTGTTGTGGGGCCAGGATCATGGCCGAGGACCACATCAAGGCGAAGAGGTTGAACAGCAGGTTGAAGCCGTCGGCCAGCCACGGCATCCAGCCAGCGAGAAAGTGATAGCGTTGTCCCCAGGTCAGTTGGGAGGGACGCCAGCCGCAGAGTTCGCCAATATGGGCGCGCAGAATGCGCACGGCCCCGTAGGCCCAGCGGAAGCGTTGTTTCTTGAAGTCGATAAAGGTATCGGGCATCAAGCCCTGGCCATAGCTTTGTGGCACATAGAGGGCCTGGAAGCCCCGCTCGAAGATGCGCAGACCCAGTTCGGCATCTTCGGTGATGCACCATTCGGCCCAGCCGCCCACCTCGACCAGGACACTGCGGCGGACCATGGTCATGGTGCCGTGCTGGATGATGGCGTTGCGTTCGTTGCGGGTGATCATGCCGATGTAGAAAAAGCCGCGATATTCAGCATAACACATCGACTTGAACAAACTTTCGTGCTGGTCGCAATAGTTTTGCGGGGCCTGGACGATGGCGACATCCGGTTTCTGGAAGGGGGGGGTCAGGTCGCGCAACCAGTTGGGTTCCACGAGATAATCGCTGTCGATCACGGCCACAATTTCGGCGCGGCTGTCGGTATGGTGCAGGGCAAAGTTCAGGGCACCTGCCTTGAAGCCGGGCAGTGGATTTTCGTGGAAAAAGCGGAAGCGTTCGCCCAGTTTCAGGCAGTGGTCGCGCACCGGTTCCCAGACGGCGGGATCCTTGGTGTTGTTATCCATCAGGATGACTTCAAAATAGGGATAGTCCATGCGGGACAGGGCATTGAGGGTGGCGATCAGCATGTCCGGGGGTTCATTGTAGGCCGGGACATGGATGGAGACCCAGGGCAATTCGGCGTCATCGATGGGGGCGGAGGGGGTCAGGGCGCGGCGGCGGACATTGACCCAGGCGGCTTCCGCCCATTCGTGGGCTTCGGCAAAAAAGACCAGGATGACGCCGACCATGCCGATGCCCAGCAGGACGCCGACCACCAGGGCACTGCGGCTGAGATATTGCTGGCTGTAGTTGTAGACGACCCACACGGCCAGCGAGGCGACGGCATAGGCCAGGGTGGCCAGAAAAAACCGTCCTCGGCGGCGCAGGGTATGGCTGTCGATGAACAGCAGGGTGAGCACCACCATGCCCACCAGCAGGGAGGCTCCGGCCAGCACATACCATTGGGGAATGCCGACGATGGGGGTATCGAAGGGAAATTTTGCTTTGCGATTGGCGTCATACACGCCCCAATAGGCTCCGACGCCCCGTTCCAGGGATTGGGTTTTCCAGGGTTGATCGAAGGCTTCGATGACATAGTAGACATATTTTTCCTGGGCGGCGCGGGCCAGGAAGCGGCGCAGGAAGGTGGCCTGTTCCACCATGCCGACCTTGGCCTGGAGGCGGGTGCGACCGGCACTGGGCCAGCCCACCTCACCGATGATGATCGGCTTGTCCGGGAAGGCGGCGCGCAGTTGGTTCATGCGGTTGACGATATAGTCGACGGCATTTTCCGGGTCGATCCCTTCCCAGTAGGGCAGCATATGGACGGTGATAAAGTCGCAATGTTCGGCCAGTTCAGGATATTTCAGCCAGATATGCCAGGGTTCGGCGGTACTGACGGGGGTTTTGACGGCGGCGCGCACCCGGTCCAGATGGGCCATGAGTTGTTCCGGGGTGCGCAGATTGTGCAGGAGGGTTTCGTTGCCGACAATCACGCGGACCACGTTGCGCCAGTTGTCGTTGACCACTTTGATGAGCGTGGTCAGTTCCGTATCGTTGCGGGCCTCGTCGATATTGTCCACCCAGGCCCCGACCATGACATTGATGCCATATTTTTTGGCCAGGCGGGGAATTTCTGCAAGGGTGGCCTGCACGGTATAGGTACGCACGGCGTGGGTTTTGCCTGCCAGCAGGGCCAGATCCTGATCGATCTGCTCTGGGGTGGGGTGGATCCCTTCCTGGGGATTCTGGTCGGCGCGGTAGGGGGAGAAGGCGAAGCCCATGATCCGATCCGGCCACAGGGGTTCCTCCAACGGTTGGTTGAACCAGGCCCACAGGCTGAACGTGATGAGGGAGACGGCACAAACGATCAACCAATGACTGGGCTTCATGGGGCAGGATCCGGGAGACTGCAAAAGGTCATGACAACGATGGACAATTTGGCCTGGTTCGTTTGTCCTCAGACAAACCGCCAACCGGAGACCTTTATAGCACAACCCGCACGGGCTGCAAAGAGACGGGGTGAGGGTGGGGGAGGCAATTCCATTTCAAATGTGAGCCAGCAGGGGAGAGTGCGGGTATCCTTGCGTCCCGTGGGGCTTTGTCCCGCATCCCACCAGGGGGGTGATTCCCCTGCATCCGCCATTAGGAAAGCAGGGTGGGGAGGAGGACTGGGGGGGGAGGGCGGTTGCCGTCCCCCCCCAGAATATGGACGAAATGGGGATCAAGGCCCTGGCGTGCCAGAATATGTCAGAGGTCTGAATGTTTTGGCATACAAAAATCTGCTCCGGGTTTGGTCAGAGCCTTCGGATCCTCCAATTGGAAATATTCCGACAAATAGGTTTTGACGTCAGGTGTTTTCCTGTCCTCAACCGGTACTTCTGCGTTGTCCCACGGCGTTTTATTGTGCTTGAAGAGCACCAATTGGTGGCCGATATAGATGGGATTTACCTTGTTCGTCAACCGGGAGGCATCCCACTGCTGTGTCAGGTCGGTCTTGCTGTGGTGGTTTCCGCTCTGCTGGAGGTAGGAGTAAAAGGCCACAATCTTTCTGGGATCCTCGGCTTTTCGTTGGGTGTGGCACGGCGCGAAGGAGTCCTGAATCATGTGGAGCAGTGAACCGAAGGCCACGTCACGCATCCGCTGTTCGGCGCGTGAAGCATCAAACATGTATCCCAGTTGATATTTGTGTTCGTGGCCGGGGCGCGTCAATGAGTTGGCCAACTCCACCAGGCTGGGAATGCCGGTTTCGTTCAAGCGGGTCTGACTGTCAAACTTGTCCAGTGATGCCCCCAGTTTGTAGGTCAATTCCGCCCAGCCAAGTATTCTGGCCAAGGTTTGTTCGGCGGTCTGTCCGTCGGGGGCCATGGCGTGGAGAAACTGAAAGCTGCCGAAGTGGCTCTGGACCAGCAATGGGTATCGACTCTCCTGTTCAAGGTCGTTCTGCAAATCGTCTGCCGCCAACTTGCCCCTCGCCATCATCACAATCCAGCAACCAGGACTGCGGACATAATGGGTTCTGATGCCTGCTTTGCAGAAGAGCATGGCAGAATCTTCCGGAATGAAAGAAGGGTCGTCATTCCAGCGTGATCCCCGCAAGAAGCCTCCGAATCCTTGGGGTGCTTTCTTTTTCTTGTCGTTTATAAAGCTGCACTTTTCAGCCTCGTCCTCCCCAGGATAGAAGGAGAGACAGGTCAGCAGTTCATGAACCGGCTTTTCCTTGTTGCTGATGACATCATCAATCGCCCTTTTCCAAAGTGCCCGATGGGCTTGCAGATTTTTTTTTCCTTTGGTGTGGGTGTCAATGATCCGCTCTGTCGAATTGTGCGGGGGAGGAGTCAATTCCACCTAATAGGCCGGGAGATCGGGCACACTCAAAACCGCCCATATCGCCAGCAATGACATCAAGACAAATATTTTTTTCATGCGTACCCCTCTATTTTGGTGTGGTCGTGTCGCAAAACTCCCCCCCCCCCTCTCTCGAATGTGTTGTCATGGCACTTTCTTGGGTGAGGCAGGGCAAGCGAAAGATGGGCACATGCGGTCTCTTGCGCAAAAACCGCACTCCCTGATTTTTCTCAACGTGAACAGGCGATCAATTTTACGTCATCGATTCTCATCTCATTTCGTCCTATATTCGCTGGCACCATGTTGTATCTGTCCAAATAATTTTCACCAAGCGGTACCGAAAGTTCATTTCTTGCCGGTTTACTGATATACAATGCCTGGGACTCCTTGGCATTATCTGGAAGATATTGAAGCATTTTGAAGGTATAGGTCAATGCATAACCGACATAGTCTGTCGTGCCGGAGTGCAATGGAATGGTATTGACATGACCAACATGGAGTGCCCCTCTCACCTTGAAGCTGGTCGTATTTTTTTTGCACGCATCCAGGAAAAATTCGATGGCCCCGCTCCCATAGTTGGGAGGATTCAGTTCGAAGAAGTATACCAGACCATCACCAGTAAATTTGATTTCATTTCCACCATAATTTTTGAACTGGCTGAAAAAAACGAGAAATTTTTGCAACTCTTCTCCGTAATAGACCTCACCTTTGTTGTGCAGTTCCACGGTGGAAGCGATGAGATCGATGATGAGAACCTGAATCGGTGACTTCAAAGGCAAACACCTCGGCATATGCCTTTGGAACGGCATTTCAACAGCCAGAACCGCATCGAGAGTGGGCCTGAATGCTCGACTCACTATCAAAAGGCTGGTTTTGTCGC
>JADFYM010000227.1 GCA_015233035.1 Magnetococcales bacterium
CAGCAAGCTGTAGTCACGAAACCAGCACCGTATCGATCACTTGTTGCGAACCCAAGAGGGAAGATTCACAAGACAAAGACGCTTGATCGAAGTGGATAGGGCTTAACCGAAGTGGATACCTAGTTGCGAATATTTCTCAAGGTAGCTCAACGGAGCTAGCCGTATTGGATACCAATACAATGGACTTGGTTATCACTGACCCGCCGTTTAGTGATCTGGTGCAATATGCTGAATTAGCCGATTTTTTCTATGTATGGATACGTTTAGCACTTAAAGAAAGGTATCCAGAAATTTTTGGATCAGAATACACACCAAAAACGCTTGAAGCTGTCACCAACCGATTTCGGGAACCAAAGAGTCCTGAGTTGTTTTACCAGAGATTGCTGACACAGTGTTGGCGCGAAACCCATCGAGTCTTGAAATCAGGTGGGATTCTTGCGTTTACCTTCCATCACAGCGAAGACGCACCATGGGTGTCGGTTCTTGAGTCTTTATTCGATGCCGGTTTCTACCTTGAAGCGACCTATCCGATACGCTCAGATGAAACCAAAGGCGAGAATGCAGACTTTGGTGCCCAAAAGATTGAGTACGACATCATCCACGTCTGCCGCAAACGCATCGAGGAGCCGACGCGGGTCAGTTGGGCCCGCATGCGCCGCGAGGTGTTGGCCGATGTGCGGCAACTGCAATCCCTGCTGGAAAACCACGCCAGAGAGGGCTTGCCCGCCGCCGACTTGCAGGTCATTCGCCGTGGCAAGGCGTTGGAATATTTCTCCCGCCATTATGGCGCGGTCTATGTGGACGAAGAACGCGCCATCACCGTGAAAGAGGCTCTGGTGGGTATCAACCAGATCATCGAAGAGGATGCCAACCAGATCCAGGAACCGCCCCCGATTCCTGCCGAACCCATGACCCGCCAGTTTTTGCGCATATTTGACGGCAAGACCGAGGTGGCCCGCGACCAGATGCAAAAATTTTTGCGCGGCTCCGGGGTTGCCCCAGATGAGTTTTCCCAGCGCGGTTGGTGTGTGGAAAAGAACAAACTTTTCACCCTCGTGGATCCGGGCGCATTCGCCACTGCCTGGTATGGGAAGCACCGGCGCAAGCTGACGGCCGATCTCGATCAGGCTCTGGTGCTGGTTGGTGCCTGTTTCGAGGGGAGCGGTATCAATGCCTTGGATACCTTGAAGAACGATTTTTTCAAGCCGCACATCGCCTTGCAGGCGTTGATCGAGTGGCTGGCCCATCGCGGTGCCACCCTGCCCATCCGCACCGCCGCTGGCCGGGCATTATCCATCTACCAGCAGTGGGACGCGGCCAGGAATCAGCCGGACCAGGAAAAATCTCGTCAATTGTCGTTTTTCTTCGGCGAGGAGTCAGCATGAAAATTTTGACCGATGATGTCTGGAAACGGCGTGGCTTCAGCCTGCTTTGGGATGAAAAGGCGTTGGCTGCATTGGGAAAACCGTGCAACGTCCAATCCATCCGGCAGTTTTTTGCCCTGGTGGGTCGTTGGCCGGAGGAACTTCCCAGCAATGATGGCAACACGCTCGTCGTCGCCGGGTTGGAGGGCTGCCTGGACTTGTTGGCTCCCCCGGAAGCCGAAAGCTGGCTGGAATCTGACCTGCTGGCCGCCATTCTGGATTTTCAATCAAAATTCAGCGGGGAGGCCGCCCTGGTTTTTTGGCTGCCCACCGGCAAGAATCGCATCCGTATGAACGGAGCTACAGAAACCTATTCCTGGATCTGTTCCGCCCCCCGTTCGCAAGAACACCTCGACATTGGGCGCATCCTGTGGGCCGGTGCGGAGTCTGACGTGCTCCGCATCCTGGATCCCCATTGCCCCAATACCGATGCCGATGGGCCTGCCTGGATCGGTTTGCATCATCCACGGCTGTCTTGATGCGGGCATCCAAAAGCCCGTGCTGGCACGCCAAGGTGAACATTTCTTTGACGACAGACCTGCAAAGCCGGTATTCTCATTGGGACAGGGGGCTGGGCAATGGAAGTCTGTCCAGAAATATCCTTTTTCTGCCACAGGGCAGGCGGTCACCCTATGGATTGGCCATGTGGCAATCAAAATGCGGGGGAAATAGTGTGCTATGGGCAACGGACTGAACCTGAAAGAGTCGCGCAAGCTGGTCCATCGGTTTTCGCTGCCCACCCGCCCCCTGGTGATGCTGGAAGCCGTCAAGGCCCAGAGTGCGTTTGTGCCCAATCCGGTGGCGGTGACGGAGATCATTCTGCGCGATATGGCCCTCTCGGCGCAGATACTGCAAGCCGCCAATACGCTGCTGACCGGGTATAATCGCAAGGTGGAATCCATCGAATGTGCCATGGCACTGCTGGGTCAGGAAAAATTGCGGGATATTACCCAGGAATTGTTCCTGAGCGGAGGGCTGGCGCGCAAAGCGAGTTGGATGCAGACAATGCGCACCCGGAGTGTTCGGGCTGCCCGCATCCTGTCCTGGTTGGCGCGCGAATTAAGGCCGCTTTCTCCCCACTTCAGGAATGGCAATCTGCCTGTTGTCCCGCCCGACGAGGCATACAGTGTGGGCCTGTTTCATGATTGTGGGCAACTGGTCCTGTTGCGGCAGTTTGCGGATTATCCCGAACTGCTGACCGCCGATCGTCAGGCGACGCAGCAGACCCTGGCCGCCGCCGAGGCTGAACGGTATCAGACCACCCATGCCCTGTTGGGTTCTCTGTTGTGTGACGCCTGGCAGTTGCCCAAACCGTGGGTTTATGTCGTCGCCGCTCATCATCAACCCGATGCCTTTGCCGGTCGGCCCGTTCGGGAACGCAAATATGCCGTTCTCCACGCCATGCTGCTCATGACCGAATGGATTGAGGGGGATTTGCTGGACTGGGAATGGGAGCCAGGTTGGGCGTATATTCAGCCCTTGTTCGCTCTGGACGACGCCCAGATCGTCTCTCTGCGGGAGCGGGCACTGGAACGATTCCCCCTCGCCGGGGCATATGGCGAGTAGTGGTTCAGCGGACTATCAAACCCACCCCTAAAGCGTGTTGAGGATCCCGTGGCAAGAGTTATCCAGCGTTTCAAAAAACAGATTGAAGATGGTGGCAATCCCTTCTGGATCAGTTATGCCGATTTGATGACCGCATTGGCCATGCTGTTTCTGGTTGTCATGAGCATTTCCATTGTGGCGATTGCCAGTCGTCCCATGGTGGAAAAACAGGAACGGGAAACCGCCATTCAATCCATACTCAACCGTTTGAAACAGAGGGCTGAGGAAAAAAATTTGGGGCTGGAGATCAATATGGCGACCAACACGATCAGTTTTGGGGAGAAAGCCAGTTTTGCCTTCAACAGCTATCAGTTATCCGGGGTGGCCCAGGAATCGCTGCGCAGTTTTGTGCCGTTGCTGCTGGAACTGGAGCCCGAACCCCGGGAGAAGGAAAAAAATTGGCTGAAACGTATTCATATTGAAGGGTATACCGATGCGACGGGCAGTTATTTGTACAATGTCAATCTCAGTTTAAACCGGGCACAGGCCGTGGTGTGCGCACTTTTTTCTGTGGAATTGCCGAACAGTCAGCAGGAAAAATTGCGGCAACTGTTGATCATTGATGGGGCCTCTGTCACCGGGATCAAGCAGAGCGCGGAAGAGAGTCGTCGGGTGGAAGTGCGCCTGGAATTTCGCCAGGCGGACGATCTGGGCAGCGATGGTACGCCACCCGTGGATATGCCCATCGGTCGTTGTGCCATTCGTTTGGACGATGTGGGACAAAAAGCGACGGTCCAGAAGAGAGCGGAACCGCTCCCTGGTGCCAATGATGGCCAGGAGGTGCCGCCGACCGCACCGCCGATGGCGTCGTCACCCGTGCCGTCCGTCGCGCCGCCGACTGGTACACCGGTGGAATAGTGGTGCAACCCTATGCTCGCGTCTGACAAAAAATCCGAATTATATTGTGCGGTTATAGGGGTCCAGGGGGATTATCCCCCTGGTGGGGTCCAGGGGCAAAGCCCCTGGTGGGGGCCGGGGCTTTGCCCCGCGAGGAACACAATATCAACACGTTGGGGGCTTTGCCCCCAAACCCCTACCGGGGAGCGTGGCGGTTCCCGGATTCCTGCAAAAGTTGTGTGCATAGGGTAGGGCGGGATGCAGGGGCTTCAGCCCCGGCAAGGCGTATACCCCTTTCCGGGGCTTCGCCCCGCACCCCACCAGGGCTCTGCCCTGGACCCGCCAGGGGGATGATCCCCCTGGACCCACAACCAATTTTCAGAACCCATCCAACCAGTCCGGTTGCGTTTTCTACCACCAGGTAATGGGGTATTGTCGTGACGGGGCCAAATTGTTGATCAGGAGCGCAATCGTGAGCAGACACACGACCCCGAGACCGATGGGCGTCAACACGTAGGAAAATCCCAGGTTGTGCAGCGGTGTGGAACCGATTACGGCAATCAGTGCCGTGGCTCCTCCTGGCGGGTGGACTGTTTTGGTCAGGTGCATGCAGGCGATGGCCAGTGAAACGGCCAACGCGGCGGCCAGCCAGGGTATGGCACCGAGCCATTGAAACAGGGCAACACCCACTATGGCAGAAACCAGATGACCCCCGACCAAATTGCGTGGTTGTGCCAGGGGGCTGTTGGGTGTGCCATAGATCAATACGGCAGAGGCTCCAAACGAACCGATGAGCAGGGCCAGATCCTCCGGGGCGAAAAACCGTGCATCCAGCCATCCCACCAGCCCAATGCCCACAAAGGCACCCAACCAGGACCAGAAAATTTCTTTGGCCGCGACGGCTGGCAGTCCCTGTCCGCCGCCGCGCATTTTTTTCAGATAATAGCGCATCGTTTTATACCTTGATCGATTCTGATATGTCATGCAGCAGATTCATCCATGGCCTCCATGGCGGGCTGTGGGTGGAGGGAAAAACGCCGCATCATGGACCACAACAGGGCCAACCCCGGTGTGGCAGCCAGGGTGGTCACCAGAAAAAACACGGTCCAATTGGTATGATCGGCGATGGTGCCACCAAAAGAGGCGAGCAATGTTCTACCAAAAGCCATGAATGAGGTCAACAAGGCATACTGCGTGGCCGTATAGGCAATATTGCACAAGGAAGAGAGATAGGCCACAAACGCGGCTGTTCCCATGCCACTGCTGAAATTTTCCACGGCGATGGTCAGGGTGAGGACGCCGAGATGGTGGCCGGTTTGGGCCAACAGCACGAACATCAGGGTGGAAAACATTTGCAATATACCGCAATACAACAGCGATCGCATGATCCCGATGCGGTTGACCACAATGCCTCCCACCATGCTGCCGATGAGGGTGGCCCCCAGGCCAAACAGCTTGCTGATATTGGCGATTTCAATCTTGGTAAACGCCAGATCCAGGTAAAACGGATTGCTCATGACGCCCGCCAGGGTGTCTCCCAGCTTATAAAAGAGGATGAACAACAGCACGGTGCCCCAACTGTCGCGCTGCATGAAGTCGGCGAAGGGGGCGATGACGGCACGGGCGATCCAGGTCATGAGCCGACCCGTTCGCCCTCCCAACTGTGACCATTTTTTGAACAGTTCTGGCAGTTTGCCCTCCTGGGTGTGCCATCCGGTCACCATTTTTTTTACGGGTTCCGGGTTGATCAGTATGGTCACGATGCCCACGCTCATCAAGCAGGCCATGAGGGTATAGGTGACAAACCAGCCAAAATAGGTGGCCAGATACAGGGCCACAGCACCGGACGCCAACATGCCCAACCGATAACCGAGTACATAGATGGCCGCACCGGCACCAAATTGACTCTCTTCCAGAATTTCGACACGGTAGGCATCGATGACAATATCCTGGCTGGCTGACCAGAAGGCGGTACACAAAGCCAGCAGGGCGGTGGTGAGCATCGATTCACTGGGTTTGCTTAGACCCATCAGGAAGAGCGAGATCATCAAGGCCACCTGGGTGAGCAAAGCCCAACTGCGGCGACGACCCAGGCGGCGGGTCAACAGAGGTATCGGCAGTTGATCGATCAGCGGTGACCATACAAATTTGAAGGTATAGGGCACCCCGGCCAAGGCAAACAGGCCGATGGAGGTTTTGCTGATACCTGCTTCCGTCAGCCAAAGGGAGAGGGTGCTGAAGGTCAACGCCAAGGGCAATCCACTGGAAAAGCCCAAAAACAGGATACTGACCACCCGCTTTTCGGTGTAGACGGAACAGGCATGCCACCAGTGACGGATGGCATGGGATGGGGGTAAACTGTTGGCGACCATGATGGCTCTCTTTGGAGTGGGTGTAGACAGAGGGACAGGCTACCCTGTTTTGCTGTCCGGTGAAATGGAACGGGTTCGTTTGACATTGTTTTCTTAAAAAATGGCCTGGATTCGTCAATAACGTGACACACCAGAGGTTCCATGCGCATTCGCAAGACAGCCGCCCTGCTCGCTCGTTTGGATCAACGCCAGGCATTCAAAATATTGGCGTTCGTGGACGAACAGGATGAACAACTGGCCCGGCAACTCCGCAACGAGATGTTGTTGTTCATCGATCTCCTGTTGGTGGATGATCGGGGGTTGCAAAATCTGTTGCGGGAGATTGACCATGAGGTGTTGGTCATCGCTTTGAAGGGGGCAGAATGGCGGTTGGTGGAAAAAATTTTGGACAATTTGTCGCCCCGTGCCGCCGAAAACTTGCGTGAGGATTTGGCAGCCATCGGTCCTGTACGTGTATCCAGGGTACAGGCTGCCCGCCAGACCGTGTTGCAAACGGCGCAGGATCTGCGCGCCCGAGGTTTGCTATGGTTTGTCGGCAAGGGCGACGACAAAGATGTGATCTATTAGGGCAAGCTCCCGGTTCCGCCAGGGGGATGATTCCCTGGGCCTGCTGTGTTTGACAATGATTAAAAAGATTTTTGCTTCCCTCTCCCTCCGGGCTACCCCATGCACACATCTTTATGCTGACGAAAAATCCGAAGTATATTGTGCAGTTATAGGGGTCCAGGGGGATTATCCCCCTGGTGGGGTCCAGGGGCAAAGCCCCTGGTGGGGTCCGGGGCGAAGCCCCGCGAGGCATACCATATCAACCCGTTGGGGGCTTCTCCCCCAAATCC
>JADFYM010000228.1 GCA_015233035.1 Magnetococcales bacterium
GTGTAGAGATCGGCTGCAGCGCGGGGGGGCGCGGGCCGCGCGGCCGGTTTGGGTCTGCGGCGCAGGGGGGCTGGTGCGTGCGGGGCAGCCGAAGCAGAGCGGCTTAGAACGGGGCGCCTCACGGGGCTTTGCCCCGAACCCCACCGGGGGCTTTGCCCCTGGACCCCACCAGGGGGATAATCCCCCTGGACCCCTGCAACGGTACAGTCTGCTTCGGTGTTCAACCCGCTTAAAACGATTCAAATGCGCTGTCAGATGCAGCACTACTCGGCTTTTTGCCCTCCAACAAGGCCACCCTGTGCACCGGCGGGCGCGGGGACTGCCGTGGACGCACAGCCACAGCCTGTCTGGGGGCAACCTTCCGCCCGGCGGCTGGCCACCCCTCATCCTCCCCGACATTGAAAAAAGCCACGGCATTTTCCAGAGCTTCGGCCTGGGCGGACAGTTCTTCGGAGGTGGCGGCCATCTCCTCGGACGTACCCGCATTGCGCTGAATGGCCTGATCCATCTGTTGGATGGAATGGTTGATCTGCCCCGCCCCCTGATTCTGCTCCCGACTGGAGGTGGAAATCTCCCGGATCAAGCCCGCCGTTTTTTCAATGTCCGGGAGCAGTTTGGTCAACATGCCCCCGGCCTGCTCCGCCACGGATACACTGGAAGCGGAGAGTGTGCCAATCTCTCCCGCCGCCATCTGACTCCGCTCCGCCAGTTTGCGTACCTCAGCCGCCACCACGGCGAAGCCCTTGCCATGCTCGCCCGCCCGGGCCGCCTCAATGGCGGCATTGAGTGCCAAGAGATTGGTCTGCCGGGCAATCTCTTCGATGATGGAGATTTTCTGGGCAATCTCCCGCATGGCCAGCACCGCCTGGGAGACAGCATCGCCCGTCGCCACGGCATCCTTGGCCGCCAGTTGGGAAATTTTTTCGGTGGTACCGGCATTGTCGCTGTTTTGCTGAATACTGGAGGTCATCTGTTCCATGGCCGCCGAGGTCTCTTCAATCGCGGCCGCCTGCTGGGTGGCGGATTGCGCAAACGTCTGGGCCGCATCCGACAGTTGTTGGCTGCCGTTGGCCACCTCGACGGATGAGCGTTTGACCAGACCGATGACCTCACGCAGCTTGCTGGCACTTCTGTCCAGAGCCGCCGCCATCAGGCCGATTTCATCGGTTTGGTGAATATCGGTCGCGACAGTCATGTTGCCGTCGGCAAACGCTTCCAGGATCTTTTGCAGGGTGCGTACCGGGGTGGCAATGAGGCGGCCAATCAGCCAGGCAAACAGAATGCCCAGCAGAAAAATGGCCGCGCTGATCCCCAGGGCGGTATGGGCATTGCGGTTGGCCGCCGCAGTGGCCTCCTGGGTCATGTTGGTCATGTCCGTGGTCGCCCCCTTGACAATCTCATCGATGACCGGCTCCATCGCATGGACCGCATCCCGCATTTTGGCCGTCATATCGATGAGTTCCTTATCCTTGGCCACCAGAGCCAGAAAGGCCTCCTGATACTGCCTGGTACTGTCGACCAGAGCGGCCTTGTCCCCATCGGGCAGTCTGGAGGCCGTCACTTCCCGCCGCACGGCATCCAGCTTTTTGGTCACCCCGGCGACATATTTTTCCTCGCCCCGCAGCAGATAATCCTTCTCATCCTTGCGGATGGAGAGATACAGTTGCGCCAATCCGGGCACATAATGGGTCTGCACCCGCGTTTCGATCTCGTGGGCAATGTCGCGGACCGTGTCCGCAGCCGTCCCGCTCCGTTCCGTGGGTTGTTGCAGAAATATCTTGAAGGCGGCCCAGTATTGACCGGTTTTGGCCGTCAGATCCTCTCTGAGATCATCCGGCAAGGTCGATTGATCGATATCCTGGAGCAATTTCTGCATTTTTTGTTCCAGGAGCACGACATCTTTGACATCCCTCTTGAGTTGGTAATCCTTCTCTGTCCGCCGCATCTGGAGCAGATCGACCGTGATCTCTTCCGTGTCATACTGCTTGAGCCGCTTTTCCAGGCCATGGGCCACCTCCCGGAATTTGCCTTGCAAACCGGATTGCGGGTCCAACCCCTTTTCTGTTTCATTGCGGGCCAGGTTCAAAAAGGTGGTCAGATAGCTGTCGGCCAGTTTTTTGATCTCGCCGTCCAGACGGATGCTGTCGGTATCATGGTACTTCTGGGCTGCCTGGAGCATGCCGTCGGCTGTCTGTTGCAGGGATGCGACACTTTTCTTGACGGTATCCACATATTTCGGATCCTTGCGCAGCAGAAAATCCTTTTCTGCCCGACGGGTTTCGAGGAGCAGAATGTTCAGGTGCATGGCGGTGGATTTTTCCACCTCGGCCCGATCCAACACCTCGCCCTGAAAAGCGGTCAGGGTGCCGGTCAAGGTGGTCTGATAAAGGGTGACCACCCCCAGAAACAGGACGCCGACCAGACCAAAGCCAAAGCCGATCTTGGTCCCAACCTTCAGATTGTTAAAAAAATTTGCCATGTGCACGGGTTCCCCTCCCTTTCAACAGAACAGGCTCGCGATTGCGCGAGGACAAGATACAGAAAATTGATAAAGAATGTGACAAGGGAAAGTACACAACTTTCATTGACAAGTCAAGCAAATCATTCTAAAATAGCGCGTTGATTATACTTGATTGATATAAGTGAAGCGGAAAGCGGGAACAAGTCCATGAAAGAAATGCCGGTGCTGGTCGTAATGGGTTTATTGGGGATGGGGGGGACGGCGACGGCGGCTCCCTACAATGGATTCTATGTGGGACCGGAACTGGGTGTGGACCACGACCTGGTGAAGAGTCATTACGAGGATCCCAGCAATTCCTATGACCAGGATGGTTCGGGATCGGATGGAATCAACTGTGGCGTGTTCGGGGGTTACCAGGTCAAAACGGGTAACGGTGTCTTCAGTTTTGAGGCGAATTATGAGGGCAGTTCCTCCCGGTATCATGATTCTGCCGGGTTTTCAATTCGAGACAAGTGGTCGTATGGTCTCTCCGGGCGGGTGGGCTACCTGATACGCAATGCGTTGCTCTATGGACGGCTCGGGTGGGTCAGAACGCGCTTTGCCGTCGCGGATAATCCGGTTTTTTCAGTTGGCAACGATTTGGACGGGGTCCGGTTGGGGGCCGGTATCGAGACGGGTTTGACCAACACATTGAGCCTGCGTGGAGAATATCTGTTTACCCACTATGAAGACTGGGTGGTCAAACAGGCTCTCGCCAGCTATCGGTTCAGCCCCGACAAAGGGCAGTTCAAGGTGGGACTGGCGTACCACTATTAAGGTGGCGGATGACGACCATGACAGAAAAGCCAGCGTGATCCGGTTTTTGCTGTATGGGCTGGCAACCATGGCCCCAACTGTGTATTCTGCCGGAGATGATAATGCATCAACCCGGATCGCTGGAAAATTCCATGAACGTTAAAGGCACACCTCCTGTATCAGTCTGGTTGTCCCGCCTGACGGGCCTGTTCTTGTTGTGCCTTGTTCCCCTGGCGCAGGGGGCCGACAGCCCGGACGATCCTGCTGTGGTGCGCCTGGCGGCTGAGCAGGGCGATGCCCAGGCCCAGACACTCATCGGCGTGATGTATTGGGAAGGCAAAGGGGTCTCCCAGGACACCAGGGAGGCGGTGCATTGGTTGCGCAAGGCGGCGGAACAGGGTGAGAGCAATGCCCAAACCCTGCTGGGGCTGTTGTACGATAAAGGCGAAGGTGTCGCGCAGGACCACCAGGAGGCGATGCAGTGGTATCGCAAGGCTGCCTTGCAGGGCAATGCTGATGCGCAGGCTACGCTTGGTTTGCTCTATGCGAATGGCGATGGGGTTCCCCGGGATTATAAAGAGGCGGCGCGCTGGTTGCGTCAGGCGGCCGAGCGGGGGGATGTCCGGGCGCAATTCGACCTGGGGTTTATGTATCATGAGGGCGAGGGGGTTACCCAGGATTATCAGGAAGCGGCCAAATGGCTCCGCCTGGCGGCCGGGAAAGGGGATGCCAAGGCACAATCTCTCCTGGGCCTGATCTGCCTGGAAGGTCAGGGCATTGCCCAGGATTCTCGGGAGGCGGCGCGCTGGTTTCGTCTGGCGGCGGAGCAGGGCAATGTGGATGCCCAATTTTCCCTGGGTGTGTTGTTGGACAAGGGGGAGGGGGTGCCCCAGAACCGCAAGGAGGCCGCACGGTGGTTTCGCAAGGCGGCGGAACAGGGTCATGAACTCTCCCAGAGTCGTCTGGGCGATATGTATGACCAGGGCCAGGGGGTTTTGCCGAACAGCAAAGAGGCCATGCGTTGGTATCGCAGGGCCGCCGAACAGGAAGATCCCGTGGCCCAGGTCAAGCTGGGTTTTTTGTATGCGGACGGCAAAGGGAGCGACCGGAACCTCCAGGAGGCGGAAAAATGGTTTCGCAAGGCGGCGGAGCACGGTTATCCCCTCGCGCAGGCCAAACTGGGTTTCATGTATGTGGACGGCAAAGGGGTTCCCCAGGATTTCCAGGAGGCGGAAAAGTGGTTTCGCAAGGCGGCGGAACGGGGCTATCCCCTGGCCCAATTCAATCTTGGCTCCATGTATCTCAACGGGGATGGGGTCGCAAAAGATGTGGTTCAGGCCTACATGTGGCTGGCTCTGGCCGCCGCACAGGGGCATGAAAAGGCTGGCAAAAGTCAGGCCATGCTCATCAAACAGATGAGCGCAGCCCAGATCGAAGAGGCCCAGGAACGGGTACGCCAATGGCGGGTGGTCAAACCGTAACCAGTCTGGTGACGCAGACAAGGTCCTACAGCAGCGGCGGTTCGCCGAGCCATTCAACCTGCTCTTGCAGGGAACGCACATGCTCTTCCCAGTAGCGGGGTCCGTTGAACCACGGAAAGGCCTTGGGAAAAGCGGGATCTGCCCAACGTCGGGCAATCCAGGCGGCATGGTGCATCATGCGCAGGGTGCGCAGGGGCTCGACGAGGGGCAATTCTGCCCGGTTGAACGCAAAAAACATCTGGTAACCTTGCAGGAGGTGCGATAACTGCACCGCCTGTTCCTCTCGTGTCCCCGACAGACACATCCAGAAATCCTGGATCGCAGGCCCCATGCAGGTATCGTCAAAATCGACAAAGAAAGGACCGGTTGGGGTCCACAGCATATTGCCTGGATGACAGTCGCCGTGCAAACGGATGGGACGCAACCGACCAACATATTGAAAACAGTGGCGGATGGTGAGCAGCAGCTCGGTGGTCAACGCCTGATAGTTCGCCCGTAAATGCCCCGGCATAAAACCGCTGTCCAGGACATGGCGAACCGAAGCAACGCCCCAGGTCTCCACATTCAGGGTCAGCCGTTCCCGGAAGGGACGGATGGCCCCGATGGCGTGGATGCGGCCCAGAAAGCGGCCAAGTTGTTCCAGGTTGGCCCCATTTTCCAACTCCGGTGCCCGCCCGCCCTGCCGTGGGTAGAGGGCAAACCGATAGCCTTGATGCTTGTGCAGCGTCTGGCCATTGGCGGCGACCAGCGGTGCAATCACGGGCAATTCCTCCGCCTGCAAGGCCAGACAGAAGGCATGTTCTTCCTGAATGGCGGCATCGGTCCACCGTCCGGCGCGATAAAATTTGACCACCAGGGGTTCGGCTCCCTCCAGGCCGATCTGATAGACGCGATTTTCATAACTGTTGAGGGCCGCCAGGCTGCCGCTGCACAGATAACCCACCTGCTCCACCGCCTGCAAGATGGTGTCCGGGGTCAAGTGCTGGTACGGTGTTTTTTCGTGGTCTGCATCCATGGGACAACCCCTTGTCGTGTGTTGGCCAACTCTTTCCATGCAGAGTTTCGCCGTGTTAC
This sequence comes from Magnetococcales bacterium, assembly GCA_015233035.1. Lineage (GTDB taxonomy): Bacteria > Pseudomonadota > Magnetococcia > Magnetococcales > Magnetaquicoccaceae > Magnetaquicoccus. The sequence continues at coordinate 5,812 of JADFYM010000228.1, forward strand.
CCTCAACGGGCCGGACGTGTCATGGGGGAAGCCTTTGGTGGTGGCGGTGGAATCGTGATCTGTTCACCAGACAGCACCGCATGGATCAGTGCATAAGTCAGGTGTGGTGCAAACAATTCAATAAAATCATACGTATATCGCATCAGATAGGTGCCACGCTTGATGCCGATGCAGGTCACGTTGGTGCCAAACAGGTCGCCCACCTCGACGGCTTCCAGTCCTTTGTCGCGCACCGGATCATAGGCCATTTCCGCCACGATGCCCACCCCCAGACCCAATTCCACATAGGTCTTGATGACATCCGCATCAATGGCGGTCAGCACCAGGTTGGTGGAGAGACCATGGTCGGCAAACGCCTGGTCAATCTTGGCCCGGGCGGCAAACGCCGAGTCATAGGTGATCAGGGGATAGCCAGCCAGTGCTTCCAGTGTGAGTTGGGGTTCTTTCAGCAGAGGGTGACCATTGGGCACCACCGCCAGCAGTCGCCACTGTCGGCACGGAAAATGGATCAAATCCTTGTCGTCGGCTTCGGTTTCCGTCGTTGCAATCCCCAACTCCGCCTGCCCGGTGGCCACCATCTCCGACACCTGCAACGGATTGCCCTGGTGCAGACGCAGACGCACGGAGGGATAGCGTTCCAGAAAAGTCTGGATCACCTTCGGCAAGGTAAAACAGGCCTGGGTGTGGGTGGTGGCAATGGTCAGGTTGCCAGTCCGCTCGACACTGAAATCCCGACAGGCGACCCGCAAATTTTCCGTCTCATGGAGAATACGTTTGGCAATGTCCAGGACCATTTGTCCCGGTTCGGTCATGCCGGTCAGGCGTTTTCCGTTACGGACAAAAACCTCGGTGCCGAGTTCTTCCTCCAGCAATTGGATTTGCCGCGAGATGCCCGATTGCGAGGTGTGCAACCGGTGCGCCGCCTCGGTGACATTCAAGCCTCTGCGCGCCACTTCACACAGATATCTCAGTTGGTGCAGTTTCACCCGCTCACCTTTCGTGTTGTCTGTATTATCCCCGACAGTACCCATAGTGAGACGTACAACAGGCACAGTCAAGAGACTTCCAGGGCAATCGCATTTGAAAAATATTGCCGGGGTCTGGGGGCCGTCACGGCCCCCAGTGGGAGTCCAGAGGGCAAAGCCCTCTGGTGGGGGGCGGGGCGAAGCCCCGATTTTGTGGTGGCTTCGCC
>JADFYM010000229.1 GCA_015233035.1 Magnetococcales bacterium
CCAGTCAGAACCCTGGATTCCCGCTTTCGCGGGAATGACGAGCGAATTTCGTGTCATACCCATTCCCGTCATGCCCGCGAAGGCGGGCATCCAGGAGAGTTCGTGGACGAAACGATGATCAAGGCCGGATAAAACAGTTCCGTCTGCTTCGCATGGGCCCGATGGTCTATGAGGCTTTCCACTCGAGCCGTTTTCCCCAAGACTGATCAAAAAATCGCTTGATCGCTTCCACAAAATGGTTGATCGAGTTGCCGATACTGTTGAACATCTCAGGACCGATCAGCTCCTTGAAAAAATTTTTCACCTGTTCCGACACCTTGTGGAACCAGGTCGCCGCTCTCTTGTAGTCCGGGGAGACACCGTCATTGTTTCCGTACATAAAATCAGGTTTGAAGTCGGCTTTGGGGTCATGATTGTCCGCGAATCCTTGCCCGGACATGGAGAAGACCGTCAACAAGAGAACAATGACTAATCGTTTGATTTTATTCATTCTTTTCTCCTTTTCATGCCTTGTTTTTTTCCGAATGGCCCCTTCCGCAGGTCATCGGGGACGCCAGGACCCACCGATCAGATCATCCCGAGACGCAACCCATCTTACAGGAATCAAGTGGAATTATCCACGAAACTCCGCTATAGTCCGCGAAAGTAAAAATGTTCCGTCGGGAGGTCCGGGTGTGTTTCGATATCGCAGAGGTGTGAGTCGGGTGGTCGTGGTTGCCAGTCTGTTGTTTGGCGTGTTGGCGAACGGGTCGATGGCCCGATCAGACGAGCTCCGGCCAGAGGATGCCCCATCGCTTGCCATGGACAAAAAAGCAGAAGAACCAGTCGTCTATTTTGACCAGGAGATTGTGGACCGTGTGCGTACACTGCTCAGTCAGGCCGGCTTGGAATATCCCCTGCGCAAGGCGTTTTCCTTGTTGATTTTCAAAGAGGAAAGACTCATGGAATTATGGGTTGAAGACGATACCGGACCCCGCCTGATCAAGAGTTATCCCATCCTGGGCATGAGTGGCCATGCCGGTCCAAAACGGCGCAGGGGAGATTTGCAGGTACCGGAAGGGATTTACCAGATCACCTTGCTCAACGCGCACAGTTCATATCATCTGTCATTAAAGTTGGATTATCCCAACCTGTTTGATCTGCAAAAGGCCACCGAAGAGGGTCGTACCGACCTGGGAGGTGACATTTATATCCACGGCGGATCGTCCTCCGTTGGCTGTATTGCCATGGGCAATCCGGCGGTCGAGGAGCTGTATGTGTTGACTCTCACGGCAGGTACCGGACCAAGGGAAGTTATTATCGCACCTTATGATTTTCGTCAGCAGCCAGACAAGGGAACGCCGGGGGCCGATCCTGTCTGGTTGCCGGAATTGTATCAGGAAATGACTGGCCGCCTGGGACGGTATAGCGTTTCTGCGGCAGAGCACTAGCTATTTGGCCGGTTCTCCTCTATGATGGCAGTCAGGGAGGAGAATCATGAATAAAAAATTTGCCATCATTGGCGACATTGTGGTGGGATTTTCCACCAAAAAAGAACGCAAGATCTGGTTGCGGACCCATCCATCCGCGCACATCATTGGTCCGGAGGGATTTCCCAAAGGCAAACAAACAGAAGATGCCATCCCCGTGTTTTTGTTTGACGCCATCAACCAGGAATTTCCCCCCGAACAGGCGGAATTTTGCATACAGTCCATGTGGAATGATGCGGGGAAAAAGCGGAAATCCAAATAAGAGAAGGGCAGGTGTCATCATGCGTATCGTTCCGCTTTTTCTTTTTTTGTTGCTCTTTTTTTGTCCCTGTGCCGTGGGTTTGACCGACGAGTCGACCGGAGCGACTGTCAACAAGGCTGAGGAGTGGCTGCGCAGGGCGGCGGAACAGGGAGACGCCAAGGCGCAGTACGGACTGGGTCGCATGTTGGAAAAAGGGATCGGTGTCACACAGGATTATGCGGGTGCGGTGGCCTGGTATCGGAAGGCGGCGGAGCAGGGGGTGGCAACCGCGCAAAACCAGTTGGGCGATCTGTATCGGGATGGCAGGGGGGTTGCCCAGGATTATGCCGAGGCGGTCTCCTGGTATCGGAAAGCGGCGGAGCAGGGCAATGCGGTGGCTCAAGCCAGCCTTGGCCGCCTGTACAAGGAGGGGTTGGGGGTGCCCCGCGACGATGATCAGGCGACCCTCTGGTCACGCAAGGCGGCCGGGCAGGACAATCCCAAGGCGCAGGCGCAACGCCATGCTTTGGTGGCCAAACCGGCCCCGGTGGTTGTGCCGGCCAAACCCCGTGCCACCCGTCCCACCATTTGCCGCGTGACACGCCACCGCAAAAAACCGCTCCGCCACCGCAAAGCGATGGTGGCCGTTCGGCACCATAAAAAACTGATGGTTTTACCCCGGTGGGCACACCACACCATTGACCCGACCAGTCTGACGGGTGGTGGCTCCACGACCGCCGAGCAAGCGGGTGCTGGCAGTACCGCGCCCGTTGCGGGTGTTGCCCATGGTCAGGCCAATATGCCGTCGCAGCCCATGCCGGATTTCCAAAGCGAGCAATACAATGCGCTGCACCCGCAGCCGGTGGAACCGGCGAGCCCGCCAGTGGAACCGGCGAGCACAATGGTGCCTGGACCAGTGGCGACGCACGAAGTCGCTGCGCTGAAACAGGAGGCGGCTGCGGAGGAGAAAGAGCCGCCTGTCCTGCATTTTCGCATCGGTGCAGGGGATGAGCCGGGTGTTGTGCGGGGCGGGGCGGTGGAACAGGAGTTGCCCGCTCCCTCGTATCAACCGAGTCAATCTGCGCCGCCGAGCCAGCCCGTCTATCAACCAAGCCAACCCGCTTATCAGCCGAGCCAGCCCGTTTACCAACCGGCCAACCAGCCGATGATGCGCTTTGTGGACAACGGAGATGGGACGATCATCGACCATAAACGGGGTTTGGTCGGCTTGAAAAATGCCGACTGTTTTGGCCGCAGGCAGTGGGAAGAGGCCAAGGGGTTGGTGCAGGCCTTGGCCAACGGCACCTGTCGGCTGAACGACGGATCGCGTCCGGGCGATTGGCGGTTGCCCACCCGGAACGAGATGCACATTTTATTGGACTGGCAGGAGAGTGGGCTGTTTTGGAATGTGATCGAGGCCGGTTATTACTGGTCGAGCACCCTGCACGAGGCCAACGCGGGCCATGTCTGGTATCTCATGCCCACGCGAGGCATGTTGTACAACGGCAGCCCGGAACGCAGAAACGCCATCTGGCCGGTACGTGCCTTGAATGGGCCGTAACACACATCACTTGCAGGGGTCCAGGGGGATTATCCCCCTGGTGGGGTCCAGGGGCAAAGCCCCTGGCGGGGCTCGGGGCGGAGCCCCGGCTCGGGGCATCCAGGGGCTGTGGATCAAAAAAGTGGCACAGTAGCAACACGTTGTTGGTTTAAACTCCAGGGTCTCGTTTTTCCGGGGCTTCGCCCCAGACCCCACCAGGGGCGTTGCCCCTGGACCCCACCGGGGGAGATAATCTCCCCCGGACCCCCATGAATAATAACAACTTTTTGCGATGTGTATAATGGAATGGGTTCAGGCGGACAATCAAGGAGTTGGATGAGGTACAGGTTTTTGATGTTGTAAAAAGACTGACTGTTCATGGAGTGCATCGTTGCGGAGGCTGCTTTTCATTCACCCGAACGGAAGTGTTTAGGAGTTTGTCAATGCGTGTAAAAACTATTTTTTTTCTGCCGTTTTTCGCCGCTCTGCTGACCGGATGTGTTGCCGGTCAAACCATTGATATGGCAATGAAACAACCAGAGGTGAAGGCCGCGTCTTTGGGGATTCCTGTGGTGTTACAAACAACAGACCAGCGTCCTTATGTGCTGTCTGGAAATAAATCACCAGCCTATATTGGCCATTACCGGGGTGGATTTGGCAATGTATTTGATGTAAAGACTGTCGATGCGGTCGCTTTGGCCACGATGATCCAAAAAGATCTTCTCAGCGAACTGACTGGCCTCGGTTTTCAAGTCGGTGATGATAAGCAGGCGAAAATCATTAAAGTGGAAATCAAGGACTGGAACTTTAATGCCTACCTCAACGGTCGCTTCGTCTATGCGTTGGAATTGAGTATCAACGATCCCAGCGGACAAAATCTTTACAAGAAAAACTTTTCAGGCGAGGAGGTCATCAATGGCAGCATCTGGACTGGGGCAAAAGGTGCTTTTGAAAGGGAAATGCCAAAGATTTACAGTAAGGTGTTAAAATCCCTGTTGCACGAGAATGCGGAGGCTTTGAACGTCTTGAAGAAATAGTCCGTCTTGCCGGTTCGGGTGGTGCCTTCATTGACCTGACGGCCTTGATCATCGTTTCGTCCACGAACTCTCCTGGATGCCCGCCTTCGCGGGCATGACGGGAATGGGTATGACACGAAAGTCGCTCGTCATTCCCGCGCAGGCGGGAATCCAGGGTTCTGACTGGAAGGCCGAAACGATGATCAAGGCCGACCTGACGGGCATGGGCTGCAACAGAAACCCGTCCATGGTTGCCGTCTGTTCCTCTTGCCATCCTTGGCACACAATGTTCACATGGGCCGACACTCGCTACCAACTGTCCAGAATGGCAGAATATACTGGCTAGGTCATGGTGAGGCACCACCGGAAAGCCTTACACCTTTCTCCCAATCCAGACAATGCGCCCCAGGATATGAATCTCGTTGGGATGGACACACTCTGCGCTGTACAGCGGATTGTCCGACTGGATGCGAATCCGGCCATCCGTCAACTGTTGCAACCGTTTGGCCACCAGCGACTGGTCCATGCGCACCACATAAATGGACGGATCCAGGGTGCGCAATTCCCGCATATCCAATAACAAAAGGTCTCCATCGCCGATGGCGGGTTCCATGCTGTCGCCCCGGGCGGTGATCAACGCCAGTTTGTTCGGCTCCAGCCCCATGGCCACCCGCAACCATTCAGTCTTGAAGGCCAGATGATCGACAATCTGCTCGGATTGCACCTCCAGGCCCGGACCGGCACTGGCCTGCACCGCATAGCGCGGCACCAGGGTAAAATCGGCAAAAAACGCTTCCTCGCCCGCTGACTCTCCATCCGCCATTTTATAGACATGCCGATTGTGTGCGACCACCGCTTTTCCCTCAGCCAGCATGGTCCCCTGGCCGGAAGCCAACCAGTCCGGTCGTATCCCTAAAGCAGAGGCCAGTTCCAGCAGCTTGCCCGGTTTGCGTACCCCGCCCGATTCAATTTCGCGAATGGCCGATTGGCCACTGTAACCCACCCGCCTGGCCAACTCCTCTTGCGAAAGGCCCAACGCCTTGCGCCGTTGCATGAGGCGCATTCCGATCTGTTCCATGGCATTTCCACTCCTCCCCTTCAGGCCGCCCGCCTGTTCTGGCATCCTGCAATGTGTACCATTCCGATCCTTCCATTAAACAATATAAAAACAAAATAACAAAAAATCCCGCCCATGGCAACAATATATTGTTGACTTGGGCGAAAATTTTTTCTATTTTGTTTATTATGTATCTCTTATCGAGCATAACCAACCCGATTCGGTTTGCATTTTCAAGGAGGCCTGTGCGCCATGTTATCCATATCCCCCCATTCGGAAACCCGTTTTCCTCTTGTTGAAGACCTGGAGCGACTTCCGGCTCAGGCGGCCGAGGATTGGCTGTTTGCCTATGCCAACGCCCGCAACACCCTGGCCCGCGAGGCCATGTGGCCACATCTGGTGGAAGCGGTGGAGGTGTTGATCGACGAGTCGCGACGCTTGTCCGGACTGCAAAGCAGAAAGGCTACGCCACGGTGATCACCGCGCTGGCTTCAAACACCTGTCCCTTGTTGTCTTTCCAGGTCATTTTCAGTGGGCCGGTTGCCTCTGCCTTGATAAAAAAGGCGAGGTATGGATCTTTGGCGACGGCGGTCGACCAGGTCGCTTTCAGCACGGGTTTGCCGCCATATTCCACCACCACACTTTCAATAAAATGCGCTGGAATCAAGGCATCGGTCACCTTGTCCCGACGCAATCCGGTCTGCATGGGATGTTTGATGAGGGAGCGGATCTCCACCAGTTCTCCCTTTTTGACGGGATCTTTGGGGGTGCGAATTTTGGGGTTGCCCAGCTCTTCTGCCATTTTTGTTTGTCCTTTCGACTGTGGTGGACGGTTTGCGCGCGGTATGCAAGCAGCGGACGGAACTAACCGGCACAACCGCCTGTTGCGACTTGAACCTCCTTGATCAGACCATACAGCTTGCCGGTATTGCTCCGGGCAATGACCCGTACCTTGGAAGATGCTGCCAGGCGGGCACGAAACTCCACGGCGGCCTTGCCCATCTCCGGGGTCAACTCAAACTGGGCCACCAAGGGATCCGGGGTGTTGTTGTCTGCAAACAGGGCCACCATCTGGATAAAATTGTTGGGTTCCATGGGGTGATCGACGACAATCGGCATGCGCACCAGGGCCGCATTGTCGGCGGTGGCTGGCAGATCGAGGGCAACCTTTTCCAGGGTGATGGGGCCTGGGCCCATGAGTCGGGCAATCAACGCATCCATATCGTTGGCTGGGGCCGTTGGAGTCGGTGCCTCGGCTTGGGCCAATGGTGTGCCCAGGACCATGGTGGCTCCCAGAACGCCTGCAACGCGGCAAAAGGTGCGACGTGTGACCTGATCCATAACCCTTGCTGACCTCCTGCTGGGTGTTGACAAAAAAGCGCATTGCAATTCTTAAACCGCACCTACCACGGGAAACACAGTCTTGTAAACGTCATTCCCGCGAAAGCGGGGATCCAGGTTTTGCAGTCTCCGTCATCCCCGCGTAGGCGGGGATCCAGATCTCGCAGGTACCACCTGGATTCCCGCCTGCGCGGGAATGACGTTTGAAAAACTACGCATCCCATGCTGGGTGCGGTTTAAAATGATTAAAAAAAAGGGTGGGGGGGGCTGGGTGGGGCGGTTCTCCGCCCCCCCAGAAGAGGCCTCTGGCAACCCTTCAAT
>JADFYM010000022.1 GCA_015233035.1 Magnetococcales bacterium
TCCTGCATGGTCCGTGGGTAGTCAACCCCTGGGATTGGGTGTCTGGTGGTCTCCATGCAGGGATGGTACAAGCATCACTGACTTGAGTCAAGTGGATAGCACTTAAACGAAGTGGATACCTAGTTTTGTTAAAACGGCCCTGGGTCGCATATCCGGCGGCATCGGCGGCGGCATCCGTCGGCAGATGGCCCAGATCCACCCGGCCGGTCGTCCAGGTCAAGTTGCCGGAGGTCAGCCCGCCCCCGCCCAGCTCGTCCAACCGGTTGCCGGAGAGACCGGTGTTCCAGTTGTCCAGCCGTTTGTCGTGCAACGGACCGGCCTGTGCATCGTCCCACAGAGTCTTGTAGGTGTAGCCGAAGGATCCGTACAGGTTATCATGCCGACTGCGTACAAACGGTTGCGAGAGGGTGAGGCTGCCCGTGCCGGAGCTGCCCGTCAGCCCGGCGGTCTGCCCGACGCCCCGGATCACTTTGTAGCTCATGTCGCTGATGGAACCATTCAGCTTGGTCCCTGTGCTGCCCAGGGGCAGGGTATAGGAGAAGCGGCCCAGTTTGAGCCCCTGGGTGGCGGTGCCGGAGAGGCCGACCTGATCGCCGCTGCCGAATGGATCGTTGAGTGCGCCTGCCAGATTGGCTTGCGTGGAGCCGGTATCCCGGTTGCCATAATTGTCGACCCAGCCGTTGCCGCTCAACAGGGGGCCTTCCTGTACATCGAGGATCACGCGGGTGCTGTCCGGCTCGGTCCCCGGTTGCAGGCTGGCCTTGGCCGTCATACCGGGCAGATCGTTCATGAGCAGCAGGGCCCGTTCGAGATCGCCTTCCTGCGCCGGGGTACCGGCGGGCAGGAGATTGGCCGCGATGGCGTGCAGGCGTTCGGGAGCGATGCGCAACGGCATTTTGTTGTCGGGCACGATGGTATACGGTTCGCTTTTGCCCTCCCGGCCATCCAGGTGCCCTTCCAGCAGACCGATTTCTATTTGACCGCCCGTGACATCCTGGCGTGGCAGGTAGGCGCGGGCCAAAAACCAGCCTTTGTGATGCAGGAAGGCTGTGACCCGGGTGACCAGTTGTTCAATGCCGGCAAAATCGAGTTCCTGGCCAATACGGTCGGCCACCACGGCTTGCATTTCCGCTTCCGTGGCCAGATGGGTGGCCCCACTGAAGTGGATGGCCACCACCTGCACCTTCAGGCCGGTGGTCTGCTGGGGGGGTGCAGAGACCGGTGCGTGTTCGGCTTCCGGCAGACGGTCGGGCAGGCGTTGTTGCTGGCGTTGTTGCTGGTTCAGCAGGGAACCGGCATCGGGTACGGCCTGGGCGATACCGGCCGCGAAGGCGGATGTCGCCGCCAGGGCGGTCAGACAGGTAACGGGCACAAAAAACAAAGGGCGCATAGCAGGCTCACCATTGGTAAATCGTTGCAAGAGAAACACCGGACAAATCAGATAGATGGCCGCAACGCGGCAGGGATGCGCGTTGGGTAATGGTCATGGCGGCGTTTTTGTTCGGGACCAAGCGACGCGCCAATGTAGCGGTATTCCGTGGATCCTGGTACGGGATCCCTTATATGGGCAAGCCGAAAAAATCTATGCGCAACGGACGGGGAGGATCAGGGAAGATCGGGGGTTGGAGCCGAGAGATCCCGGCGGAAGCGGGCTGGCGGCGCGCCGAACCGGCGGGAAAAAGCCAACGTGAAATTGTTGACATGTTGATAACCCAAATCAAACGCGATTTCCTTGATGGAGTGGTCGCCTTGCACCAACAAATCCCGTGCATGGGTCAATTTCCAGTCGGAAAGCCATTGAAACAAGGTCATGCCATAGTTCTGACGAAAGGCCATATTGATCTTTTTGGGCGTTGAGCCCAATTGTCGGGCCAATTCATCCAGGGAGGGCGGCGCGGAAATATGGTCCAGCAACAAATCGCGCGCTTCCAGCAAGACCCGCTGTTCCCGGACTGAGAGACTCTCCGCACGGTATCCGTCCCGGCCAAAGAGTTGCACCAGTTCCAGAAACAGTTCGAGGCTCTTGCACTGCATGAACAACCGTTGCAGGTGTCCATCGTATTGGACGTTGCGCACCTCCATGGCGATGCGCTGCATGGCGGGAGAGGCGGCATGATCCCAGGCGATGGCGGGCTTTCTTCCCTCCAGGAACGCCTGCAAGGGGGTTGGCAACGGGGTATCCCCGATCAGTTCCTGCAAGCCGGATTGGGCGATGCAGAGGTTCAGATGCCGGGTGGTGCCGGGTGAAAGTTCCATGGTGGTGAGCAGTTCCGGCTCGGAAAAAAATCCACACCGGTCTTTTTCCAGAATAAGACCTTTAGGGTGAGATGCGGAACGCATCACATCCTGTCCAGAGACCATGACGCGCAGGAGTAGTCTCGGTGTGTTTTTATAGGCCAGTTCAAACACTTTTTGTGCACCATGGCGCGCTTCCGACTCGATGTCGGACAGGACCATGCCACCGATGACGGGATACTGCCGGATCGTCTCCTGCACGATGAGCGGTTCCTCTGCCGCATAAACACCGGGCATTTCCTCTGAAGGGGGATGCAGCTGCTTTTTTTTCGGATCGGTGCGGTTGTCATTGAGGGGGCGATCTGTACGGTAATACCGTTCCAACACTGTCCATGGCTGATCGTGTCCGGTTTTTTTCACCGTTTTGCCCTCCTCTGTTGTCTGTGTCAACCTTGTCCATAGTCAGCACGATTCCTGGCCAGTATACCAACAGTCTGCGGTGGATGGAAGGCAACCACAGCCGCTCGCCGGTTGTTGCGCACAATCCTCAGGCCCCCACCCGCACCGGCAACCGCCGATTGCCCCACACCCCCGGCTTCGCTTCAAACCGGCCCGCACACGGGGTCCGACAGACCCGGCACACCCCTCCCTCATCCAATCCCCACCCGCTTACCGTATAGCCCACCCGCTCGATCAACCGGGCACCGCAGTGCTGGCAATAGGTCACGCTGCCTTCCGGGTCCACCACATTGCCGGTATAGACATGCTGCACCCCGTTGGCCCGGGCAATCCGTCGCGCCCGCTGCACCGTGGCCAACGGCGTCGGCGGCTTTTCCTGCATCTTCCAGGCGGGATGAAAGGCCGAAAAATGGAGTGGCACCTCCGGCCCCAACCGCTCCACCACCCAACGGCTCAACGCCTCCAACTCCTGGTCCGAATCATTTTCCCCCGGAATCAACAAGGTGGTCAATTCCACCCAGCAGTTGGTCTCTTTCTTTAAATATTCCAGCAACTCCAAAACCGGTTGCAAATGTCCCCCCGTGAAGCGGTGATAAAAGGATTCCGAAAAGGCTTTCAGGTCCACATTGGCTGCATCCATCTGGCCGAAAAAAACCGCCGCCGGTTCAAGATTGATATAGCCCGCCGTCACCGCCACGGATTGAATCCCCTGTGCCCGACAGGCCTGCGCCACATCCAGCGCATATTCCATAAAAATGATCGGCTCATTGTAGGTATAGGCCACACTCCGGCAACCGGTCCGGGCGGCGGCGGCGGCCACCCCTTCTGGTGTGGCATGGTCCGCCAGTCGATCCATCTCCCGCGCCTTGCTGATGTCCCAGTTTTGGCAAAAGGTGCAGGCCAGATTGCACCCGGCGGTGCCAAACGAGAGGATGGGCGTGCCAGGCAAAAAATGGTGCAAGGGCTTTTTTTCCACCGGATCCACACAAAAGCCGCTGGAACGACCGTAAGTGGTCAATACCATGCGGTTGCCCTCATGCGCCCGCACAAAACAAAATCCCCGCTGCCCTTCCGCCAACTGACAATGACGGGGACAGAGGTCACATTGGATTCGACCATTGTCCAGTGGGTGCCAAAAACCGGTTTCCATCATGCTATCCTCCTGTTATTGAGGGTGAATATTTGATAATAAACCAGAACATCACTGGATATTGAATTTCCGGTCCATTTGTGCCTTAATAGTCCCCATCCGATTGTGACCCAGAATCTCTTTTTGGTACACAATTTTTTGTTCATGCCATCATGTTGGGAGGAGCTCATGCAAGCTACCATTCAATTTTTAAAGGATGCACTGCGTCACGAAGTGAAGGCATCTGTGTTCTACAGCAAAGCCGCCGAGGTGACTCGGGATGACAAAACTCGTATGTTGTACATCGAGTTGGGTGGCATGGAGGACGGTCACGCCAACAGCCTGCTCGAAAAAATTCACCAGACCCCTTATGGCCAGGCGTTTGATGCGCGGGCCTTTATGCAGGGGTTGGAGAATGACCTTGAAGCCAGTGTTTCGCTGGCAGAGTTGCAGTTGATTGAGACGGGAACTTTGAGCCAAGTGTTGGAACTGGCCATCCAATTGGAGCACCGGGCCTGCGCCAACTATGAAGCTCTGGCTGCCAAGGCGACCGATCCTGATCTGAAGGCCCATTGTCTGGCCGCCGTCGAAGAAGAGCGCAGCCACGTCCGGGATTTGACCCATCAGTTGAGTTCCCTGGACATGGACGAGGGCGACCGGCCCGGTCTGTAAAAGCGATCACAAAAAAAAGGGGGGGCTGTGGGGGGGCGGTTCACCGCTCCCCCAGAGGGTGGCGGAATACAGAGGCTACGCGACCAAAGCGTCCAACAACCCCCGCTGCTCCATGGCCAGATAAATCTCCCGGCTCACCCAGGCATCGGTTGCGGCATAAGAGATCTGAAACGGTCGCAGTTCTTTGTTATCCCAATTGGAGCATTGCGCCCGTTTGGAAATGCGAAAGCCCAAAAAATGGGCGGACAGGCTGCGCAGCCCGTAACTTTCGATACCGACTTTCCGGGTCACTTCGCTGAGGTCCAGCAATTTTTTGGGTTGAAAGGCAAAGACGGACTGCAAATGTTGGGCATCGTTGGCCAACCCTACCCCCACCTTCAGGATGCGCGGGTTACTCATCAGATCGATCAACGCCGTATATTCAGACAAGCGCGTCAACTGAAAAATATTGACATAATTGGTGCCCGCCATCTGGACGAGGGAGGGACGATAGCTGACGCCTTTTTTAAAGGCGGGTCTGGTCTCCACGTCAAAACCAATGACATGCTCATTTTGCAACTGTAATACCGCGTCGACCATTTGCGCGTCGGAATCGATCAGATGGACTGGCCCTTCCCATTTGCGAACGGGCAAGTCATTGATTTCGGACTTGGACAGCTTACCGGTGGCGTCGGTTGGTTGTATGGACGGCAATCCCATCATGGACTCTTCTGGACGGTGAACGTAACCCCGAAGAAAGACATAGCACAAAATGTTCTGGGCGGCAATCAAAATTGCACGGGTTCGTTACGGGGATGTCCCCTGCGGTTTGAGCCGACCGGCCAGCAGCAGGCGGTTTTTGAGAATATAGGGGGAGATCCAGATCATCTGGTCGTCGAAGCCCACGTCGGGATCATTGTGGTAGGGGGCGTAGACAAAATGGGCCTCGCCATTGCTGTTGGCCAGTTCGGCTGGGCTGGTGGGGGCGGGTTGGGCCACACCCGGCACGCTGAGGGCTCCCAGACCATTGGCCCCGTGCGACACCACCACGGCGGGGGCATGGTCCATGCCATTGACCACCGGGATGGTTCCTTCCGTGGCCAGGGAAAAGGCAGGCAGCGGGGTTTGGCTGGCATCGGTAAAGGGTTGGGAGACGGCATAAGTGAAGCGGTTGTGCCAGCCATCCTGTTCCCCCACGCCCAGCGTGATCCAGGGCAGGGTGCCCAGCCAGATGGTACCGCTGCGGTGGCCGGTACAGCCCTCGGCTTCTCGCGCCTCGCGACCGTCATTGTGCAGGTCGGGACAGGGCAGATAGCCATGCACCAGGACATAACCCAGTAGTGCCTCCTGGATCCGTTCGAGTTGTTCCCGTGTTTCGCGGCGGTGGCTGTTTTCCAACTGGGTGGAGAGCGGCTGCAACAGACCGCCCAGCAACAGACCCAGGATGACCATCACCAGCGTGATTTCAATCAAGGTAAAGCCGTTGGCGCGCAAAGGGGGCATCGCAGTCTGTTCCTGGTGGGCGGATGGGCAACATTCCTGATATACTATACGCGGTCATAAGCGATACTTCCTGTTCCGTCATTCCCGCGAAAGCGGGAATCCAGTTGGCCTGTTGGCCCTCCTGGATTCCCGCCTGCGCGGGAATGACGATATGTATCAATTGTGACCGTGCGCAGTATATACGCGGTCATAAGCGATACTTCCTGTTCCGTCATTCCCGCGAAAGCGGGAATCCAGTTGGCCTGTTGGACCTCCTGGATTCCCGCCTGCGCGGGAATGACGATGCTCGTCAATTGTGACCATGCGCAGTGTATCACCATAAGGAGAACCGGGCGGAGATTCAAGGCATGGCCAACCGGGTTGCAACAAGATTGATCCGGGGAGGGGAAATATGGTACAACTCTTCTGGTGGGGGGCGCATGTTGGCGGCCTCCGCTTATGCCGCCGAGGCCGTCATGGAAAACCCGCCACCCAACCTGCCCACTGCCACACCGGCAGCCGAAATGACCCTGCAGGTGCTTTTGCACCGTTATCTGGCTGAAGTTTCCAGCAAAAAATCTCCCGTTACCCATGCCCAGGAGAGCCGCATTGTGCGCCATCTGACGACGCGCCTGGGTGATGTGGTTCTTTCGGAATTGACCCCTTTGACCTTGACCGAATTTCGGGTCACACGCCTGCAGGAGGCCAAGGCGGGGACGGTGGCCCGCGATCTGGAATTGCTCTCGCAGGTGATCGAGACCGCCATGACCTGTTGGGGGGTGACCTGGGTGGGCAATCCGCTCAACGCGGTGGCGGAACCCATGGCGATGCACGGTCGGGGACGCCAACTCAAACCGGGGGAACGGTTGCGGCTGATCGCCGCCTGTGGGCGGCATGTCAACCCGCTGTTGGGGTGGGTGGTGCGCATCATTCTGGCCAGCGGGATGCGCAAGGCGGAGGTGCTGCACCTGCAACGGTCGCATGTGGATCTGAAAAAGCGTGTCATTCATCTGCCGAAGGTGGGGAGTGGGGCGGCGCGGGCGGTGCCTTTGACCCAGGAGGCGACCAAGGTGTTGCGGGAGGCCTTGCAGCATGTCCAGGATGTGACGGACACGCCGCTCATTTTTTTTGGCGAACCCGGTCGGTTTGGCCGCCGCCGTCCTTATGCCATCGACCGGGTGCTGCGGCAGGCCCTGAATCGGGCCCGCCTGAAACCCTTCAGTTGCGATGAATTGCGGGATGATGCCATCTTGCGGATGCGGGAGGCCGGTCTGACGGAAGAGGAGGTGGTGGCCATCACCGGCTTGCATACCCTGCGCATCGACCGGCGCGCCCCGCATCTGCAACCGGATGTGCTGGTGCGGCGTCTGGACGAGTTGGAGTTGTAGCGGTGGCTGACCTGCGTCCGGATCCCCCCCTGCTGGTCGTGCTGGGTCCGACCGCCTCGGGCAAAACCCGTCTGGGCGTCGCCTTGGCGCAGCGTCTGGCGGCCCACAACGGGGTGGTCGGCGAGATTATTTCGGCTGATTCGCGGCAGGTTTTTCGCGGCATGGATATTGGCACGGGCAAGGATTTGGGGGAATATGGTGCCGTGCCCCATCATCTGATTGACATTTGCGATCCGGGGCATGAATTCAGTGTCTATGAATTCCAGCACTGTTTTCAGGCGGCTTATGCCGGGATTCGGGCGCGGGGGCATCAGCCGTTGCTGGTAGGCGGGTCGGGGTTGTATCTGGATGCCGTGGTGCGCGGCTATGCCTTGCAGACTGTGCCGGAAAATCCGGGTTTGCGCCAGGAATTGTCGGGTTGGGCGTGGGCCGATCTGGAGGCCCGGTTGCGGCGATTGCGCCCGCATTTGCACAATCATACGGATCTGGATTCGCGGGAACGTCTGGTGCGGGCCATCGAGATTGCGGAAGGCGGGGTGGAGCAGGGGCCGTCGCCTGGGCGGGCCGTGCGCTCGCTGGTGTTTGGCCTTCGCTGGGATCGTGCCGTGTTGCGGCAGAGGATTACCGTGCGTTTGCAGGAGCGGTTGGCGGCCGGGTTGGTGGCCGAGGTGGAACGGTTGTTGGCAGGCGGTCTGGCGGCGGAACGGTTGGCGGCCTATGGTTTGGAATATCGGTTTGTCTGTCAATATCTGGCGGGGATGTGGACGTGGGAGGAATTTTTTCAGGGCTTGAACCGGGCCATACACCAGTTTGCCAAGCGTCAGGAGACCTGGTTTCGGCGGATGGAACGGCATGGGGTGGTGATTCACTGGTTGGAGGGGGCGGGGGATCCGTTGGGAGAGGCGGAACAGTATTGGCGGGCGGTCCATTTTTAAGTGGCAGGGAGGCCTGGGGGAAAAGAGGTTTCCCCCGGCGATTGTCCGGGCAACCCCACTCGCGGCATTGACCTTTTGCCCCACCTTCAGGTAGCCTGCCTCTTTTGGCTGTTCAACACCTCCACCGACTGGCATGTATATTATTCGCGGCATCCACCATATGCCGCCCCCGTTGCGGGGGGCGGCGGTGACCATCGGCAATTTTGATGGCGTCCATCTGGGCCATCAGGCCTTGTTGCAGACGTTGCGGCAGTGGGCGGCGGACCTGGGCGGTCTGCCCACCCTGGTGGTCACCTTTGAACCCCACCCGCTCAAATTGTTGCAGCACGGAGAGGCCCCGGAGCGGATTACCGGGATGCGCAGCAAGGCGCGCTGGATCGAACACAGCGGCATGGACGGCCTGTTGGTTTTGCGCTTCACCCACCAACTGGCTGGCCTGTCCCCAGAACAGTTTGTCCGGTCCATTCTGGTCGAGGGGTTGGCCGTGCGCGCCATCCTGGTGGGGGACAATTTTCGCTTCGGCGCGGGTGGACAGGGGGACTGCACCACCTTGCAAACCTTTGGGCAGCAGTGCGGCTTTGCGGTCTGCTGCCAGTCGTTGTTGCGGGACGACCAGCAGACGGTCTCTTCCACCCGCATTCGCGAGGGGGTCAAGGCGGGCCGCTTTGCCGAGGTCGCCACCCTGCTGGGGCGAGACTTTGAGATCGAGGGACGGATCGCCCACGGGGATGGCCGGGGGCAGACGTTGGGCTTTCCCACCGCCAACCTGGCCTTGACCGACTTGCTGCATCCGCCGCCGGGCGTCTATATTGTCGAAGGCTGGATCCGGGATCGATGGTTGCCCGCCGTGGCCAATGTGGGCCATAATCCCACCTTTGGCGATCATCCCCTGCGTCTGGAGGTCCATCTGTTGGCAGACGGAGGCGATTTTTACCATCAGGTCATGCGCGTCCGCTTTTTGCAACGTCTGCGGGACGAGCGCAAATTTGTGGACCATCATGCCCTGAAACGACAGATTGAGGCCGACGTGCAGCAGGCGCGGGATTATTTTGCGCGGCGATTGCTGGGGATTTAATCTATGCACACATCTTTATGCTGACAAAAAATGCCGAAGCATATTGTGCAGTTATAGGGGTCCAGGGGGATTATCCCCCTGGTGGGGTCCAGGGGCAACGCCCCTGGTGGGGTCCGGGGCGAAGCCCCGTGAGGAACACGATATCAACACGTTGGGGGCTTTGCCCCCAAGCCCCCACCGGGGAGCGTGGCGGTCCCCGGATTCCTGCAAACGTTGTGTGCATAGGGTAGGGTGGGGTCCAGGGGCCACGCCCCTGGTGGGGTTGGGGGCCACGCCCCTGGTGGGGTTGGGGGCCACGCCCCCAAAACAGTTGATTCATAAATTGATGGGCAGGAGCTGAGCAAGCGATGGATTACAAAGATACCGTCCAACTTCCCCGAACCGATTTTCCCATGCGGGCCAATCTGCCCCAACTGGAACCGACCATTTTGCAAAAATGGATTGACCTGGACCTGTATGCCCGTCTGCGTGAGGCCGCCCAGGACCGCCCGACATTTGTCCTCCACGATGGCCCCCCCTATGCCAATGGCCATCTGCACATGGGCCATGCCATCAACAAGGTGCTCAAGGACGTTATTGTCAAGTCCAAGCAAATGCGCGGCTTTAACGCTGATTATGTGCCTGGTTGGGACTGCCACGGTCTGCCCATCGAGACCAACGTGGAACAGGAGTTGAAAAAACAGGGGCGCAACAAGGAGGATCTGCCCATCAATGATTTTCGGCGACTCTGTCGCGCCTATGCCGAAAAATGGGTGGCCATCCAACGGGAAGAGTTCAAGCGTCTGGGCGTCATCGGCCAATGGGACAAGCCTTATCTGACCATGTCCTATCGGTTCGAGGCGGACATTGTGCGGGAGTTGGGCCGCTTTTTGGTCAATGGCGGCCTGTTCAAGGGGCTGAAACCGGTCTATTGGTGCATCCATGATGTAACCGCCCTGGCCGAGGCCGAGGTGGAATATCAGGACCATACCTCGCAATCGATCCATGTCAAATTTCCCCTGGCCGCTGGCGAATCCCTGGCCGATCTGTCCTCCGACGCTGCGTCGCCGATCTCCGTTGTGATCTGGACCACCACCCCCTGGACCATTCCCGCCAATCTGGCCGTCTGCCTCCATCCCCGTTTGCAGTATGTGGCGGTGCAGGTGGAACAGCCGGGTACCCAGAAAAATATCCAGGCGGGCGAAATTTTGATCCTGGCCGAAGGATTGTGGGAGTCCACCCTGACCGCGATCGGTCTGGCTCCCACCGATGGTCGCATTCTGGCCCGGTTTGCGGGGGCCGCTCTGGAAGGCAAGCGATTTCGCCATCCCTATCTGGAGCAGGATGCGCCCATTTTGCTGGGGGAGCATGTCACGCTGGAAGCGGGCACGGGCTGTGTCCATACCGCGCCCGGTCATGGCCACGAAGACTTTGCCGTCGGCCAACTGTATGGCTTGAAACCCTTCAATCCGGTGGATGATACCGGCTGTTTCCGACCCGATACACCGCATTTTGCCGGGCAGCATATTTACAAGGCCAATGCCGAGGTGATCGCCCTGCTGGATCGCCAGGGTCAATTGTTGGCCCATCGACCTCTGACCCACAGCTATCCCCACTGCTGGCGGTGCCGCAAGCCGATCATCATCCGGGCCACCCCGCAATGGTTTATCTCCATGGAAATCAATCAATTGCGGGAGAAGGCCCTGGCGGCGATCCGGGCCACCCGCTGGATTCCTGCCTGGGGCGAGGAGCGCATCCATAACATGGTGGCCGCCCGTCCCGATTGGTGTGTCTCCCGGCAACGGACCTGGGGGGTGCCGATCACCATTCTTTTCTGCGCCGACTGTGGCACACGGGTCACGGACGGGGCGGGGATCGAGGCCATTGCCCGGCAGGTGGAAATGCACAGCGCGGATATCTGGTTTGGCCAGGCGGCAGAGGCCTTTTTGCCGCCCGGTTTTCGCTGTCCCCAGTGCGGTGGTGCGCAGTTCAGCAAAGAAAAAGATATTCTGGATGTCTGGTTCGATTCCGGCGTCACCCATGCCGCCGTCCTGGAACGGGGGCAGGCGGACGGCTCGGCCCTGCGCTGGCCCGCCGATCTGTACCTGGAAGGTTCCGACCAGCATCGGGGCTGGTTTCACTCCAGCCTGCTGGCCTCGGTCGGCACCCGGCAGCGCGCCCCGTATCAGGCGGTTTTGACGCACGGGTTTGTGGTGGACGGCCAGGGGCGCAAAATGTCCAAATCTTTGGGCAATGTCATCGCCCCGGACAAGGTGATCCAGCAATACGGGGCCGATATTTTGCGCCTGTGGGTCACCGCCGAGGATTATGCGGGGGATATTCGGCTCTCCGATGAAATTCTCAAGGGGCTGTCCGACGCCTATCGCCGCATTCGCAACACCCTGCGCTTTGTCCTGAGCAATCTGGATGATTTTGACCCGGCACAGGATGCGGTGCCGCTGGCGGCGATGCCCGCGCTGGACCGCTGGGCCCTGGACCGTCTGGCCCATTTGATCCAGCAGGTGGAGACGGCCTTTGACGAGTATGCCTTTCATCGGGTCTACCAGGATCTGCACTATTTTTGTGCGGTCGATATGGGGGCATTTTATCTGGATATTCTCAAGGATCGTCTCTATTGCGACGGTCAAAAATCGCTGGCGCGCCGCTCGGCACAGACGGTCTTGAGCCATATTCTGGAAACCCTGGTGCGGTTGATGGCCCCGGTGCTCTCCTTTACGGCGGAAGAGATCTGGTCGTTCATGCCGAACAGGAGCGGCGCACCACGGGAGGCCTCGGTCCATTTGGCCCAGTTTCCCCAACCCCACCCGGAATGGCGCAATCCCGCTTTGGCGGCGGACTGGGAGCAGTTGCGGCTGGTGCGGGCCGCCGTGTATCGGGTGTTGGAACAGGAACGGCTGGCCAAACGGATCGGCTCTTTCATGGAAATGGAGGTGTTTCTGTATGCCAGTGGGGAGTTGCTCGCTGTTTTGCGGGGCTTTACTGATCTGTTTCGCCTGTTGATCGTGGCCCATGTGACGGTGGAGGAGGGGGAGCAGGCACCGGACGGGGCGGTGGCGTGTGCCGAATTGCCGCTGCTGAAGGTCGCTTTCCGGCGCAACCAGGGGGGGAAATGTGTGCGGTGCTGGAACTGGGGGACGTTGCAGGGGGGGGCGGATGATCATCCTGAGTTGTGCCCCCGCTGTCATGCGGTGATTACGGATCGGGGAGCGGCGGCATGATGGGCCGTTGCTGGGAGGGCGGAGAACCGCCCCCCCAGCCCCCCCCACCCTTTTTTTTTAATCGTCTGGCGGGCGGTTGGGGGGGGACCTCCCCTCCGCTGGGGTCCGGGGGTGCCTGTTACGCCCAACCCTGCCTGCTCCCCTTTGGCCTCTGGACGACCCTGGTGGTCCTGCTCATCGACCAGTTGTCCAAATGGTATGCCAGTCAACACCTGGCCGACCAATCCATCACCCTGGTGCCCGGCTTTTTCGATCTGGAACTGGTGCATAACATGGGGGCGGCCTTCGGTCTGTTTGCCAATTTTGCCCCTGGATGGCGCAGCCTGATCCTGATCGGGGTGGCGGTGGTGGCCACTGTGTTTATCTTGACCCTGTTGCGCAAGAGCGACCGCATCCTGGAGGCTCTGGCCCTGGGACTGGTGCTGGGCGGTGCCCTGGGCAACCTGCTCGACCGGGTGCGCAATGGATGGGTGGTAGACTTTCTGCATCTACACTGGCATGATCTTTCCTGGCCGGTTTTCAATCTGGCAGACAGTGCCATTTGTGTGGGCGTTGGTCTGCTGTTATGGGACAGCTTTCGCAAAACGGGAACAAAACAATGATCAAACCAAAACTTTGCTGGTTGTATGCCACCACGACACTTCTCCTGGGCGGGTGTTCCAGCAACATCAGCCTGCCGTGGGAGACCAACTTTCTCGATCCTTCCCG
The DNA here is from genome assembly GCA_015233035.1 of Magnetococcales bacterium. Taxonomy (GTDB): domain Bacteria; phylum Pseudomonadota; class Magnetococcia; order Magnetococcales; family Magnetaquicoccaceae; genus Magnetaquicoccus. The sequence continues at coordinate 13,281 of JADFYM010000022.1, forward strand.
GGTCGCCACGCGGGAACCACTGGAAATTCCACCGGATCTCAATACGTTGCCCCCGGCAGAGACTGCGAAAGATCCGGGCAGCACCGCCAAGGTGCCGTGGACCGATCCGGCCTTGGCGCAGAAAAATGGCGGCAAGGCAGACGGAAAAACCGCTGGGAACAGCAACCAGACCATCCACCTGCCGTCTCAACTTCCGGGGAATTCGGATGATGCTTCTGCTTCACGCAACGAACAGGAAAAACTGCCCTCCTGGATGGGTAAATAGCATTCGGGAACGGGTGACCAGGGCGAGTCACCAGGCTCTGACCGCCTGGATCCCGCCACGGCTGGCCCTGGTCCGCCGGTTGGGTCTGGCGGTCCTGTGTCTGGCCCCCCTGTCGGCGTATGGGTTGGAACACCAGGATTTTACGCTGGAAAATGGTTTGCGGGTCATTCTGGTCCGGGAACCCAAGGCCCCGGTTGTGCTCTCCGAGGTCTGGTATCGGGTGGGATCTGTGGATGAGGTGGAGGGCAAGACCGGTTTGTCGCATATGCTGGAACATATGATGTTTCAGGGCACCCCCAAGGTGCCGTCGGGTGAATTTCATCGCCTGGTTGGCCGCAACGGGGGCGAAGACAATGCCTCCACCTCCTACGATTTTACCTGTTATTATATCAAGTTGGCCTCGGACCGTGCCGAATTGGCCTTGCGTCTGGAGGCCGACCGGATGCGTCATTTGTCGCTCCGTGACGAAGAGTTTCATCCAGAAAACCAGGTGGTGCAGGAAGAGCGGCGGATGCGCACCGATGCCGATCCCACGGGTCGTTTTCTGGAAAAATTTTTGGCCAAGGCGTATGGCACCCATCCGTATGGCCGACCGGTCATCGGCTGGATGACCGACATTCAACACTTTACGACGGATGATTTGCGCACCTGGTACCAACGGTATTATGTGCCCAACAATGCGGTTCTGGTGCTGGTGGGCGATCTGGAACTGGAGCCGATGGCCCAGCAGGTGCGCCGCCATTTTGCCGACATTCCGGCCGCGCCCCCTGTGGTACCCACGGTATTGCCTGCCTACCAGCCGCCTGCGTTGGCTGTCGCGCCGATCGGTTCGGCGGAGCCGGGGCCAACGGAGGCACAACGTCTGGAGATTGCGGACAAGGCGGTCACCTTGCCGGTGTGGTACAGTGGCTATCCGGTGCCCACGCTGTTGACGGAGGGCAGGGAGGATGTCTTCGCGTTGGATGTGCTGGCGACCATTCTGGGGGGGGGCAGCAGCAGTCGTTTGTATCAAAAACTGGTCATGGAAAGGGGGTTGGCGGTCTCTGTGGCGGCCCATTATGGGGGATATGGGCGCAGTTGGGAGTTGTTGACCGTGTCGGCCTCGCCGCCCTCGACGGACAACGAGGATGCGTTGGCTCCGCCTGTGGACGGGCATGGGGGTCCACCGGTGGCACCGCCGGAACGGTCGGGTGCTTCGGCTGGGGTGACGGGTGTGGAGGCCTTGCCGCTGATCGAGCAGATCGTGCAGCAGGAGGTGTTGCGCCTGACCCAGGAACCGGTGAGCGAACGGGAGTTGCAGCGGGCCAAGAACGGCATGATTGCCCAGCATGTGTTTGGGCGGGATTCCATTCACGAATTGGCCTCGGAGATTGGGTTGTTGAGTCTCAACGGTCTGGACTGGGTGGCGTTGGTGGAGGGTTATCCGCAAAAGATTGCCGAGGTGCGCGCCGAGGATGTGCAACGGGTGGCTGCGCGTTATTTGCGGCCGGAACAACGCATTGTGGGAGTGTTGAAGCCATGACTGGCTTGTTACGTCGGATCGGGGTTGCTGTGTTGGCCATTGCTGGTGGGGCGGTGAACCGCCCCACCCAGACCCCCCCACCCTTTTTTTTTAATCATTATTGCGGGGGCCTGGGGGGGATCATCCCCCCCAGTGGGGTCCAGGGGCAAAGCCCCTGGTGGGGTCGGGGGCGAAGCCCCCAAAAACAACCGCACCGTTCGCCAAAGCGGTCCTTTTTTTCCCTACTGCCCTTCCTCCTCTGCCTGACCCTCACTCCCCTCGCCCAAGCCAGCCCAGCCGTACAAACCGTCCAGGGCCCAGGCGGCATGGCGGTCTATCTGGTGGAGAGCCACGCCAATCCCATGGTGGAGATCCGTCTGGTCGCCCGGGGGGGTTCGGTCTATGATCCGCCGGGTCAGGCTGGTCTGGCCTCTCTGACCGCCTGGATGTTCAACGAAGGTGGCGGCGAGATGGATACGACCACCTTTCAGGAGCGGTTGGATTTTCATGGCATTGCACTGGATGCCAATGCGAGCCAGGAGACGCTGCTGGTCCGCCTCACCACGCGGACCGCCTATCTGGAAGAGGCCTGGGCACGGCTGGCGGATGCTTTGTTGCGGCCGCGTCTGGCGGAAGTGGATTTTGTCCGGGCCAAGGCGGAGCAACGGGCCATGATCATCAAGGATCAGGAGCAGCCCCAGACCCAGGCGGCTTTGTTGTTGTACCGGATGCTCTATCCCAACCATCCCTATGGCTCGCCGGTGGCGGGCACGTTGGAGAGTCTGCCGCGCATCAATCTGGCGGATGTGCGCCGGTTTCATGCCGATGTCTTTCATGCTCCCGACATGGTGTTGGCGGTTGCGGGGGATATCGACTTGCCTCAATTGCAGGCCCTGCTCAACCAGCATCTGGCTTCTTTGGATGCCACGCCCAGCCCTTTGGCGGCCGTCCCCGAGGTGACGCGGACGTTGCCGCCGGACGCTCCCCGTTTGCGCCGGGTGGAGATGGATCTGCCTCAGACCACCTTGTTGTTGGGCACCATTGGCATTGACCGGCACGACCCGGATTATTATGCCTTGTATGTGCTCAATCAGTTGTTGGGTGGTTCCGGGCTGAACAGTCGTCTCAGCACCGAAATTCGGGAAAAGCGTGGCTTGACTTATGGGGTTTATTCCCGGTTTGTGCCCTGGTCGAAGAGCGGGCCGTTCCTGGTGGCGATGAAGACCAAGACGGCCTCGACCGACGAGGCGTTGGCGTTGGTCAACCAGGCGTTGCGCCGTCTGGCCACGGAGGAGGTAGCGGAGGCGGAACGGGAGGAGGTGATTCAGTATCTGACCGGTTCTTTTCCGCTCCATTTGGATGGTTTGGGTCAACTGGCGACGACCTGGGGAAATATTGGTTTTTATCATCTGGGGACGGATTATCTGGACCAGTGGCCGGACCGGATCCGCGCCGTCACCCGTGCGGATCTGACGCGGGTGGCCAAGCGGATAGTAAACCTTGAGCAGTTTTGCACGGTGATGGTGGGGAAGGGGTTACAGAAAAAGGAGTGAACATGGGGTGTTCAGAACGTCAGACGGAGCAGAACAGCACTGCCAGCCAGGCGCAGGCCATTGACCATCTGTATCGCATCGCGTTTCAGGAATATGGCGCGCTCGCGCTTTGGAATATGCGTCCTGTGGAACATCCCACCCCTGGCGACGCGCTCGCCATCACCCCGGCCTTGCGCACGCATGGCCGCATGACGGGGCGGCGACTGGCCGAGCAAATAGAAGCGATTTGCCATGCCGCTCACTGAATTGCAGACCCATATGCTGCGTATATCCTCCTACAATGGGGGACCGTTATTCCGGGTTTTTGCACCTGTGGCAGGCATTTTTGTATGAAACCAAGACGAACCACCGCCAATCCCAAGAGAAAAATCGCTGCCCAGCCAGACAGCAAAGCGCAGGCGCGTCTGGACGAGTTGGCGGGCCGGGTGGGCTATGGAGGCAACCCGGAACATAAACGACATCCGGGTGACTTCGGCCTTACCCCACCCAGTCAGCCAAGACCCGACAAGGCGTTGTGCGATGATGCGGGCATTTTTACCCGCCTGGAGGCCACCCGACTCCTGCAAGCCGGGGTGCGCAAAGGGTTGATCAGCCTCCAGAAGAGAAACGGCTGGCCCCAGAATATCTGGGCCGTCAACGAACAGGGGATTCCCTTCGAGGCTCAGTTGGAAAATGCCGAACAGGGCCAATACCATGGTTATCCCATGCCAGAGGCGGATCCGCTCCGGCATACGGTGTTGGAACGGTGGCAATCATCATGAACGACGCCTTTTTCCTCCGCCCCGACTGGGCACCGACCGCGCACGGTCCCGCCGAGATCCGACAGACCTCGGGTTCCCTGCATATCCGGGTGCATAATCGGTCGCTGACGCGGGTGCAGGACGATTGGGCACAATCGGTCCGGGACACGGTGCAGGTCGCCAGTTATCCCCTGGCAGTCTGGCTGGCCGCTTCCTGGTGGCGATTGTGCTGGGAACCGGCTCCCGAGCGGACCCCCCAGACCGATTGGTGCCTCTCCCATGACATGCACGGGGCCGGACACGGTTTTCTCTGGCCACCTCTGCGCTTTGAATCCGATGGCGAGATGGTCACCCTGGTGTGTACCCCTTCCCGTGCCGACAGCCACGAACCCATCCGCTATTTGACCCAGTGCCGCGAATCGATTCCTGTTTCTCTCTTTATGGAGGGGGTTGCCGCGTTCATTCAGACGGTCCTGGCCCGTTTGGATGTCGTGGGTGTGCCGCATACCGCCTTGCATCTCCTCTGGCAGGCCGTGACCCAGGAACAGCGTGACCCCCGAACCGCCTCCTATCGTCGGTTGGAGGCCCTGTTGGGGTTTGATCCAGACGACGCGCCGGACTCTATCGCGGAACCCTTGAGCCAATTATCAAAAAAGGCCGGGGAGGCCGCCGTGGCAGAGTTGGCCGCCGCTTGTGCCCGGCGCAGAGATCCCGCCCTTATGTGGGCGGATATTGAACAAAGCCTGGGTTGCCAGGGGGTGTGGGGTACTCTTGCGGGTATGCCGGCGGTGCCGGGTGTCGATGCGTCTGCGCCAGGGGCACCGCCGCCCTGGGAGCGGGGCCGGGCACTGGCTCGGGCGACCCGCACGGCGTTGGGCCTTGGCCTGGAACCGGTGGCGGATCGCCTTCTGTGTGACCTGTTGGGCCTGACGGTGCGGGATTTGACCGAGGGTGACGCGCCCTTGCAGGGGATGCCCTGGAGTCTGGCCATTCGGGCCGTCGGGGGGGAGCGGGCGCAATTATTGTTTCGCAGCAACCATTATCATGGGCGACGTTTCGAGGGGGCGCGCTGGTTGGGGGATGCCTGGTCGGCACCGGTTCAGGATCGGTGGCTGCCCGCCACGGGGACCAGGATGGCCCGCCAGAAACGGCAGCGCGCCTTTGCCGCCGAATTGCTCGCGCCCATTGCGGCCGTGCAAGCCTATTTGGGCGATGATTTGACCGATGAGGACCGTGTTCTGGAAGCCGGGGACCATTTTGGGGTCTCGCCGTTGACGATCAGGAGTCAACTGGCCAATCACGGGTTGATTGTGCCGGAAACAGGGGGTGGTTATTAAACAGAAAGTGCTGCGGGTCCAGGGGGATCATCCCCCTGGCGGGTCCAGGGCAGAGCCCTGGTGGGGTCCGGGGCAAAGCCCCGCACGCAAAACCATGCACTCCGAGATAAGCATGGTTCAGATTCCGGGGGCATTCTTCGTCCATTCCTGGGGAGGCGGAGAACCGCCTCCCCAGACCCCTCCACCCTTCTTTTTTAATAATTTTAAAGGAGTTGTCCGGGGGGGCTTGGCAACCGCCGCTCCATCGCCCCAATCCGCTCCAACAACGGCGGATGCGAATGATGCAGCATGACATAAAGGGGATGGGGCAGCAGATTGGCCAGATTTTCCTTGGCCAGTTTTTTCAAGGCCGAGATCAAGGCGGCGGGTTCCGGTGCGGTCTCCACGGCAAACCGGTCGGCCTCAAACTCAAAATGACGGGACAGTTTTTTGAACAACAGGCCGACCAATAAATCAATCGGTCCCACCACAATCCCAAAAAAGACCAGCCCCGCATACAGCGGCGTGCTCTCCATGAGAAAACCCTGATACAACCCCGGCCAGGCCAGTAGAAACGATAGCAGAAAGAACAAAATACCCGTATGGATCATCCCCAATACCAGCATTTTCGGAATATGCCGCTTGCGCGAATGGCCAATCTCGTGGGCCAGCACGGCCACCAGTTCGGCCACCGTGTGCTGCTGAATCAGGGTGTCAAACAGGGCAATCCGCCGGTTTTTGCCAAAGCCCGTCACAAAGGCATTGGCCTTGCTGGAACGACGGGAGCCATCCATCTCAAAAATATGGGTCAGCGGAAAATCAATCGAATGGGCATAGGCCAGAATGGCCCGCCGTGGCTCGCCATCCGCCAGCGGGGTGAAACGGTTGAACAACGGCAAAATCCAACGCGGCATCACCAGTTGCAAGACCAAACTGAACAGCGTCATCCCCAGCCAGCCATATACCCAGGCCAACGGCCCGGCCTGATACAGAATGGCCAACAGACCAGCCAGCAACGGTCCACCCAGGACAATGGACAACAACACCATTTTGAGTTGATCGGTGATAAAGGTGCGCCAGGTGGTGCGGTTGAAGCCGAACGCGGTCTCTATGCCGAAGGTGCCATACAGCGTGAAGGGCAGATCGATCAGATAGGAACCCACCAGCAACAGGCCAATATAGGCCACGCCAGAGAGGAGGGGAGAGTAATGGAACTGCGCCACCCAGTGGTCCAGCGCGTTGAACCCGCCCAACAACCAGAAGGGGAGAAGAAGCAGGAGACCGGTCGTCGAGGAAAATAATGCCAGTCGATGGCGCGCCTGGGTGTAGGCGCGAGTTTTTGCCCATGTCTCCGCATCCAACCAGCCCTGCATCGATGCGGGTAAAGGGTTGCGCAGATTTTTGCTGTCCAGCAACAGGGCCAGGGTCTCCAGAAGATGGCTACCCAACAGCAGGAGCAGGAAAAAAGGGGTGGTCGTGCCCCAGGCGGGTGTGGGCATGGGGGTCAGGGATGCCTTTGGGTGGGGGCTTCGCCCCCATGCCCCCACCAGGGGCTTTGCCCCTGGACCCTACCGGGGGGGATGATCCCCCCCGGACCCCCGCAAACAGGTGTCTGGACCCTACAGGGCATTGCCATCCCGTTCGCCCGTGCGAATACGGACCACACCTTCGACGTTGGTGATAAAAATTTTCCCATCACCAATCCGACCAGTGCGCGCCGCCTGCTCGATGGCCTTGACCGCACGATCCACCAACTCGTCGGGCAACACCACCTCTATTTTCAACTTGGGCAAAAAGTCCACCACATATTCGGCTCCACGATAGAGTTCCGTATGCCCCTTTTGCCGCCCAAATCCCCGCACCTCGGAGACCGTAATGCCCTGAATGCCCACTTCTGCCAAAGCCTCTTTTACATCATCCAACTTGAATGGTTTGATGATGGCCTCTACTTTCTTCATTGGTCAGGAACCTCCCATCAAATGGCAACAACCCCGATCTGTTTTTCCCCACTGGGGGAAATACCGTCCTTGTACAACTTGAAATACACTGCATCCACGATGGCATCATAGGAGGCCGCCGTGATATGGTCCGAAACGCCCACCGTTCCCCAGTCCCGCTGGCCATCATGCCATTCCGTCAATACCCGCACCTTGGCATCGGTACCACCACCGCTCAGAATACGCACCTTGTAATCCACCAGGTGCATCGCGTTGATCTGTGGATAACACCCTTCCAGGGCATGGCGCAAGGCCGTATGCAGGGCATCCACCGGACCCGCTCCTTCACCGACCGAATGAATGGTCCGTTCTCCCAGCAACAATTTGACCGTCGCCTCGGATCCCATGGTGCGTTCATTGTTGGCACGGATGCGGCGTTCGTCAATGACTCGAAACCCGAGCAGTTGAAAATAATCGGGCAGCTTGCCAAATGCCTTCAAGGCCAGCAACTCGAACGAGGCCTCGGCTCCGGCAAACTGCAATCCCCGGTGCTCCAAGGCCTTGATCTCTTCCAACAGGCCACTCAGGCGCGGATCCTGAGCATCCAGACCCATGATACCAAATTCTGCCAGTTTGACGAGCAAATTGCTGCGCCCGGACTGGTCCGAGATTAAAATTCTTTGTTGATTGCCCACCTCTTCAGGACGAATATGCTCGTAGGTCAACGTATTGCGCAACACCGCCGAGACATGGATGCCTCCCTTGTGGGCAAAGGCCGAGGCTCCGACAAAGGGCTGGTTTTTGTGCGGCAAACGATTGGCAATTTCATCCACAAAACGGCTCAAACTGGTCAATTGTGTGAGTTTTGCAGGAGAGACCGCCTGGGTGGTCCGGCCCATCTTGAGGAGCAGATTGGGCAACACGGAGGTCAGATTGGCATTGCCACAGCGTTCCCCGATGCCATTGATCGTGCCTTGCACATGGGTCGCGCCCATGGTGACCGCTGCCAGGGTGTTGGCCACCGCCAAACCGGCATCATTGTGACAATGAATGCCCCACGGTATACGGGTGGCAGACGGCAGGAGCGTCACCTGCTGGGTGATGTGCGTAATCTCCGGGACCAGACAACCGCCGTTGGTGTCGCACAGGATCAAACAATCGGCTCCCGCTTCTTCGGCGGTCTGCAAGACTTGCAGGGCATACCGGGGATCGGCCTTGAACCCATCAAAAAAATGCTCGGCATCAAAAAATATTGTGTCAACCCGTTCTTTGAGATAGCGGATTGAATCATGGATGAGATCCAGGTTCTCTTCCAGCGTGATACCCAGCGCATCGGTGACATGCAGCGTCCAGGATTTGCCGAACAGGGTGATCACGCCGGTTTCGGTGCGCAACAATCCTTCCAGCACGGGATCCGTCTCCACCGTCGTCAGGGAGCGTTTGGTGGAACCAAAGGCGACCACCCGGCTGTGCCGCAAGGGGTGCCGCTTGATCTCCTGGAAAAAGTCATCGTCGGTGGGATTGGCTCCGGGCCAGCCCCCCTCGATAAAATCGATCCCGATGGCGTCCAGCCGTTCGGCAATCCGCACCTTGTCCACTACGGAAAAGAGGACATCCTCGCTTTGGGAGCCATCCCGCAGCGTGGTGTCCAGGAGGATGACCGGCTCAACGCGCGATGACACGATCCCCCGCATCCTTATCCAGTTCAAAGGCATCGTGGAGGGTACGCACCGCCAACTCCATATATTTTTCCGCCAGAATGACCGAAATCTTGATTTCAGAGGTGGAGATCATCTGAATATTGATGCCATCGGCGGCCAGGGCCTTGAACATGCGCTGGGCCACACCGGCATGAGAGCGCATTCCCACCCCTACCGCCGACACCTTGGCAATGGTGGGATCGCCTTTGATCTCTCTGGCCGCAATCTGTTTGACCGGGATGGCCAATGTTTCCAGGGCGTGCTGGTAATCGCCCCTCGGGACCGTAAAGGTCATGTCGGTTTCGCCGCTTTCGGAAATATTCTGGATGATCATATCCACGTTAATGTTGGCTTCGGCCAGCGCACCAAAAATGGTGGCGGCCACGCCGGGCCGGTCCGGGACGCCCAGGACCGTAATCTTGGCCTCATCCCGACTGTTGGTGATGGCGGATACAATAACCTTTTCCATGAGTTCGTCTTCCTCTGTCAGCAGGGTGCCTCCTCCCTCTTGCAGCGAGGAGAGGACACGCAACGGTACTTTATATTTTTTGGCCAGTTCCACCGACCGGGTTTGTAACACTTTGGCACCCAGAGAGGCCAATTCCAGCATTTCATCGTAAGAGATGCGGTCCAGGCGACGGGCCGAGGTGACAATGCGCGGATCGCTGGTATACACCCCATCGACATCGGTGTAAATATCGCACCAATCCGCATGCAGGGCGGCCGCCAGGGCCACCGCCGAGGTGTCCGAACCGCCCCGACCCAGCGTGGTAATGTTGCCTGCTTCGTCTACGCCCTGAAAACCGGCAATGACCACAATATGACCTTTTTCCAGATCCTCCCGGATGCGGAATCCTTCGATCTCCCGAATGCGAGCCTTGGAATGGATGGAATCGGTCAGAAAGCGCACCTGCCAGCCCAGATAGGAACGGGCCTTGACTCCCAGCGCATTGATCGCGATGGCGAGCAGACCGATGGAGATCTGTTCTCCCGCCGAGACGACGACATCATATTCCCGTTTGTTATAGCGGTCAGAGACCCCTTCGATCAGGCTGACCAGACGGTTGGTCTCGCCCGACATGGCGGAAACCGTGACCACCACCTGATGGCCAGCCCGGTGTGCCGCTACGGCCTTGGTGGCCACGGCCCGAATCCGCTCGATGGAACCCACGGAGGTGCCACCATACTTTTGTACAATAAGGCTCACTTTTATTTTACTCCACTGGCCGAACCGCATGATGCCCGGTTTAAAGTCTTTTCATTCGGTGACAGAATATTTGATACCTGCCAACGCCACCCTTGGAGCATACCCATTCTCGCCGGGCAGGTCAACCCGGTTTTATCCAAACCCAGGGGTGGACAATATTAAGTGGCAGGGAGGTCCAGGAGGGGATTATCCCCTCCTGGTGGGGGTTTGGGGGCGAAGCCCCCAAGGGGTTGATAACACGCGCCTCGCGGGGCTTGGCCCCGGACCCCACGGCCTTGATCATCGTTTCGGCCATTCCAGTCAGAACCCTGGATTCCCGCCTGCGCGGGAATGACGGTCAATAAGATGTTGCTATATTGCACGCGGTCATTGGATTCCCGCCTGCGCGGGAATGACGGATTATTGAGCCCAGGGTGGAGGAGTTGTTTACCTGGATTCCCGCCTGCGCGGGAATGACGAGCGAATGTCGTTGTCATACCCATTCCCGTCATGCCCGCGCAGGCGGGCATCCAGGAGAGTTCGTGGACGAAACGATGATCAAGGCCGACCCCACCAGGGGCTTTGCCCCTGGACCCCACCAGGGGGATAATCCCCCTGGACCCCTATAACTGTACAATATGCTTCGGATTTTGTAATCACCATAACAATATGTGCATCGGCGGGATCTGCTTTATGCCCCCCTGTACTCCTCTATCTGCTCCCAACAGACAACACGCATATCCCGACCGTCCTGATAGGCCTTGGTCCAGGCCACAATGGCCGCCAATGCCCGGTCCAGCCGCCAACGCGGTTGCCAGCCCAACAGCGTGCAGGCCCTGGAACAGTCCAGCTTGAGATACGTCGCCTCATGCGGATGGCTCTGACCATCCAGCAACCAGGTGGCATCCTCGCCCCAGAGGGTACACAGGCGACGCACAATGGCTTCGACCGGCTGTGCATCCTCCTCGCGGGGACCAAAATTCCACGCCTCTGCCCAGCGCGTACCCTCCTCAACCAACCGTTGCGCCAGCAACAGATAACCGTACAAAGGCTCCAACACATGCTGCCAGGGGCGAATGGCGTGCGGATTGCGTATCAAAACCGCCTTTTTATCGAGCAAGGCCCGCAGGCAGTCGGGAATCAAACGATCCATGGCCCAATCCCCCCCCCCAATGACATTGCCCGCCCGCGCCGATGCCAACGCAACGCCATGCTGCGCGTAGGCCTGGGGCGGGAAAAAAGAGTTGCGATAGGCCGCCGTGACCAGTTCCGAACAGGCCTTGCTGCTGGAATAGGGATCATGGCCGCCCAATGGTTCATTCTCTCGATAGCCCCAATGCCATTCCCGATTTTCATAACATTTATCTGTGGTGATGTTTAAAATGGCCCGAACCGAAGGCGTTTGTCGGGCCGCTTCCAGCAGATGGACGGTGCCCATGACATTGGTGGCATAGGTCTCGACCGGTATTTGGTATGAGGTGCGGACCAACGGTTGCGCCGCCAGATGCAAGATGATTTCCGGCTCGGCCCGGCGCATGGCGGCCTGCAATGCCCCGGCATCCCGCACATCGGCGATGGTCGAGTCCAGCAGTTGATCCAGACGGCACAGCGCAAAAAGGCTGGGATGCGTGGGGGGGGCCAGGGCATAACCGCTCACGTTGGCTCCCAGGGTGTGTAACCAGAGGGAGAGCCACGAGCCCTTGAATCCCGTATGTCCCGTCAAAAAGACGCGCCGACCGCGCCAGAAATCAGTGTCCATGAGTCGTCCTTCCCATCCGAAATCCTGTGTAACAGCCGTTTTTCCCTCACGGGGCGGGGGTGGCATCCCCCGCGTTCCGGGGTGCAGGCTGGTAGCGAAAGAAAATTTTGGTAATCTCTTCAATCATTTTTGCGCGATAGGGTTCCACCGCCGGATAGCAACTGATGCCAGCGGTGCAGACATAGAGCAGACTTTTTTGCAGCAATTCCAGATGGAGGGCATGATTCTGGTAAAGGGGCCTGTTGACGAGGGAGACCAGGCGGAAATATTTTTCGCACAGGCGCAGATACATCCGAAGAAAAAGATCCAGATCGAAGGGTTCGTGCACCAGACCGACCGCTTCGATGAGGGCGTCGCGCAGGACAATGATTTGATCAATCCGACTGCCGAAGGAGTAGGGGGGTTGATAACGCATCGGCACGGCAGCGGTGGCATCGGTCAGGAATTGCGGTTGCCCTTCGGTGATGACCACCTCGGGTGTGGTCATGACATCACATTGACTGGCGGCGAGCAGTTCAAAGTACAGGTGGGCATAGATGCGCTGTCCGTCGATGCCCTGGCGCAACCGCTCCACCAGCCCTTTCTCTTGTGCCAGCGCACGGTTATAAAAGGTGCCCGAAATATAGTTGTTAAGCATACCATAATGCAACAAGGCTTCGGAGCCTGCGGCATAGCGGTTTTCCGGCCAGATAATGGCGTTTTGCGGTCTGGCACCCTCTTCCGGGACAATGGAACCGCGCAAAACGCAGAGATTGTCTTGCGCTTGCAGGAGGGGCAACAAGTTCCGCATCGATGGGAGACGGGGCAAATCTTCGTCGCTGCAGAGCATGAACCAGGGTGCGCGGGCATGGTCAAAGCAGGCTAGATAATTGCCGTGGTATTCGCGGTTGGCGGCATGGCAGACATAGCTCAACCTGGGATCGGTTGCGGCCATCGCCTCAATCTGGTCATAGAACGTCTGCTCCGCCGGAGAAGCATTGTTCAAGACGAGCAGTTCCCAGTCATCGTCCATATCCGGCAGCGTTGCGGTCACCAATTGCAAAGCCCGGCGACCGCGATTGTAGGAAATGACACAGATCGTCAGGACCGGGTCTGTTGCGGTTTGGTTCATTTCCCACTCCGTCTTGAACTATACATAATCTGAGCAGACTTTATCCGGTGACTGTCCATCGCCTATCCGCAAACGCCAGCAAAGAAAAAATGGTTCAGCAGATACTCTAGTGGCTCAACCGAGCTGATTCGATGGGTTCTGAAAAATGGTTGTGGGTCCAGGGGGATCATCCCCCTGGCGGGTCCAGGGCAGAGCCCTGGTGGGGTTCGGGGCGAAGCCCCGGAAGGGGTACACTCCTTGCAGGGGCTCTGCCCCTG